>DASSCV010000110.1:0-5456 GCA_035697505.1 Rubrobacter sp.
GATCCACCACGTCGCGTAAGTGGAGAAGCGGTTGCCCATCTCGGGGTCGAACTTCTCGACGGCCCGGATCAAGCCTGCGTTCCCCTCCTGGATCAAATCCTCGAAGAGCACGCCACGCCCCCTGTACTTCTTGGCGATGGAGATGACGAGCCGCAAGTTGGACTCGATGAGCTTCTGACGGGCCCTCATGTCCCCCCCGCGGGCACGCCTGGCGAGAGCCTTCTCCTCACCCGCATCGAGCAACCTGCCACCCCGCACCCTGCCCAAGTACTGTGTCAGAACATCCTGTGCTTCCATCATTACGTCTCCCCTCTGTGTTAGCTTGTCAGCATCTCCGCTCTCGCGTGCCCTCGCTGACTAGCTCGAGTGCTCTCATCATGCCGCCGGATACGATCCCCCGACCCGTGGGCCTCCATGGGTTACGAAGCGTTCCAGGATGCGAGGGTCGAGGCTGGATGTGATGCGCCAGCTCCGCCCGCACGAGCAATCCAACTCGAGGCGCCGTCGCTCGCCCACTTCGGACATGGCCTTCTCTTTGAGGGAGCGCAGGCAGCACGTAGGCAACGACCACACGTAGATCTCGTGCTCGGGCTCGCCTCCTACGGGGACGAGCGCGGTATCGGGCCTGAGGGCGCTCCGCCTCTTGCGCGCTTTGCGCTTTGCTTCTCCGCTCACCTTCGATCTCCCTCCCTACGCTGCTCCTCTACGCTCTTCGCGCTGTGCGAAGGCGTCCTCCTCGGGTTGCACAGGCAGCGGTTCCCGCCACATCGCGCCGCATACCGGGCACTCGAACGATTCGTCGTAGTGAAGGGCGCTGCGCCTGCAGCAAGCGGGGAGGTCCTCCTCGTAGACGACCTCCTCGCCCAAGGCAGCGATCCAGGCGGACCCACCCACTACGCGGCCCTCCCAGAGAGACGCCCGATCCACTCGCTCGCCTCCTCGCGGGTGAGCTCCCCTACAGGCTTTCCGACCATCTCCTCGAAGCGCCCGATCCCATCCTCGACGACGTCCGAGATGAGTGCCTCCAGGTAGTTGAGCTGCTTCCTGGTCGCAGGAAGCTCGCCCCTTCCTTCCTCGGTCTGCGCCCTGGGCCGCCCTTCACGCTCCTCTGTCCCCGAAGACTCAACAACCTCTTCCTCGCCACCGAGCTCCTCGAAAGCGGTTACGCCGACGTTGATGGCGTCCCTGAGAGCGCGCGCCTTGGCCCGCGTCTCGGCCATCCGGATCAAGTGCGGAGCTATGGCCCGGTTGACGTTCTGGGGGGACGCGTCGCCGATGCCGCCGAACTTGCCCTCCTCCGTCCGGATCACGGCCTTCACGATCGCGACCTCGCCGTTCTCCTTCGTAGGAACCTGCAAGAGCTCCGTCTCGATGCTCCTGAGCCCCCGGCTGTGCGCCTCCTCCAAAAGCCCCGCATAGAGCACGAACCTCTTGCCCTGGCGCTCGATCATGTACTCTTCCCTCATCACTGAACCTCCTCCGACCAGAAGCCGGTAACGCTATCTTCACTGAACTCGGTG
Organism: Rubrobacter sp.; assembly: GCA_035697505.1. Classification (GTDB taxonomy): domain Bacteria; phylum Actinomycetota; class Rubrobacteria; order Rubrobacterales; family Rubrobacteraceae; genus Rubrobacter_D. The sequence continues at coordinate 1,521 of DASSCV010000110.1, forward strand.
AGGATGCGGTCAAAAATAAACATCAGGCGATCCGCTCGTATGTATACTGGCGTCCGCCTGGGGCGGCGGTCTCGATGCGGCGATGGATCAGGCCGAGTTTCGCGAGTCTGGTCGCCCTGTTGTTGCAGGCTGTATGGTTGAGATCCAGCCTCGCGGCGAGGGCCGCGTTGGTGATGGAGCCTGCGTCGTAGATCGCCTGCAGGGTCTCGACCAGATGGTCGGGCACCTTACCCACAATGCCAGGCTCGGCCCCGATCTCATCGACCCGGATCATGGCGAGCGAGCGCTGCCTCAGAGAGGCCTCGACGTTCTCCAGGAGATCCCGGTCCTCCTCGACCAAAACCAGATGCCTGTCCCCATACTCCCCGCTTGCAGATCTCGACGCCAGTATCCCAAGCGCCTCGTCCGCAAAAGAGTAGTCCATGAGCTCGACCCCACGCGTGTCCACATAAAGGATGCCACCCTTCGGCAATCCCTCCAGCGCCCCTTCTAGCGCCTCTCGAACCGCGCGGCCCGTCCTGCGGGTCACCATCAACTTGCCCCCAAAGTCGCCCCCGGCAACCTCGAAGACCTGGTGCGCCCGCTCCTCAATCACCGGAGCCGTCCTCACTGTCGTCAGTGAAATCATATATGAGGATTGTACCGGTCTTCACTGGATAAGTCAACGGCGTATTGGGGGGTATTTTGGGTTCATCATGATGTTTTTTCCTGTGGGGTACGTGGCAGGGAGACGCGTACGAAGGTGCCTGGGAAGTCGGGGACGTTACGGGAGTTCTTACGGTTCTCGTAGACGGTTACGCGGCCTGAGCCGGAGCGCAAAGAGAGGGATCCACCGGCGCGGGCGGCGATCCCCGCGACGAGGGCGAGCCCGCCTCCGCGGCCGATCTCACCGGTCGCCGAGACGCCCATCTCGAGGGCGTGGCGCAGGGCATCGTTGTCGGTGGTGGTATGTTCGGCGTACTCGGGGTTACGAGTGAGCGTCTCGCGCACGCCGACACCTCCGTCGGCGATCGCGACGAGGACCTCTTCGCCGTGGCGGCGGGACCCGCTAACTATGTGGTGATAGGCCTGGACGGCGGCGTAGGCCCCGAAAGAGGAGACGCCGTGCTCGGCGGCGTTCGCGCAGACCTCCGAGAGCGTCGAGCAGATCGCGACCCGTTCGCGCAGGCGGTAGCCCTGGTTCTCCAGGATCTCCGAGATCCTCTGGATAATCCCCGGTATCTCTTCCTCGGTGTGGAAGTTGATCAACTCCTGCAGCGTCCCGGGGTTGTGCCGCCTGCGCTCTTCCAGAGAGGCTACGTCGGCGTTGGTACGTACCTTATCCCCGAACGACCTGAAGAAGTTCATCCGCTCCAGATAGGCTGGCACGTCGCGTCCTGCGAGTGCAAGATCCACCACCTCGCTGCGCGCGCTCAGGTACTCCAGTAGCGCTGCGAGGGCGCAGAGCCCGGCCGGCTCGACGAACTCGACCGTACGCAGGTCCACGACCACAGGCTCTCCGTGCACGCTGGTGGCGGCGGCGAACGCGGGATCGAGGCTGCCCATGGTCAGCACCCCGCTCATCGCGCCCCGACTCCTGATGTTCAGCTCCAGCTGCGTCTTCATCAGCCTTATTGTAGTCGGTTAGGGCAAGATAGCGAATGGAAAGCGGGGATGGGGCATTGCGGGACCTTCTCTTCCGTGGCATGGCTCACCTCTTGTGAAAGGCGCTGTTACGGCTTGTGATCGTCTTGCCGGCGTTCGTAGAAGAGTTCGGTGTAGCGGCGGTTATCGTAGCGGCTCAGGAGGGAACCATCACCGACCCGCACAAAACCGTTCTTCTCGAAGACCCTCTGCATGCGGTCGTTGTGGGCCAGGGTCGAGCCGCGCACGGCTGCGAGACCCATGGTGTCGAAGACGTAATCTATCAGGAGAGTCACGGCCTCCGTAGCGTAGCCCCTACCGCGAAGGTTTCCGGGTCCGATCTTTATGCCTAGTTCGCAGCTGTCGCGGCGGAAGTCATAAAGGGTCGCCATGCCGATCGGCTCACCGCGGGCCTCTATGATAAAAGTCTTGACGCTCGGATCCTCCCAGCGGGCCAGGTAATCGCGACGGGCCGCCGAAAGGGAGATGGAGATGGGTGAGCGGCCGTTCCAGGCGGCGAGCTCCGGGTCTCTGTCCCAGGAGTAGACCACCTCCACGTCGGATTCCCGGGGCGGCCTGAGGATTACCGACTCCCCCTGTAGAGTCTGTATCTCTTCTATACGTATGGCGTCTCCTCTCTCAAGAAACAGAATGTTACACCCGTCGCCAGCCCGAGGCATCCTTTCGTATATTTACATTTTAGTTAGAATAGCCGAGAGCAGGAGATCGGGAGCGTCATTGAGCGGTACGGTTGGGGAGCTCTTCGGGGGCTCCGGCAGAAGAGTCAGGGATGTGATCTGGGGGGACGTCTCTATAGATCGGGCGGTGAAGACGCTGCTCGAGACGGGCGCGATGCAACGCCTGAGGGGTATGAGTCAGCTCGGATTTACCTTCGGATCCTTCCCGAGGGCCCGTCACACGCGCCTGGATCACGCGGTTGGCGTCTACCACCTCGCGGGACTGACGCTAAAGCGGATCGCGGAGTCGGGCGCCTATCTCGAAGACCGCGACGTGAGGGCCGCCCTGGCCGCTGCCCTGCTGCTCGACGCGGGCCGATACCCTTACGCCGCTTCCGTCGAAGGGATCAAGGTGCCAGGCGCGCCCACCCTCAAGGAGTTGAGCAGGCGTTGGATCGAACACACCGAAGTGGCGAAGGTCTTGAGGGCAGAGTGGGACCTCGAGCCCCACAACGTCTTCAGACTGGTCTCGCGCGGGGATACACCGCCGCACAGCCTGACGCCTACGGAACACCTGCTAAGGGACATCCTGTTCGGCTCGTTGGACGTGGATGCCCTCGACCGCCTGATACGCGACGCCAGGGGAGCCAGGGTACCCTACGGCCTTGTCGAGGTAGAGTCCCTCATACAGCGCCTGAGGATCGTGGGCCAGGAGAACAAGGCCATTCTGGCGCTGGACGAAGAAGGGGCTGGCACACTGCAATCCGTCGTCTTCTCCCGCTACCTGGTGTACTACAACGTCTACGGTCACCACGCCCTGCGTATCCCGACCGTGATGTTCCTCAGGGCCGTCCAGGACGCCATAGGGACTGGTAACGTAACCTTCGACGAGCTCTCCGAGCTGGATGACGCGGGAGCCTTCGCCCTGTTGGAGAATTCTGCCGAGAGTTCCACGGCCGGACTCATGAAGCGCCTCGCAGATCGCAGGCCCTACTACCTCGCCCTGGAGTTCGACGAGCGACACCCCAGTTACTCCTCACTGATCCGGCTGCGCGACGATGCCTCCTGGCGCCGCCGCGTGGAAGAGGCCTGGTCTCGCTATCTCACCCGCTACCGCAAAGGCGTCGCCGGACCCTTCGACATCCTCATAGACCTCCCCGCGAGTGAGCGCTTCGCCGTGGAGCTGCGCCTGATCCGACGCAACCCCCTCCCCGGCGAGCGCAACCCCATTGGCTGGCATAATCTCTCTGGGATGTCCGAAGACGAAATGACGCGCTACCACGCCCCCCTCCGCCGGATCCTGATCGCCACAGCGAACGACGACCTCGTAAAGTCCGTGCGCCGGCACGCCGAAGAACTCTTCACCATCGCCGAGGAAGTAGGATAATTAGCACCATAGCATGTCAGCACGGCGGATGTGCCGCCGGTTGGCACGTCAGCCAGGACTCGCACGCAAAAGCTGACTTGCTGAAATGCTGACGTGCTCAAAACAAAAGGGCCGGTGTTCATAGAAGGGTGAGACCCTTTTCCGGCCCTTAGCGGCCCCCAGATAGGGCCGCTAGGATGATACGATGATTATAAATGAGCGGGCACCTCCGTCGCAAGCCCTGTGAACAAAACTTAACTTTTGGCCTAT
>DASSCV010000111.1:0-7024 GCA_035697505.1 Rubrobacter sp.
GAACTCGTAGTTGACTTTGGTGTCGTTCGGATCGGCGTCCCAGGTCCACTCCAGGTACCTGACTCCCCGATCTCCTCTGTCTACCCCTTCGTGCGTGGTGCCGGGCTGGAAGGTCTCGGCCACCCAGTCGGGTACGAACACGGCCACTCCACCTGGCTTGCAGTGCTCGTGGGCAGTGAGCAGGGCTGCGCGTAGATCCTCCTCGCTGCTCATGTACATGATGGCGTCGTGAATAAGGATGCCGTCGAATGTCCTACCGAGGCGCAACGTGCGCATATCTCCCTCGATGTGTTCGAGCTCGGGGTTCTGCTTCTCGCTCTCGGCAAGCATCGCGTCCGAGATATCGGTCAACGTCAGGGCGAAATCCTCTTTGAGGAACCAGGCGACGTTGCCGCCGCCGCAGCCCAGCTCGAGCACGGTCCAGGCGTTCTCGGCCCGGAAGAGCCTGCCGAAGAAAGCGGCTTCGTCCGCGTAATCTTCCGTCGGCGAGATCAACTGCCACCAGCCGGCCAGCTCGGCGTACAATTTCGGGTGCCCGGAACTCACACTACAACGTTACCATTTCGCCTTCGTTACCTAGGGACGAGAATTCTACAGCTTGGCAGTCGCCTCTGTGCGTAACGCCGCTTCGAGGATGGTCTCGACGAGCATCTCGAAGGTGGTGCCTGCGGTCTCGGCAGCGAGGGGGAAGGTCGATGTCTCGGTAAAGCCGGGGATGGTCTTCACGTCGAGGAGCCAGGGGGTGCCTCCGGCGAAGATGGTATCCACCCTGGCGAAACCGGAGCAGCCGAGGATCTTGTAGACGGTGAGCGCTGTCTCCTCTACGCAGGAGGCGGCCTCGGACGGTATCTCTGCCGGGATGGCGAAGTCCGTCGCCCCTGGGGTGTATTTAGCCTCGAAGTTGTAGGTGCCTTCGCGAGGTCTTATTTCGACCAGACCCAGGGCTCTTGGCTCCTCGCCCGCCGGTTCGATGATGGGGATGGAGATCTCCGTCCCCTCAACCCAGCGCTCGAGCAGGATCTTGGCGTCGTATCCTAGCGCCTCGTAGACGGCGTCGAACAGTCCTTCAGCCCCCTCGACCCGGGAGAGCCCGAAGCTCGATCCTTCCCTGGCAGGCTTGACGACGAGCGGGTAACCTAGCTCCTCGGCGGCCACATCCAGCGCCGCAGAAGCCCCCATCTCGTTCATCGCTCTTCTCAGGAAGGTGCGGAAGGGGGGGGTCTGTACGCCGGCGGCGCGGAGCGCACGTTTGGCGTAGTCCTTGTCCATGCAGCGGATGGAAGAGAGCGGCCCGCTCCCCGTATACGGGATGTTCAGGGTCTCCAGCAGCGCCTGCACCGTGCCGTCCTCGCCGCCGGGGCCATGAAGGCAGATGAAGGCGGCATCGGGTGTGATCTCCATCAGCGTCCCCGTGGTCGACTCCTCTATGTCGAGCGGGTGAACATCGTGGCCGAGGCGTTCGAGTGCGTGCTGGACGCGCCGGCCTGTAATGAAGGAGACGTCGCGCTCCATCGAATGACCACCGCGCAGGACGGCCACGCGAGCCACGGTACCCTAACCTTCCGTGCCTGAACTGAAGCCCACCGTGCGGCTGCCGTGTATTGCGCCTTCTTTTCGGTGCGAGCCACGTTCCAGGTCGCTCCTGAGCTCCATGCGCTCCCTGATCACCTCGGAGAGCAGTTCTATGCCCCGCCGGATCCTCTCGGGTTCCACGAATGAGAAGTTGAGCCGCATGTTGTTCTTGCCCGTCCCGGCAGCGCCCCCGTAGAACCCCTCGCCTGGCACGTAGGCTACGTTCCTGGCGATGGCGCGGGGGAGCATCGCGGTCGCGTCCAGGTACGAGGGGAGGGTGGCCCAGACGAAGAGCCCGCCCTCGGGGTGGGTCCAGTAGACCTCTTTGGGCATGAACTCGGCCAGAGAGTCGAGCATCGCGTCGCGGCGCTCTTTGTACATGGAACTCAGGCGCCCTACGTAGGCCCTCCAGTCCGCGTTCTGGAAGTATGAGGAGATCATCATCTGAGATAGGTTCGAGGAGCAGAGGTCGGCGCCCTGCTTGCCGACGTTGATCTTGTGCAGTATCCCCGGCTGGGCATGCACCCACCCGAGCCTGACGCCGGGGGCGAAGATCTTGGAGAACGTCCCTAGATAGACCACCCTGTCGAGGTCTCCCTCTTCCTGCTCCAGCGCCGCGAGGGAGGGGAGCGGCTCGCCTTCGAAGCGGAGCATCCCGTAGGGGTTGTCCTCCACGATCACGAGGTCGAACTCGCGCGCCATCTCCAAGAGCTCCCTGCGCCGCTCGGCGACCATCGTAACCCCCGCAGGGTTCTGGAAGTTGGGTACGGTGTAGAGGAACTTGACGTGGAGCCCCCCCTTGCGGGCCTTCTTGAGGGTCTCGCGGGCAGCGACGGGGATAATACCGGCCCTATCCATCGGGGCGTGGGCTATGCGTGGCCTGTAGGCGGCGAACGCGTTGAGCGCCCCAGCGTAGGTTGGCCCCTCGCACAGGACAGCGTCGCCCTCGTCGAGGAACACCTTGGCGATGAGGTCCAGCCCCTGCTGGGCTCCTGTCGTGACGAAGACGTCCTCCTGCCTCGCTGGCGTGCCCTCCGCTCCCATGACCTCGACTATGACGTCTTTTATGGCTTCGAGGCCCGCCGTCGGCCCGTACTGCAGGGCCTGGGCTGCGTCCGAAGCAATGTTGCGGGAGATCTCGCGAAACGCCTCCTCGCCGAAGGCCTTGGTGTCTGGAAAGCCGCCAGCCAGCGAGATGATGCCTGGCCTCGAGAGCGTGGCCATCAGGTCGCGGGTCGCGGCCGACTTCATGCCCTTGACCCTGTTGGCATACAGGAAATCGAATCGGTCGAGATCTACGAGCGGCAAAGGCCCTCTCTTCCAGGTAGCAATGGTCTCAATGTTCCTCCAGCCGAGTCTACCCTCACCTCATGCATGGACGCGACTGTATCATAAAGAATCGCCCTTATGTAGACTCTTATGCTATGAGAGCCATCTTCGTAACCACCAACGAGCACAAGCGTCGTGAGGTACAGGAGATCCTCGGTTTCGATCTCGAGCGGGCGGATCTGGACCCGCCCGAGATACAGGCCATCGACCCTGCCGAAGTCGCGGCCGAGAAGGCCCGCGCCGTCCGCGAAGCCCTCGGTAGACCGGGGCTACCGGTTCTCGTCGAAGACTCCGGGCTCATGGTCGATGCGTGGGACGGCTTTCCAGGAGCGTTGACAAAGTGGCTCATGCGCAGCGTCGGCAACGAGGGCCTGCTCAGGATGCTCGCAGAAGGCGAGGACCGCTCGGCCAGAGCCGTGTGCGTCGTCGCGCTAGCGGAGGCTGACGGGACCGTGCTCACCTTCAGGGGTGAGGTGCAAGGAACTCTGGCGCAGAGGCCACGGGGTACCGGTGGGTTCGGCTACGATCCCGTGTTCGTCCCTGGGTGGTCTTCGATGACCTACGCCGAGATGGGCGAAGGCAAGAACGCAGACTCCCACAGGGCGCGGGCGTTCAGGGCCGTGCGGGAGTGGTTGGGAGGGGCGCAAAACAGGGTATAGGAGCGTGTGGAACTACATACGAAACGCGCGGTTTTGGTATTCTGTCTATTAGTCTGTACCTCTGAGAGGGAAGGGGCCGTTGATGTCGGCAGATAACGAGCACTCGGAAGACGGGGGCGTAGAGACCCGCGAAGGCGGTGGTGCCATAGCGACCAGCTCGGAGCGTCTCGTAGATTTGTACCGTCAGATGGCCTTGATCCGGGCCTTCGAGGAGGCATGTCAGAAGGGCTTCAGGCAGGGTAAGATCGGGGGCTACCTCCACGTCTACATCGGACAGGAGGCCGTCGCCACAGGTTTCTTGCAGGCCTTCGAGGAGGGCGACAAGGTTATCACGGCCTACCGCGACCACGCGCACGCGCTCCTTTTGGGCAGTGATCCCAAAGAGATCATGGCCGAGCTCTACGGCAAGGGGACGGGCCTCGTAAAGGGCAAAGGGGGCTCTATGCACCTCTTCGACGTCGAGCGAGGCCTGATGGGCGGCTACGGCATCGTCGGCGGGCATATACCTCCCGGGGTTGGCATGGCCTACGCCATGCGCTACCAGGAGACCGACCACATTACGCAGCTCTATCTCGGGGACGGTGCGATGAGCCAGGGAGCCTTCCACGAGGCAGCCAACCTCGCGGGGCTCTGGGGCCTGGAGGGACAGTGCCCTTGCCTGTTTATCGTCGAGAACAACAAGTACGGGATGGGTACCAGCGTCGAGCGCACCACAGCCATGACCGATCTGGCGGCCAAGTTCGACGCCTACGGCATCGAGAACGAGAAGGTGGACGGCATGGATGTCGAGGCCGTTGTCGAGGTCGCCGAGAGGGTGGCCGAGCAGGTGAGGGAGACGGGTAAACCCTACGCTGTCGAGGCGCTTACTTACAGGACCGCCCCGCACGGCGCGGCTGACTTCTTCGAGAAGTACCGCACCAAGGAAGAGATCGAAGAGTGGCGCGAGCGCGACCCTCTCGCGATGGTCGAGTACAAGCTCATCCAGAACGACGCGCTCGACGAGGAGCAGCTCCAGGAGATAAGAGGCGAGGCCAAGGAACGGGTGCAGGAGGCCGTGAAGTTCGCCGAGGAGAGCGAGGAGCCGCCGGAGGAGGAGCTCTACACCGACGTCTACTCCGGCAAGGACGAGTATATGGGGGAGGAGTAGGCCGTGGCGGAGACGAAAACCTACCGCGAGGCCCTGAGGGAGGCGATGGTCCACGAGCTCGACAGGGACGATAACGTCATCCTCATGGGCGAGGACATCGGTGTCTACGGCGGCACCCATCTCATAACGGATGGCCTCTACGATGAGTACGGGCCCAAACGGATAATGGACGTGCCCATAGCTGAGAACGGGTTTACGGGCGCTGCGGTCGGCATGGCGATGATGGGGATGCGGCCCATAGTCGAGATGATGACCTGGAACTTCTCGTTTCTGGCGGCGGACCAGATCATCCAGAACGCCGCCAAGGTGCGCTATTTCTCGGGCGGACAGGTAGAGGTGCCGCTCGTGATCCGGGGCCCCAACGGCGGCGGTGTCCAGCTCTCGGCCCAGCACACGCACTCCCTGGAGAGCTTCTACGGCCACTTCCCTGGTCTCAAGGTCGTTGCGCCCGTGACCCCGAACGACGTCAAGGGCATGATGCTAACGGCGATCAGGGACCCCAACCCCGTGATCTTCCTCGAAGCCGGCTCCCTGTACGGGACTAAGGGCGAGGTCGAGGATGGAGACAACCCCGTACCCTTTGGCGAGGCCCGTATCGCCCGCGAGGGATCTGACGTTACCCTGATAGCCTACGGCCGGCAGGTCAACCTGTGCCTGAGGGCCGCGGATACGCTCGCCGACGACGGCTTCGAAGCGGAGGTCATAGACCTGAGATCTTTGAGGCCTTTCGACGAAGACACCATCGTCGAGTCCGTAGAGAAAACGCACAGGGCCGTTGCTGTCCAGGAGCAGTGGCGGTGGTTCGGGGTGGCCAGTGAAGTAGCGGCGATAATCCAGGATCGGGCCTTCGACTCGCTCGACGCCCCCGTGGAGCGGGTGAGCGGCGCCGAGGTCCCTGGACCGTACGCGCGCAACCTTGAATTGATGGCCTTCCCCAGCGAGAAACAAGTTACCAACGCGGCCCGCCGGGTTCTGTACGAGGAGGAGAAGTAAGTTGCCTGAAGTCATTATGCCCAAGATGGGCGACGCGATGGAGGAGGGCACCCTTCTCCAGTGGCTCAAGAGCGAGGGCGAGGAGGTCTCCGAGGGGGACCCGATAGCAGAGATCGAAACCGATAAAGTCACTATGGAACTCGAGGCCGAGGACGCAGGGAAGCTCGCACAGCTGATCGCGAGCGAGGGCCAGGAAGTGCCCGTCGGCGAGGCGATAGCGTTTATCCAGGGCGAGGGCGAGGAGGTCCCCGAGCGCAGCGAGGGGGGCGGGGAAGCGGAAGAAGCCGAAGGGGGTGGCGAGGAAGACGGTGGCGGAGCACAGGCCACCGCCACCGAGACAGAGGCGCCTGAGGAAGGCGAGGAGGCTGGAGGACAAGAGGCCGATGGCCGGGCCGACGGGCACTTCAGGGCCTCTCCCATAGTCCGCAGGCTGGCCGAGGAGAACGACCTCGATCTCTCGAAGATAGACGGCTCCGGCCCGGCGGGCCGCATCGTAGAGCGCGACGTGCGGGCCGCCATGGAGAGCGGGACCGCCCAGAGAACCGAAGACGGGGCTGCGGACGGCGTCGCGGCTCCGGAGCAGCCTCAGCAGGCTGAGATGCAGGGCTTCCAGCCAGCCCGCCTGCCGGAACCGACCGAGGAACCGGGGACGCAACTCGTCGAGCCGACGCGCATGATGCAGGTCATCGGCGAGCGGATGACCGAGGCCAAGCAGCACATCCCTCACTTCTACGCCTCCGTAGAGGTCAGGATGGACGCGGCGATGGCCCTGCGTAAGCAGCTCAACGCGCAGCTCGAAGATGAGGGCATCAAGCTCTCCGTCAACGACTTCGTGATGAAGGCTTGTGCGGTCGCCCTAAGGAGCTACCCGAACCTCAACGCCCTATACACCACCCATGGGGTCGAGTTGCACGAGAAGGTAGACATGGCAATGGCTGTGGCCCTGGATCAGGGGCTCATAACTCCGGTCATAAGGGATATCGGAAGCAAGGGCCTCGCTGCCATCTCCCGGGAGTCCAAGGACCTCGCCTCGAGGGCTCGCGAGGGCAAGCTCCAGCCCGACGAGTATCAGGGGGGCACGATCACCGTCTCCAACATGGGCATGTTCGGCATCGAGAGTTTCACCGCGATCATCAACCCGCCGCAGGCGGCCATCGTCGCCGTCTCGAGCATCGCGAAGCGACCCGACTACGACGAGAACGGCGAGATCGTCCCCGCGAGCATGATGAAGCTGACCCTCTCAGCGGACCACCGCATCGCAAACGGCCGCGACGGTGCCCTCTACATGGCCGAGGTCAAGCGGATCCTCGAGAACCCCGTGATG
>DASSCV010000112.1:0-6208 GCA_035697505.1 Rubrobacter sp.
GTGCGCGGCAACACCAGCCGCAAGCTGGTCGAGCTACTCTTCGAAGCCGGCGCTGCCGAGGTCCACTTCAGGGTCTCTTCGCCTCCGGTCAAGGGCCCATGCTACTACGGCATCGACATGGATAGCCCTGACCAACTGGTAGGGGCGAATCTGACCGTGGAGGAGATCCGGGCCCAGATCGGGGCCACCACCCTTGCCTACCTCTCTACGGATGCGATGATCGCCGCCACACAACAGAGGAAGGACCGCCTCTGCCGCGCCTGTTTCGACGGCGACTACCCGACGACGGGCACGGCGAGCAAGTTCGGCCTGGAGAACCGGACCCAATACGCCGCCAGCAAGGGCGGATGAACTTCTCGCCCGCGGCCGGACATACAACACCGAAGCACCGGGCTGCCAGGCATCTGTACCTCGAGAACGGTTACCGCGAGGTGGGGCGCGGCAGTATCGGACCGTTCGGGTGTTTCTTCTACGAGAGGTCTACCGTTGCCTGAAGACCGGGGTGGCTACGAGGCCGCTGGCGTCTCTATCGAGCGCGGCGAGCAGTCAGTCGACCTTATGCGCCCCGCCGTCGAGAAGACCCACGGACCCGAAGTCCTCGGCACACCTGGCGGCTTCGCCGGTCTTTACGCCCTCACCGGCTACAGGGACCCCGTACTCGCCTCGACCATCGACGGCGTCGGCACGAAGGTCCTGGTCGCCAGAGAGATGGGCCGTTACGGATCTCTGGGCTCAGATATCGTCAACCACTGCGCCAACGACGTGCTCGCCACGGGCGCACGTCCGCTCTTCTTCCTGGACTACGTCGCCAGCGGCCGCCTGGACCCCGAAGCCGTCGCAGGCATAGTCAGCGCCGCCGCAGAAGCCTGCGGGCGGCTCGGTGTGGCGCTCATCGGCGGCGAGACTGCTGAGATGCCAGGTATCTATAGTCAGGGAGACTTCGAGGTCGTCGGCGTCTGCGTAGGGGCCTGCGAGCGGAGCGAGGTAGTCAGCGGTGAGAGGGTAAGGCCAGGCGATGCTGTGCTCGGCCTTGCGTCCAGCGGTCTGCACACCAACGGCTACACCTTGGCCCGCAAGGTGCTCGAGGACGCAGGGGTCACATATGATGACGTTCCTGAGGACTTGCGCCGGCCCGTCGGAGATGTCTACCTCGAGCCGCACCGGGCCTACGTGCGGGAGGTACAAGCGCTGCGTGGAGCGGTCGATGTTCGGGGGATGGCGCACGTAACGGGGGGCGGGCTCGTGGGGAACCTTCCACGCGCGCTCGGGGGGCTAGGGGCACGCCTCGATGCGCGATCATGGGCGGAACCGGCGGTCTTCGGGCTAATACGTTCTCTTGGCGGCTTGCCCGAAAGCGAGATGCGCGGAGTCTTCAATCTCGGCGTTGGTTTCTGTGCGGTCGTGCCGCCCGAAGAGGCAGAGGCGGGGCTCCAAGCGCTGCGTGGGGCGGGTTGCGATGCCTGGCGGATCGGGGAGGTCACAGAGGCCGGGGGCGTAGAGTTTGTCTGAGCAGCTACCCGAAGGCTCGCGCTTCGCCGTGCTGGCTTCGGGTTCCGGGACGAACCTGCAGGCATTGCTCGACGCATATCCCGAGAACCTTGTCGTCGTCGCTGGGGACAAGAAGGAGGCGTTCGCTTTCGAGCGGGCGCGGCGGGCCGGTGTTCCTGTCGAGCACGTCGACCCAGCCGGCTTCGTCGGCAAAGTAGACTACGACAGGGAGCTTGCTGCCAGGATCGAAGCTCACAGCGTCGGGCTGGTAGTGGGGGCCGGGTACATGCGCATACTGTCGGCAGGCTTCCTCCAGCGCTTCCCTGCTGTGTTGAACGTCCATCCTTCGCTCCTGCCCGAATTCCGCGGACTTCGCGCCGTGGAGCGGGCGCTGGAGGCGGGGGTCGAAGAGACGGGGGTGACGGTGCATTTCATGGTCGAGGAAGTGGATTCCGGGCCCATCGTTGCGCAGCAGCGGGTGCCTGTTCTGCCCGGGGATACGAAAGAGACGTTGCTCGCGCGGCTCCACCCTGTGGAGCACAGGCTGCTCGTCCGGGCGGTCACAGACTATTTCCTGGGGAAGGTGGAGGTATGAAACGGCGCGCCCTGATCTCAGTGTCGGACAAACGGGGGGTCGAGGACTTCGCGCAGCGGCTTTCCGGGATGGGGTTCGAGATCATCTCGACCGGGGGGACCGCGAAGGCGCTCTCTGAAGCTGGAGTAAGGGTCATCCCCGTCTCCGAGGTAACTGGCGCGCCGGAGATACTCGGCGGGCGGGTCAAGACGCTGCACCCCAAGATCCACGGCGGCATCCTGGCCGACCTCGGAGACCCCGACCACGTAGAGCAGCTCGTCGAGCAAGATATAGGACCGATAGACCTGGTCTGCATCAACCTCTATCCCTTCGAAGAGACCGTCGCCGGCGGCGCTCGCGAGAAGGAGGCCATCGAACAGATAGACGTCGGCGGCCCCGCGATGCTGCGGGCCGCAGCGAAGAACTTCGGGTCCGTGACGGTCGTCCCCTCACCTGAATTCTACGAAGAAGTACTGGCGGCCCTCGAAAGCGAGGGACACATCCCGGAGGAGACCCGTCGTCGACTGGCGCTCGCGGCGTTCCGGCTGACCGCCGACTACGACGCGGCGATCTCGGGCTGGCTCGGTGAGCGGGTCGAAGGGGAGAAAGTACCTCACGAGAGCGAGGGTTTCCCCGAGCGTCGGACTGTACATTACGAGCGGGTCTCGGGCCTGCGCTACGGGGAGAACCCGCACCAGGGCGCGGCCTACTACGCTGAGGTGGGTGCTGACCATCTGCTGAGTGGTGTGGAGAAGTTGCAGGGGCGCGAGATCTCCTTCAACAACCTCTACGACCTCGACGCCGCCCGCACCCTTCTCACCGACCTGGGCGACCTCGGCCCACAGGCCGCCGTTATCGTCAAGCACGCCAACCCCTGCGGTGCCGCGCTCGGCGGATCGGTCGCCGATGCTTACCGCAAGGCGCTCGCTTCCGACCCACAGTCTGCGTTCGGAGGAATTGTGGCCCTGAGCGGCGAGGTAGATGGGGATCTAGCGGCCGAGATCTCCAACATATTCACGGAGATCCTGGTCGCACCCGGCTTCACCGGGGAGGCCAGGGAGATCCTCTCTGCAAAGCCCAACGTGAGGGTGCTCGTAGCGAGCTTGTTGGATCGTCCGGCGCTCTCGTCCAAGTACGTAACTGGCGGAGCCCTGCTCCAGGCATCGGACGCCGTCGAGGATGATTCGGAGTACAGGATCGTCACAGAGGCGCGTCCTTCGCCGCGGCAGATGGGAGACATGAACTTCGCCTGGCGCGTCGCCCGCGTGGTCAAGAGCAACGCCATAGTCCTCGCCAGAGACGCGGCCACGGTCGGTATCGGAGCGGGCCAGATGAGCCGGGTCGACTCCTCGGCGATAGCCGTGAAGAAGGCCGGCAAGAGGGCACAGGGAGCCGCCGCCGCGAGCGACGCCTTCTTCCCTTTCGCTGACGGCGTGGAGGCCCTGGCCGAAGCCGGCATAGGGGCCGTCATTCAGCCCGGCGGCTCCGTACGCGACGAAGAGGTCATCGAGGCGGCGAACAGCCACGGGCTGGCGATGGTCTTCACCGGACGACGCCATTTCTTGCACTAGAGGAGCTAAACAGGTCGAAGAGAGATTGGTTTTCGAGTAAACTCTGGGCAGAGCCTGGGCCAGTAGCTCAGTGGTAGAGCAGGGGACTTTTAATCCTCGTGTCGTAGGTTCGATCCCTACCTGGCTCACGTATTCTCCGGCGGTGCGGACCCTGCCTCATACCAGGGACGATCTGCTAAACTCTCGACGGCGAACCGGTAGCAGCCCCTGGCCCTGCCCGTCTCGTGAGCCCCCATCGTCTAGAGGCCCAGGACACCGCCCTTTCAAGGCGGCGGCACGGGTTCGAATCCCGTTGGGGGCACTTGTTGGCTGGTCAGCGAGCGCGATCAGAAGCTGACAGATGCTGACTAGCTGAAACCTAACACGGGCGATTAGCTCAGTGGTAGAGCGCCTCCCTTACAAGGAGGAGGTCGCTGGTTCGAACCCAGCATCGCCCACTTCAGAAAAGCACGGATTTGCAGGTAAAACTTGGGAGCTGCTAGCAGAGCCGAGAGACGTACAACCCCTTCCTGACACCAACCCGACACCAACGCGGAAGACTTAGGGGAGGGCATCCTTAATAGGTGCGAGCGCGTCCTGCATGGCCCGTGCGGTCTGGTCGCCCATGCCAAGCATGACGTGGGAGTAGGTGTCGAGCGTTATCGCTACGGTGGCGTGGCCCAGGAGCTCCTGGACGAACTTGGGATGCGTTCCTTTGCCGAGCAGCAGCGTCGCGCACGTGTGCCTGAGATCGTGGAATCGCATATGGGGGAGGTTCGCCTTCCTCAAGAGGGGGGCGAACGAACGCCGGCGCACGTTGGACGGGTTAATGAAGGCTCCCGTGTCCGTGCTAAAGACGAGGCCCTGGTCGGCGTAGTTGTCGCCGAGCATCCGTATGTCCCATAGCTGACGCCCCAGGTGCTGCTCGAGGACGTCCGTTGCTCGTGGCGTCAACCGTATGGAGCGACGGCTCTTCTTCGTCTTCGGCTCCCCCAGGACGTAGCGTCCGCCAGTGCGGGTTAGCGTGCGCTTCACGCTCGCGGTGGCGTTCTCCAGATCGACGTCTTGCCACTTGAGGGCGAGCAGCTCTCCCTGTCTCATGCCGGTCGTGACGGCGAGGACGTAGAGGGCCTCGAGCCTATCCCCGCGGGCCGCATCGAGGAGCTTGCGCGCCTCGGCCGGGAACAGGGGGCGCATCTCCCTCGGGACGGGCCGCGGGGGCTCGACGGCGTCGGTCGCGTTCCGGGGTACTATCTGCCACGCTACGGCCCGTGCTAGAGCCTTGTGCAGGATAGTGTGCGCCTTGTGGACGGTTGCGGCGCTGAGCCCCGAGTCGAGCCGATCGCTGTAGAAGCCTTGCACGTGCGCTGAGGAAAGGTTCTTCAGCTTGATCCTGCCCAGAGCCGGCTCGATGTGCTTTTCGACGAGGTAGGCGTCCCGATCGTATGTGCTCTGACGCACCGAGCCGCGTACAGAGCACTTGAGCCACGTGTCCAGGTACTCGCCCACCGTCAAGTTCTCGTCATCGTAGACGATGCCCTCGGTGCGGTCGGAGAGTGCCTTGGCGAGCTTGTCCGCCGCCTCCTTGCGCGTCTTGCCATAGACGGTCCTGCGCTTCGGTCCCTTCGCCGTGTGTACCGTGTAGCGGGCCATCCAGCGCCCGTCTTTGCGCTTCGTTATCGATCCCTCGCCGTTGCCTCGCTTCTTGCTCGCCCTTATGCGCCTCCTTTGTCGACTCGTGGATAACTATGCTACAACTATCAATTAATATTATATCAATATAACATATTAAGGCAGTTATTTCACTATTATCCGGCACAATTCTTGTGAGAGGCAAGAGAAAGCCCCGGCGCGGCTGGAACCCGCCCAGGGTACGGCCCATAAGGAGTGATGCTTATGGACGGATCAAGTGTAACCCGCGAGGCCCACCACGCCGCTCCGCGCTGCCTCATCTCTCTCCATGAGAGGGCCAACAACGGCGCCTCCCTGGACGGACAGGGCATCCAGGCATGGCTGGAGTGGGAGTGGGAGGCGATGCGCTGGCGGGTCCCGGTAGAGATCTCTCGCTCTGACCTAGAGGCGCTGGTGGAGCGGAGCACCGTGGTGTTGGAGCGGGAGAAGCATCGCCTGATCCACGAGGGCGACTGGCGCAGGTGGGGTGCCAGGGGCGGCCGGGAGACCTTGAGGCGCTACGGACCGCGGTGGTTCTCGCTACTCGCCCGCAGGAGGTGGGGACGCATCAGTCCACAGGATCTCGAGGCAGCGAGGGTGCCCCAGTGAGGCGTGTCACGCGGGGAGAGGTCGGTTGGATCCGGGGCACGAACGTCGCTCCAAAGGTCCCTAGAAGCGTCTTCAAGGCGAGGAGAGGACGATGACGGCGCCACTCTCCCTCGGACGGGTTGTGGCTACGCCTGGGGTTTTGAAACTGCTCATGGAGATGGGGAAGGACCCATTCGGCTACATCGCCCGCCATGCCACAGGCGACTGGGGAGACCTCTGTGCCTTTGACCGTCGCCAGAACGAGATCGCTCTGCGCGACGGCTACCGGGTATTCAGCTCCTACGACGCTCCGGCGGGGAGGGTCTGGATCATCACC
>DASSCV010000113.1:0-3230 GCA_035697505.1 Rubrobacter sp.
CAAGCCCGCAGCTCTTGCCGCGGAGCGGCCAAGGAGAGATGCGTGGTCCGAGAGGTGCGCCATACGCCCCACAGGAGTGACCTCAAGACGAGGGGCGGACCGTGGTAATTGCGCGTCTCGTCGTAATTAGGGCCGGGGCTCTATGCTGGTTCCGGCCTTAATACTGCCGCTGGCTGCGCTCTACCTCCATCCTCTTGGAGCGCGTCCCTTCGCTTTGCCCCACCTCAAACACCTACGAAGGCTCCCAGATTCACTCCAATCGTTCTGGCGCGTAATACCCGACTATAGAGCATCCTTCGTCTGAAGCACCTGGCCCTACCGGGGTGCGGCTATGCAGACTTTCACGCCAGCGTGAACTTCGCCATAACGGAGTTCTAAGAATTTCAGCTTCGGGATGGGGAACGTCGAAGCGTAAGGAGGGTTATGTCGTCCTCCTGTTCCCAGTCCTCCCCAACGAAAGGGGAGAGTTTCTCCAGGCACAAGTCCCCCAGCGAGCCCTCCTCACCTTGCTCGGCGACGAGCGCCCTAAGCCTTGGGAAGCCGACCATCTCGCCCTTAGGGTCGTGGGCCTCTACCAGCCCGTCGCTGTAGAGAAGGACATTATCCCTAGGCTCCAGCACTATCTCCTTCTCCTCGTAGGACATGCCTGGCATGAGCCCCAAGGGCATTCCCCTGGCCCTCAGTTCCTCTGCGTCGCCACCATGCCAGAGGTAGGGCAGATCGTGGCCTGCGTTGGCGTAGGTGAACCTACCACTGTTCGGGTCGAGGATAGCGTAGAAGCAGGTTACGAACATGTTGGAGGGTATGCGGGCAAACAATGTCTCGTTGACCTGGGCCAGTACCTCACCGGGCGAGAAGGAGTCCAAAGCTTGAGCAGCGAGCTGCAACATACCGCAGGTGGTGGACATCACCAACGCTGCAGGCACACCCTTGCCTGTAGCGTCGCCCACGACCAGTCCCAGCCTCGCTTCAGACAGGAGGTGGAAGTCGTAGAAGTCTCCTCCCACCTCTCTAGCAGGCTTGTAGAAGGGGGAGATCTGCCAGCCCTCTAGTTGGGGCACCTCCTTGGGCAGCGAGGCATGCTGGATACTTCGTGCTACCTTAAGCTCCTGCTCTACGCGCTCGCGCTCTATCCTCTCTTGCTCTAGACGCTGTCCCCTCAGTTTTGAGCCCAGTGTTCCTAGGCCCCATTCCTCAGCTATCTTGCCCTCCACAAAGCGGTGGATGACGATAGCCCTGTTGGTCAGCTCCCTGCCGCTAGGAGCCACGCCCATAAGCTCCCCTCGATCGTGGGTTGTGTGCACGATGAAGCGGGTAACCACCTTGTCACCCCCGGCTACCTGGTCCTCGATTAGCAAAGTGCGGTTGGAAAAGGCGGCGGCGAATTGGGCGGCCACCCATTTTTCGCCTTCGCGATCGGGCTGTTGGTCGGGTAGCAGTTTGGCGTGGCTGACATAGTCGGTAGTCATGATCTTGTCCAGTGCATCCAGATCAGCCTTGACACGTGCCTCTATGAACCGACGGGCCAATGTCATGTTCTCCTGTGCGGACATACACGTTTCTCCTCTTGCCACCTTGCGTTTTCTCCAAGAGTCGGCAACATGAGCATGATGCCACTGAGAGGGCTCAGGCGCATCGACCGGAGGCTTATTCACCGGAGTGCGTGGAAGGGAAACTCTGCGAACTTCGCTAAGACGGAGTTCTTCGAAGTTCGCTCAGGGTAGGGCTACCCCCGTATCACCGACTCTGCTCCACGGGAGTGCTGGGAAGACGAGTTCTCCGACGTTCGTATGTGCGGCATTTCACGAAGTTCGCACCTGCCTTTGGTCAATGGCATCATGCTTGTGGTGCGCAGGTCGCACCGCCATCGCCGAATGCTAAACATAGAGGAGGTCGGCGACTGAGTATCACGGCACTCGTTAATACGGTCGCTGTAGGGACCCTCGACGAGCAGCAGCTCCCGGATCGGCTCCCCTTACGGTTTCACAGGCGCCTGCCGGGCTACGAGGTGACCCCCCTGGTACATGCGCCCGGACTCGCCGACGCGCTGGGTGTGGGCAAGGTTCTGGTGAAGGACGAGTCGAGCCGGCTGGGACTGCCGGCCTTCAAGGTCCTCGGGGCTTCCTGGGCGGTCTACCGGGCGCTGGAGGAGCGCTTGCCGGAGGGCGCGTTCGAGGATTGGGAGACGGTCGAGGCGCTTAAAGAGAAGCTAGAACCCCTGCGTCCCCTCGATCTCGTGGCGGCCACCGACGGCAACCACGGTCGTGCGCTAGCGCGGGTGGCAAGACTCCTGGGGCTCGGGGCGAAGATCTTCGTGCCCGAGGGCATGGCAGCCGCAAGGCGCGAAGCCATAGCCGGCGAGGGGGCAGAGGTGATAGTGGTCGAAGGCACTTACGATGAGGCCGTCGAACGCTCGGCCGCGGAGGAAGGAGAGAGCGGGCTCGTAGTATCGGACACGTCCTGGTCAGGCTACGAGCGGATACCTTCCTGGGTGATCGAAGGCTACTCGACCATGCTCTGGGAGATCGACGACGAGCTGGAAAGACGAAAAGAGGCGGCTCCCGACTTGGTGGTGGTGCAGATCGGCGTAGGCGCCTTCGCCGCCGCCGTGACCCGCCACTTCCGCGGTCCGCATACCTCTAGGCGCCCGAAGCTGCTCGGCGTAGAGCCCGCCGACGCGGCTTGCCTTCTGCGGTCAGTGGAGGAGGGGCGCATCGTATCCGTGCCCGGGCCGCACCACTCCATCATGGCCGGCCTTAACTGCGGGCGACCTTCACTGGTCGCCTGGCCGATCGTGTCGAGGGGCATAGACGTTCTCGTCGCTATGGACGACGGGCCAGCCCGCGAGGCGGTACGCTTGATGGCCGCATCGGGCGTCGTCTCGGGCGAGACGGGGGCGGCCGGCTTAGGCGGCCTGCTGTGGCTTCTGCGTGGGGAGAGTTCCGGCGATCAACGCGAGCAACAGGAGGAGGCCCGCAGGGCGCTGGGTGTGAACCGCGAGAGCCGCGTCCTACTTTTCAACTGTGAGGGTGCCACCGACCCAGACGCCTACCGGAGACTAGTGGGAGGGGCGCACGCCTCCTCGTGATAAGTCCCAGGGATCGCGATATCTCGCTATGTACTCCCGGAGGATACTAGGGCCATAGGGGCGTGTTGTCAGTCGGTCCATGGTCTTGCCCTTATTCACCCAACCTCGTAGAAGGAGTTTTCTGCGAAGTTCGTGAACGGCT
>DASSCV010000114.1:0-21282 GCA_035697505.1 Rubrobacter sp.
ACGGAGTCGCCCGTGTAGCGGAGGGCGTAGACGAGCTTGCGAGCCTCATCGGGCCTGCGCGGTAGGAGGTTGTGACGTCCCTCGGTCCACCAGGAGATCTCAGGCATCGGTTCGCCTGAGCGCAGGATCAACTGCGTCTCCCACTCGACCCTGAGGGTGCTCATCTCGAACGTGCCTGGGAGCACACTCAGCGGTCCCAGCGTAAATTCGTCGTTACCGTGGAACCCGAAGATGCGTCCGAGACGTTCCCTGAGCTTCCCTTCGTGCAGCCGCTCGTAGCGGGAACGCAACGCGAGCAACTGCTCGTCCGAGTATGCCCTCAGTCCCCCTGCGGTCGGGCGATGCGGGTCCAGGCCGCCCCTGCTCAGTACCGCCGAGAAGGCTGCGTACGACCTCAGGCTCCTGATGAGCCAGATCAGATACCCCCCGATGGCGACGGCGACGCCGAGGAGCATCGTCACGTCGAACACGGCCCTCGGTACCGTCGCGGCGACACCAAACGTATCGCGGTCCGAGAAGAATTGATAGAGCACGATGACGGCGGTCGTAATGGCGATAAAGGAGGTGAAGCCGACCAGAGCAAAAGCTGCGAACCTTCGGATGGGCGCAGCACAAGACGAGGCCAGGCCCTCCCACGCCACCCGCTCTTCTTCGATCTCGAACGACGCTGTCTCCAGCTTCTCCACGCCCTCCAGTATACTCCCATCCCAAGGGTCGAGAATGGGTTAGAGATCACGCCGATAGGAGGCCTCCGCCTTGTAGCGTCTACGCGGCGAGACGCCCGCGTGCGACGTCAACCTCACCTTTATTCACTACAATAGTGAGATGGGCATGAAAGTCTACAGGGCAGGACGTCGGGGTCTCGATGGTAAGAGGCGGGGTAGAGTCCTCAGGCCCTTGCTCCTGATCCTGCTTGTACTCTTCGCCCTCATGCTCGTCTACCTGATCGCACCCTTCGGCGGGCAGCGGGTGGTCTTGCTGGGGAGCGATGCGCGTGCCGGGGAACCCTCGCGCTCGGACACCATCGTGGTCGCCAAAGCGGGAGACGGTATGCTCGCCGTGCCGCGAGACACGCTCGTCGACATCCCCGGTATAGGGGAGGATAAGATCAACGCCGCATTCGCTAGCGGAGGCCCGGAGTTGACCGTCGAGACACTCCAGAACCTGACCGAGGTCCGGATGAACGACTACGTCATCGTACACTTCGGCGGGGTTGAGGAGATCGTCGACGCTCTAGGTGGGATCACACTCGACGTGGATAAACCTATAAGGGTCGGCATCGATGGACGCCGGGTCTACATACCGGCAGGCACTCAGACCCTGGACGGGATGCAGGCCCTCGCCTACGTCCGCTACAGGGGCGGCCCGACGGCGGATATCGGGAGGATAGGCCGCCAGCAGATGTTCCTGCGGGAGCTGGCGCGCGAAGCCACCTCGCCCGCCAAACTGCCGCGCCTTCCCGCTACAGCAAGGGCCACGTGGCGCAACATCGACACGAACATGAACCCCCTCGAAGCCACCCGCTTCGCAGTCCGAACCAGCCTCTCAGGCATCGGGGACGCCGAGCTCTACCCAGGCACCCCACAGTACATAGGCGGAATCTCCTACTGGGTCCCTGACAAAGAAGCCGGGGATCGGGTCGTGTCAGAGACCATCGAATAACAGGGTACAGGTATCAGGCAACTCCGTGCACGCGATGCGGGCGAAGATCACTCTGTTCGTATCGACCCCCTCGGCTTCGCCGTCGACTGCGTACCGGACCTAGCTGACAAACGAAAGCGCCAGCCGGGGCGTGCTGATCAGCTATCACGCCGCCTGCTCCCTGGCGAGTTTGCTCTGCCTATCAATGAGACGGTCGAGCCAGGCTACGCGGGGGTCGCCTTCGGTCGTGCGCCCTGCGTTTACGTACCAGTTGAGCGCTTCGCGGTGGTTGCCGAGACGGCGGTTCAGCTCCCCGACCAGGTATGTGGTGACGGAGAGCTCGCGCCCGATGAGGTCGTCCTCCTGTAGGGAGCGCATAAAGTGACGAAGGGACCTCAGCTGGAAGGTGCTCTCGAAGGGACGCTCCCTTTCCTTGCGGCAGACCCAGGAGGCGCGCAGACACAGGTCGCCAAGCTCACGGGACCTCAGGTTCCGTTCCTTTCCGCAGACCTCGGCGGCGTGGAAGCCGAGCCACGGCGGTTGGCCCTTGCGGAAGA
Organism: Rubrobacter sp.; assembly: GCA_035697505.1. Lineage (GTDB taxonomy): Bacteria > Actinomycetota > Rubrobacteria > Rubrobacterales > Rubrobacteraceae > Rubrobacter_D. The sequence continues at coordinate 2,199 of DASSCV010000114.1, forward strand.
CCTTCAGCAGGCCGTCTTCCTTCAGGCGCTCCTCTATACCGTAGCGTTCATCGAAGGTCAGGTCGAGGTCGTCGAAAGCCTCGCCTGCCGCGAACGAGCACACCGGGCACATGGTCACGGCACTGCGGATCAAACGCGCCCCGTCCGAAGGGCGGCCGGGAATCTTGGGGCAGAGGTCGGCCTCCCTGCCGACGGTGATGTATGTGCTCGCGTGGGTGGACCTGAATACGTGGCCGCAGACGGGACAGACGACGTAAGGTCTGCTCGGCTCACCCACGGGCATCCCTCACCTCTCGCGGGCAGCAGGGCCGCGTCTCTGAGTCCCTCTTGGGGCTTGAATGCGGGATCAAAGCGCCCCCGATTCTACCATAGCCGCTCGCTCCGCCGGTATAATTGCCCGCACAGACCGGCCCGGAGGGAGACATCCGTATGGAGCAGCGCAAGAGCGAGGCCGAAGTCGCACTGGAGCTGATGCGGCTCGTCCTGGAGCATGCCGGGAGCAGGCGACTCTCTCCGACCCGTACTCTGGCCCTCTACCACCTCTGCAAGGAGGCCGTGGCATACTCCCCGGAAGACCGCGTAACCGCAGACTACCTGGAAGAGAACCTGAAGAAGTTGCTTCAGTAGCATCATGTATCGGCTGCTTCTAGAGAAAAAGGAGGTCACGCCGTGGCACGATTGTATATAGCCGGAGGAAATGCCGTGTCCGTAATAGAGGACGGTAGGGTGGAGACCGGGCTGGGTGGGCGCGGCGCCCGGTGCCTGGCATTGGATCCCGAAGATCCCAACACCCTCTACGTCGGCACCTCGGACGAGGGTATCTTCAAGAGCGAGGACGGAGGGGGGACGTGGGAGAAGCTCTCCGGAATCAAACACCCCATGGTCACCGCCGTTGCCGTCTCGCCCACCGACGCGGCTGTCTATGCAGGGACAGAGCCTTCGGCCCTGTTCGTAAGCCGTGACGGCGGTGAGTCCTGGCGCGAGCTGGAGGGCATGAGGAATCTTCCCTCCGCGCCCACCTGGAGCTTCCCACCCAGGCCCTGGACCTCCCACGTCCGCGCGATCGCGCTCTCCTATTCAGACCCGAACCTCGTCGTGGCCGGCATAGAGCTTGGCGGGGTGGTGAGGAGCGCCGACGGCGGTGAGACCTGGCAGGACCAGAGGCCCGGCGCCCAGCCCGACTGCCACTCCCTGTTCGCCCATCCCGGAGCCCCTGAGCTCCTGTACGAGGCCGGGGGCGGCGGGTTCGCCAGGAGCACGGACTTCGGGGACAGTTGGGAGGCCGCTGACGAGGGGATGGACCTACACTACGTATGGGGACTGGCCGCTGACGCGGAAGACCCCTCGCTCGTCTACGCTTCGGCAGCCTGGGGACCGGGCCGGGCGCACGGCGGGGGCGCATCGGATGCAACCATCTACCGCAGGATGGGGGACGGGCCTTGGCAGGTGGCTCTGGAAGGCCTTGACGCCTTCCCTTACGCGCTCAGCCCTGACCCGGAGGCGCCTGGGGTTTTGTACGCTGGCTTTGGAGACGGGACGATACTGCGGGGCACGAACGCGGGGGAGAGTTGGGAGGAGATCACCCGGGTAGGCCCGGGACTACAGGCGCTGGCCGCGGTGTCTGCGTAGGTATCATCAGGGAGCCTCCCAAGCTGTGCACCTCGATCGCCATCATCAGAGCCGGGGACGATCATTTGTGCCGTGTGTGGCAGCACAATGCGTTACTCTATGTGATGCTGTGCACGATCCACCGGACGAACATTCAAGGAGTCGGCCGCCCGTCGAGGCTCGAACGAGGAGCGGTCTTCTGTAAAAGGAGGTCCCATGCGTACAAGATTGAGGTTCGTCTTTTTAGCCGTGATCCTGGTGCTCGTGGCTGCGGCCGGCTGCGGCGGAGGTGGCGGGGGTGAGGGCGGTGCCGAGGTTCGTCCCGGGCTGGTGCTTGACGTAGGGGGGCTTGGCGACGATGGCTTCAACGACTCGGCCTACGCGGGGCTCAAACGGGCCGAGAAGGACTTCGGGGTCAAGGGTGACTTCCTAGAGTCGACAGCCCCGACGGACTACGCCGACAATCTCACCCAGCTCGCCGAGAACGGGTTCGACCCCGTGATCGCCGTCGGCTACCTCATGACCGAGGATCTTACCCAGATCTCCAAGCAGTTCCCCGATACGCAGTTCGCCATCGTCGACTCTGTCGTGGATACGCCGAACACCATAGACCTGGTCTTCAGGGAGCAGGAGGGGAGCTATCTGGCCGGGATCGTTGCAGGGCTCATGACCCAGGAGGATACCGAGTACACCTCCTCCGACGAGAAGATCGTTGGCTTCCTCGGAGGACAGACGGGGCCATTGATCGAGAAGTTCCAGGCCGGCTACGAGGCGGGCGTGAAGTCCGTGTGCCCCGATTGCACAGTGCTCGTCAAGTACGCGGGCGCGACGCCGGACGCGTACAACGACCCGGCGAAGGGAAAGGAGATCAGCCTCCAGCAGATCAACCAGGGCGCCGACATCATCTACCATGCTGCGGGTAACACGGGCGCGGGCCTCTTCGACGCGGCGAGCCAGGAGAAGATCTTCGCGATCGGCGTCGACCTAGACCAGGCCAAGCTGTTCCCTAAAGACCCCGTCCTTACCTCCGTGGTCAAGCGCGTGGACAACGCTGTCTACCAGACGGTAGACAGCGTCGCCAAGGGTGAGAAGCCCAAGGGTACGACCGTGGACCGTGGCCTGAAGGAGAAGGGGATCTCGCTCGCCCCGTTCGGTCGCTTCGACAGCATGGTCCCACAGGAGGTCAAGGACGAGGTTGGCAAGGCCGAGAAAGGGATCATAAGCGGCGACATCAAGGTCCCCACGAAGCCGTAATAGCAGGAGATAGGCTTGGCCGAGGAGAGTGGCGGGGTGCTCGGGGCAGCCGACGCCCCTATCGTCCTGGAGATGCGGGGCGTTACCAAGAGGTTCGGCCCCGTCACGGCCAACGACGACGTCTCCCTGACGCTGCACCGCGGTGAGGTCCTCGGCATCCTCGGCGAGAACGGCGCGGGCAAGTCCACCCTGATGAAGATCCTATACGGCCTCTACACGCCTGATGAGGGTGAGATCTTCGTCGATGGCGAGAGGGTCGAGATCAGGGACCCTAAAGACGCCGTCTCTCGCGGCGTCGGGATGGTCCATCAGCACTTTACCCTGATACCGCCGCTCACCGTGGCCGAGAACATCGTCCTCGGCGCGGAGCCCCGCAAGGGCCTCTCCCTGAACCTGGAGGAGGCTGTAAGGGCGACAGAGGAACTCTCGCAGCGATACGGCCTGCAGGTGGACCCGCGGGCGCGTGTGGCCGACCTCTCCGTGGGGGTGCGCCAGAGGGTCGAGATCCTGAAGGCCCTCTACCGCAATGTACGCATCCTGGTCCTCGACGAACCCACTGCCGTCCTGACACCGCAGGAAACCGAGGACCTCTTCGCCGTCTTGAAGGTACTGGTCGCCGACGGACTCTCCATAATCCTGATAACCCACAAGCTGGGGGAGCTGCTTGGCGTCGGCGACGAGATCACGATCATCCGCGACGGCAGGGTGGTCGACACGGTGAAGGCCGCCGAGACGAACGAGAGGGAGCTGGCGCGCCTGATGGTTGGCCGCGAGGTGCTCCTGCGCGTGGAGAAGGAGGAGGCCCAGACTTCCGAGGAGGTGCGCCTGTCAGCGGAGAACCTGAGCGTCCGTTCCGGCACGGGTGAGGAGGCTGTGGCCGGCGTGAGCCTCGAAGTACGCGGCGGCGAGATCCTTGGGGTGGCAGGAGTTGACGGGAACGGCCAGACGGAGCTTGCAGAAGCCCTCGCCGGCACCCGACCCATCGAGGGCGGCGCTGTCTACCTCGACGGCGAGGACGTTACCAGACTCGGCGCGGATGCCCTCCAGGGGCGTGGGCTCGCCTACGTGCCCGAAGACAGGGCGGCCAAGGGGCTGGTGCAGGACTTCGCCCTCTACGAGAACAACGCCTTGAAGACCTACGACGAGCCGCCGTTCTCGCGGTTCGGTTGGATCTTTCCGAAGATCATGCGCCGCCGAGCGGCGGAGTCGCTGCGTGCCTACGACGTGCGTCCTGCCGATCCTGACGCCAGGGCCGGCTCGCTCTCAGGGGGCAACCAGCAGAAGGCCGTCCTCGCGCGCGAGCTCTCGGGCGATCCTGGCGTTGTGATAGCAGCCCAGCCGACCCGCGGCGTTGACGTCGGCGCGATAGAGTTCATCCACCGCCAGCTCCTGAAGCAGCGCTCCGAGGGCAAGGCAATATTGCTGATCTCCCTGGAGCTCGAGGAAATCCGATCACTCTCGGACCGCATACTCGTCATCTACGCAGGCAGGATCGTCGGCGAGGTCGGGCCGGACGCGACGGACGAAGAACTCGGCCTCCTGATGGCGGGGCATGAAATCGAGGAGAAGAGCGCGTGAGTCAGGAGCCCGGCGTGACCGAAGGGAGAGGTTCGGTCCTCGGGCGGATGGTCACCGGCGCAGCGGGGGCGCTGCTCTTCCCCCTCATAGCCATCCTCCTCTCTTTTATCATTGGGGCGGTCATCGTCCTCGCGACGGGCAACAACCCTTTCGCAGCCTACGCAGCCCTCCTGGAGGGCGCGGTAGGAGATCCCTTCGCGCTGGGACGTACCCTGCTGTACACGACGCCCCTCATCTTCACAGGGCTGGCCGTGGCCGTGGCGTTCCGGGCCGGGCTCTTCAACATCGGGGGCGAGGGACAACTCTTCCTAGGGGCTGTCACCGCGGCCTGGCTCGGGGTCTCGCTCGGCTTTCTCGGACCGATCGCCATCCCCCTGGTCCTGGCAGCATGCGCGATCACCGGCTTCCTGTGGGGATCCATCCCCGGCGTGCTCAAGGCTTACTTCGGGGCGCACGAGGTGATCACGACGATCATGCTCAACTACGTCGGCATCTACCTGGCGTACTACCTGGCCCAGCATCCGTTGGGCCAGAAGGGACCCATCCCTGGCACGGAGACGATTCAACTCGCCGCCCGCATACCGACGATAAGCGCAGCCCTCGGGCGGGCGAACTACGGTTTCTTTATCGCGATCGTCGCTGCCGTCGTGGTCTACGTCCTCCTGTGGAGGACACGCCGCGGTTTCGAGCTACGCGCGGTCGGCCTCTCGCCCGGGGCTGCGAACTACGCCGGCATGCGGCTCGGGCTGAACACGATCCTCGCGCTCGCCATCGGCGGCTCTCTGGCTGGCCTCGGAGGTGGCGTCGAGGTGCTCGGGGTCTACGGCAACATGGACGTTCCCTTCGTCACCAACCTCGGCTTCAACGGCATCGGGGTCGCGCTCCTCGGACGCAACCACCCTGTTGGGGTGATTCTCGGCGCGCTTCTATTCGGTGCGCTCACCTCTGGTGCACAGGAGATGCAGTTCGCCACGGACGTGCCGCTTCAGCTCGCCAATGTGCTGCTCGCGGTCATCCTGCTGCTCGTAACGGCCACGAAGCTGGTCGAGCTGATCGTCGGCAAACGCGCCCGCGACTTCGCCGCCGGCACCCACCTCGAGAATGAACGGGGCTTGTAGTGGAGGACTTTCTCGGCGCCATAGGTCCTATACTCCAGTCCACCGTCAGGAACGCGACACCGCTCGTCTTCGCCGCCCTCGGCGGTCTGTTCAGCGAGAGGAGCGGGGTCGTCAACATAGGTCTCGAAGGACTTATGCTCATCGCAGCCTTCGCAGGGGTCGCGGGGGCGCACTTTAGCGGGAGCGCGCTCGTAGGGCTGGGTACAGCCCTGGCAGCGGGACTTCTCTTCGCCCTCATACACGCTCTCATGTGCGTGACCTTCGAGGCTGACCAGATCATCTCAGGCACTGCGATCAACCTGCTGGCACTGAGCGGGACGGGCTTCCTGATGGTGGTGATCTTCGGCGCGGGGGGAACTTCACCGCGCGTGAACGGCTTCGCGTCCGCCGCGATCCCACTTCTCTCGGACATCCCCATAATAGGCCGCGCTCTCTTCGACCAGAGCCTGCTCGTCTACCTGATGTACGTGCTCGTCCCCGTGGTCTTCTTCGTGGTCTTCCGAACCCCCTTCGGACTGAGGCTCAGGGCCACGGGCGAGGCCCCTGAGGCGGTGGACACGGCCGGCGTCAACGTGGCCAGGATGCGCTACTACGGCGTCGCCCTCTCCGGCCTGCTGGCAGCCTGCGGCGGCGTCTATCTCTCGATGGGCCTGCTCTCGGCTTTCACCGAGAACATGACCGGCGGCCGAGGCTTTATCGCCCTTGCGGCCCTGATCTTCGGCCGCTGGAACCCTATCGGCGCGGCCGGAGCGGCCCTGCTCTTCGGCTTCGGCCAGGCCGTTACTTTCAGTGTCAACGAACAGGCCATCCCCATCGAGTTCATCGAGATGCTCCCCTACCTCCTCACCATAATCGTCCTGGCCGGCTTCGGCGGTCGCGCCATAGCCCCCGCCGCCATCGGTAAGCCATACAGGAAGGAGTAGTGGCTAGAACCCGACCTTTCTGTCCCGTCCAGGCTCCTCCGAAAGTTTGTTCTCGATCTGCTCTGATCCAGGATCCTCCTCCAGATACTCGACGCCACCCATGAGCATCTGTGGCCGCACCTCGAGACCAGCGGCGAGCTTGCGTATCGTGGATGGGTACGCCCCCCTCCGCCCCGTCTCCAGCTTCGAGATCGTGTCCCGCGCAACCCCACTCCTCTCAGCCAACTCCTCCTGGCTCATCACAGCCCCCTGCCGAATGCGCCGCAAACGCGGAAGGTCCATGCTCCATACCTCCAAAACACTGCAAAAAACTTGCATCAATCCTACAACAATGTTACGCTACTTGGAGTATAGCGTGTTGGCGCAAGTAGCGGGAGTTTAGTGATGAGTTTGGATCCGAGGCTGGTCGTTCCCTATGTGACGGAGCAGAGTCCGCGTGGGGAGCGGACGATGGACATCTATTCACGGCTGCTCAAGGACAGGATCGTCTTCCTCGGCACTCCGGTCGACGATCAGGTGGCGAACGTGATCATGGCGCAGCTGTTGCATCTGGATGCCGAAGACCCGGAGCAGGACATCCATCTGTACATCAACTCCCCTGGTGGCAGCGGCTCGGCGATGCTGGCGATGTACGACACGATGCAGTTCGTCAACGCTGACGTCGCGACGACCGCCCTGGGGATGGCGGCGTCGGCGGGAGCTTTCCTGCTCGCGGCCGGTGCGAAGGGCAAGAGGAGCGCGCTACCCAACACGCGTATCCTGATACACCAGCCATCCATACAGGGGCTAGGCGGGCAGGCTTCGGACGTGGAGATACACGCCAGGGAGATCATGAGCCAGAAGCGGCGCGTGAACACCATACTCTCCGAGCGTACCGGCCAGGACTACGAGAAGATAGAGCGCGACACCGACCGCGACTACATACTCAGTTCCGAGGGCGCTGTGGAGTACGGCGTCATCGACAGAGTCATAAGCCGTCCGGAAGAACGCGGCATCGCTGTCGGCAACTAGGAAAGAGGCGCCGATGGACATCCTGATCCTGGGCGGCACCGGATTTCTCGGGCGCCACCTCGTCGAGGCGGCGCTCGGGAGAGGCCATCGGGTCACGCTCTTCAACCGGGGGATCAAAGCCCCGGATCTGTTCCCCGAGGTGGAGACGATCGAGGGCGATAGGGAGGCAGATCTCTCGTCCCTCTCGGGACGGCGCTGGGACGCGGCGATCGACACCTGCGGCTACGTGCCCCGCGTCGTCCGGGCGTCCGCAAGGACGTTGGCCGAGGGGGTGGACCACTACACCTTCGTCTCCAGCATCTCCGTTTACTCTGATGCTATCGTGCCGGGGGCCAACGAAGACGCCCCGGTACGGGAGCTCCCGGACCCGACGGTCGAGGAGGTCACGGGGGAGACGTACGGGGGACTCAAGGCGCTCTGCGAGCGGGCGGTCGAGGAGGAGATGCCCGGGCGGGTCTTCAACGTCCGCCCCGGTTTGATCTCTGGTCCGTACGACCCCACGGACCGTTTTACCTTCTGGCCGCGCCGGATCGCCGCCGGCGGTGAGGTCCTGGCCCCCGACCGGCCGGAGCGTGGTGTGCAGTTCATCGACGTACGGGACCTCGCGGCCTGGATCATAGAGATGGCCGCCGAGAGGAGGACCGGAACCTTCAACGCCACCGGCCCCGACCACAAGCTGGAGATGGGCCGACTGCTCGAAGCGTGCGAGGCCGTCGGCGGTGACGCGGAGCTCATCTGGGTCTCCGAGGATTTCTTGGAGGAGCACGGAGTGGAGCCGTTCACGGAGCTGCCGTTGTGGGTGCCGCGGGAGGATGCCGCCCTGTTGGACATAGACTGCAGCAGGGCTGTCGAGAAAGGACTCGCCTTCCGACCCCTGTCCGAGACGATCGAGGACGTGCTGGAGTGGGACCGCGCGAGGCCGGTGGGTACGGAGCCGGCAGCGGGCTTGACACCAGAGAGGGAGCAGGAGTTGCTCCGGGCCTGGCGCGGTGTCACCCTGTAGAATGCGGGTTGCGAGATGAGATGAACCTCACGCACGAGTACATGCATCACAGGACGGGCTACAGGCTCGGGGCCGGATGCTGCTGGATCAGGATCTACAAAGGCGCCGAGTGCGACGCTCCCGTGGTCGTGTGCGAGGAGCTCCCCAGGGTCGGAGGCGTCACTACGGGGGAGGTGTCGGGTTATCTGGCCGCCGAGGTGGTCAGGGAGCATTTCTCCGGTGGTCTGCCAGACCTACCGCGCCCACTGCTCTGGGTCGAACACCGTCCGGCACGCAGGCGCGGGCCAGGCAAGTACTTCCTGCACACCTTCCCCTCATACCATCCCAGAACCGTGGGCGCAGGCTTTGTACGGCGTGTCACCCTGGGAGCTTCGCATCGCGAGCCCCTGGATCCGGCGGAGGCAGCCATCCTAATTCGAGAGGTCTAGGAGGCGGATTGGACGAAGAGAAGGGCACGACCGAGTACGCCATAAAGCAGGTCGGAGGTCGCTACTATCCTGTCATCATCGACAGGGATGCAGGCGGTCACTACGAGATAAAGAACCCTCTGACCGGCGGCGTCCTGAGCTACAAGAACCCCGAAGCCGCAGAGAAATATATACAGCGCGCCCGCGAGAAACGGTAAGCGTAGTTCGCGAACCGACCTGCTGCAGTTTGCAACAGCCCTATATATCGTGCCGACTCACGCATTCCCCACAATGGTTTGTCTAAGATGGGAGGAGGCGTTGATGTACCTGGAGAACCTGTTCTAACATCCCGTAACGTCCACTGCTCGAAACCGTGCGTGAAAGGGGAGCGCGTACAGTGTCAGGACCGAGAACGAGCGAGAAAGAGCTGGTACGCGCCTACCGCCGCGAGACGTCTTCTGGAGGGGCGGTTCGCGTAGGGCCCCTACGCGAACCGCCCTTACGCCTCTTGTTGGAGAGCAGGGCTCTCCTCGCTCTGCTGGCGATTATGCTCCTCGGTGCGGTGTTGCGGTTCTACGGTCTGGGCTTCCAATCGTTCTGGAGCGATGAGCTGGCGAGCTGGGACATCAGCAATAGGGAGGGGATCTCCCAGGTCATCGGGGGCGTGCGAAGTGACGCCCACCTTCCCCTCTACTTCTTGATCCTCCGCTTCTCACAGTGGATCTTCGGCGATTCGGAGTGGGCTTTGAGGCTTCCTTCTGCCTTCGCGGGGTGGCTGTGTATACCGACCATCTACCTCCTCGGCAAGAGGCTCTACTCAGAGCGCGAGGGGATCGTAGCGGCGCTCTTCTTCGCGGTATTCTGGGCTCCCATCTACTTCAGCCAGGAAGCCCGCGTTTACTCGATGCTGATCCTGCTCTCCATCCTCACCTCCTACTTCTGGTGGGGCGTTATGCTCGGCCTGCGCTACGCTCGGGACCTACCGACCAGAGACGCCGCCCTTTACGTCATCTGCGCCATACTCTGCGCTTACGTGCACTATTTCGGCCTGATCCTGGTCGTGTTGCAGGGCGCAGCACTGGCGGCGCTCGCGTACGGCACGCTGCGGAAGGCGCTGCTCCTTTACGTCCCCGTAGTCGTCGCTTACCTGCCCTGGCTGCCTAGCATGGTCCACCTGTTTGGGTACAACGCACAGAGTGGGACATCGACCGGGCAGCCGGCCCTCCAGGTCCCGCCTGACTACTTCCAGTTCCTGTTCGGCCGCTCGGCGTTACTCTCGTTCGCCGCGTGGACGCTGCTCTCCTTCCTCCTCATCCGCTGTTGGGACGACCTGCGGCGTCGCAGGAAGAGAGGCGTACTCTTACCAGGCTTGTTGCTTGCAGCGTGGGCCCTGGGACCGTTCGTCGTGGCCCTGGTGGCGTCGAAGTCTATGCTCACCAACGAGAACCTCCTGGTCGCACTACCCGCCGTCTACCTCCTCCTCGCCCGCTCCGTAACCCGCACGTTCTCGGGAAGGGCGGCGGCGGTCTTCCAGGGAACCGTGGCCGTAGGGCTGGGCGCGGTGGGCCTTGCGTATCTGCTCCTCTCGATGGACTACTACACCACCCCGACCAAGGATCAGATCCGCGAGGCCGCCCTCTACGTCGTCGGCCACCAAGACAAGAACACCCTGATCGTACGCTGCGACGCCGACGACAGGCTCGACTATTACCTGAAGACCAAAGAGACGGGCGAGAGAGACGACGTACAAGCCTGTCAGGCAAGTGACTTCCCGAAGATAGAAACCAGGGTGAAAGAAGGAGACTACAAGGAGGTATTCCATTTCATCTCGCACGAAGATCCGGATCAGCAGATGATCTCCAAGTTCCAGAGGAGCTTCCAGCCGGTCCAATACGAACGGTTCGACGGCGCCGCTGTGGTCGTCTACAAGGTCAGGCCGTCCACACCAGCAGGCTTCCCGCAACCCAAGCCGCCTGACGTGCCGCAACCCGAGCCTCCTAACAGCCTCCCGAGGCAAGAATGATCCCGGACCGCGTGTGGACCGGGCAGAGAGGAGACCATGGAGAGTAAGGAGAGATCGAGCGTAGTGGGCCCGAAGGGTGTCCTGGCAGCCGTACTCACCCCGATGGACGAGGACCTGAACCCGGACCATCAGGCCTTCGCCGCCCACTGCCGCAGGTTGCTCGCGGCGGGCTGCCACGGGCTCTCGGTCTTCGGCACTACGGGTGAAGCAAACTCCCTCTCCGTGGACGAGCGGCTCGCGGCACTCGAAGGGCTGGTCGAAAATGATGTCCCCCCAGAGAAATTACTGCCAGGGACCGGGTCCTGCGCCATCACCGACACCGTGCGGCTGAGCCGCGCGGCGCTCGAGGCTGGGACCACGGGTGCGCTCGTACTGCCACCGTTCTATTACAAGGGTATCGGCGACGATGGTCTGTTCCGCTTCTTCGCCGAGGTCGTCGAGCGCGTCGGCGACGATCGTCTGCGCCTCTACCTCTATCACATCCCACAGATGACACGCGTCGACCTCGGGCTGCCCCTGATCTCACGCCTCATCGACGCCTACCCCGGCGTGGTAGTCGGTACGAAGGACAGCTCCGGCGACAGAGCACGCATCACGACCCTCTGCCGGGAATTCCCGGACTTCTCCGTCCTCGCTGGCACGGAGACCCTCCTTCTAGAAACGCTGCGTAGCGGTGGTGAAGGCTGCATCTCAGCAACCGTCAACGTTACCTCCCGCCTCGCTCGCCGCGTACATGAGGCTCACGCAGCGGGGAAAGACGACGAGGCGGAAGACTTGCAAGAACGCCTAACGCAACTGCGTGCCTCCATCGAAGCATATCCTGTAATAGCGGCCCTCAAACAACTGATGGCCAGACTGACCGGCGACGAGGAATGGCTCAACATCCGTCCCCCGCTCTCCAGCCTGGACGAAAAACGCACGAACGACCTGATCTCCAACGTGCCCCTAGCCGAACTGCTCTGAAAGCGTATTGTATGAGCCCTGACTGGCCAGCGGCACACCCCCGCTAGAACAGCTCTTCGAACCCGGCTTCGTCGAGCACGGGAACGCCCAGTTCCCTTGCCCTCTCCAGCTTCGAGCCCGCGTCTTCGCCGGCGAGCACGTAGTCTGTGTTCTTGCTGACCGAGGAGGTGAAGGTGCCCCCGGCAGCTTCGAGACGGCCGACGTAGTAGTTGCGGGGTCGATCCAGGGTTCCTGTTATGACGACGCGCTTGCCCGAGAGCGGACCCTCCGCGGGGCCGCCCTCTTCGCGTCCGAAGTCGAGGCCCCTCTCCATAAGGCGTCTTACGAGGTCGCGGTTGTCTTCGAGGTCGAAGTACTCCACGACGGCTCGGGCGACGACCTCTCCGACGCCGTCGATCCCTGTAAGCCGTTCTACCTCGACGCCACGCATAAGGTCCTCTCCACCGAGGCGCGTGGCGATAAGACTTGCCGTAACCGCCCCTACGTGCCTGATGCCGAGGGCGTAGAGGACGAGGGAGAACGGCCTGTCCTTACTCCTCTCGATGGCCCGGATCAAATTCTGCGCGCTCTTCTCCCCGAAGCTTTCGAGCGGAACGAGCTGCTCAGGCTGGAGGTCGTAGACGTCGGCCACGTCGCTTATAAAGCCGAGGTCGAAAAGCCGGGTGGCAAGCTTCTCGCCTAGGCCGTCGATATCCATGGCGGACTTGGAGGACCAGTGGATTATGTGCTCCAGCGCTTGCGCGGGGCAACGGGCGTTAACGCAGCGGGTAACAGCCTCCCCCTCGGGGCGCGAGACAGGTTCGTCGCAGACCGGACAATGGGCGGGCATCTCGAAAGCGTACTCCTCGCCTTTGCGTTCCCCTGTGACGGCTCCTGCGACCTGCGGGATCACATCCCCCGCCCGCTCGACGACGACCGTGTCGCCGATGAGGATGCCCTTCTCCCTGACGTAGTCCTCGTTGTGGAGCGTCGCCCGTGAGATCACGACCCCACCGATGTTTACGGGCTCGAGCACCGCCTGCGGTGTCAGCGCGCCGGTCCTGCCGACTTTCACGACGACGTCGAGCAACTTCGTGCGCCCTGCTAGCGGCTCGAACTTGTACGCGATTGCCCACCGCGGCGAGCGGGCTACAGAGCCGAGGGCGAGTTGCTGCTCGCGCGAGTCAACCTTTACCACGACGCCGTCGATCTGGTAGCCGATGGACTCCCGCTCCTTCGCCCACCGTTCGCACTCCTCGATCACGGAGTCTATGCCCTGGTGGACCTCGTAGGGGTTGACTCGCAGCCCGTATGCCTTTAGCGCGGCGAGCATCTCCGAGTGGCTCTCGAAGATCTCACCCCCCTCCCCGACGCCGTAGAGCAGTATGGTAAGGGGCCTTCGGGCCGTGATCTTCGGGTCGAGCTGCCTGATGGAGCCGGCCGCCAGGTTGCGCGGGTTGGCGTATGGTTTCTTGCCCTCACCTTCGAGCTCCCTGTTCAGCTTCTCGAAGTCAGCGATGGGGATGTACGCCTCGCCGCGCGGCTCGAGTACTTCGGGCGGATCGTCATCGAGGCGGTCGGGGATGGAACGTATGGTCCTTAGCTGCGCCGTAACGTCCTCTCCGAGGACACCGTTGCCGCGTGTGGCGCCCCTGACCAGCCGCCCGTTCTCATAACGTAGCGAAACCGCCAGGCCGTCTATCTTCAACTCCGTCACGTAGAGCGGGGTCTCGTCCTCGCCGAGCAGGCGTCGCACGCGGGCGTCCCACTCCCTCAGGTCTTCTATCTTGCGGGCGTTCGCGAGTGAGAGCATGGGGACGGAGTGCCTGACCTCCTCGAACCCCTCGATGGGCTCGCCGCCGACGCGCTGGGTCGGTGAGTCAGGGGTGATGAACTCGGGATGCTCGTCCTCCAGGGCTTCCAGCTCCCTGTAGAGAGCGTCGTACTCGGCGTCGGTGATCTCCGGCGCGTCATCTACGTGGTAGCGGCGGTTGTGGTAACGGACCTGCTCGCGCAGATCCTCTACCCTACCCCGAACGTCCACACCTCCGGCCACGCAGGGATTATACGCGCCTGAGCACCCGCTCCCAAGAGAACCTTGATCGCCACCCTCTCGGACAGGCCTGAATTCGCGCCTGCATGAAGGATCCGCAACCCTTTGCTCCACAGACTGTTACCGAAACGTTAAAGGATTGTGGCCGAAAGTTTGCTTATCTGTAGCGTGGGTATCGTAAAGGAAGTAGGTAACGGCACGTGTGGACTGACGGGACCGACTAGGAGGGGGACATAGAGATGAGGCGGACGGCGTCGATACTGGCGGTTGTGGCCCTTATGGTGGTGTCCACTTCCGGCGTGGCCCTGGCGACTTACGAGATCTCGATGCCAGGTACCGACGGTGAAGACATCATCTCGGGCACAGAGAAGTCGGAGCATATCTCCGGCCTCGGTGGCGACGACCGGCTCAACGGCGGCGGTGGCGACGACCTCGTCGAGGGCGGCCTGGGTTCTGACGAGCTCGGCGACGGGCGCGGACGGGACACCGTCAACGCCGACGACGGCGCGGACAATCTGATCGGGCAGGGCGGCGATACCTCGGTGGACCGGTTTTATGGCGGCAGCGGCGTCGACATCGTCCAGTCGAGGGATATCCCCGCCGTCAAGGACACCGTAGAATGCGGCCCGGGTACAGATACCGTCTACGCCGATAAGGCCGACATCGTCGGAGACGACTGCGAACAGGTAGACACCAGGTAAGCTATCCGACCCGGTCTAACGAATACAAAGAGGGCCCGGACAAAGATCCGACCTCTCACTTTGACCTCTGGCTAACACGTCTCTCGAAAGGTACGGGACCCGGCTAGCAAAGTGGTACGTTTTCGGCCTACGAATCGCGCCCTCAACCCTGCTGATGCCTGAAGCCGCGGTTTACAGGAGGCCCACAGTCTACCTGCAAATCGCACTAAGCGCGGCTCTCGTAGTGCTCGTGGATGGCTTCGTCGAAGGCTCCCGACGTTTGTTCCATCTGTGGTGCTGACTCTATGGTTCTCGCGTCGTAAGGGACAGAGACGCGTTGGTCTGCGGCATCTACCTCTATCTTCTCGGCTGGGATGGGGCGTCCCCTGACGACGACGTACTTCAGCACGTCGCTCGGGGCGTCGTAGATGGTGTCTTCGATCTCCCCGACCTCCTCAGCCGAGGTGTCGTGAACACTGTAGCCCTCCAACTGCGTGTAGGGATTATCGGGGCGATGGTTTGCACTCTCCATACTTCATCCTCCGGTGGCAAGCATACGAGTATGTGCGTATGATACTTTGGCGTGGGCGGCAGAACAGATCAAGGCTGGAACGCGCGGAGCTTGAAGGCTTTCTCATTCCTGCTCCTGGCCCTCATGGTAGCTTCGCTGCTGTTCGTGCACACCGCTTCATACGAACCTGCGGTCTCCTACATCCTGCTCTATCTCGTCTCCTCCGTAGGCATAATCACTGCGGCGGTCGTGGTTCCGTTGCTGCCGGAGGAGCAATTCACCGCAGGTTTCTGCAGCTCGATCTACGCCCTGTACGCTGCTGTCGTCGCCATGATGGTCTTCTTCTCGGGTGGGACATCGAGCGACCTATACGTCATGTTCTTCCCGCTGCTTCTGGCCTCGGCGCTGCACGGGTCGTGGCGGGTAGTGCTTATTGTCCTCGGCGCCGTCCTTTTCTGCTACGCCCTGGCGATGCTGCCAGCCCTTCTCGAGAGAGGGACAGGCCAGGAGATTGCCTCGCTCGTCTTCTACAGGCTCACTGCTGTTGGCCTGACCGGCCTGTTCTTGATCTACATAGCAAGGAGCGTGCTCCCTGCCGGTCTTGCTGAAGACTACGCGACGGATGAGGACGGATCCGTACTGCTCGAGCGTGTCGAGGAGGAGCTCGTGGCGCGCAGGGGGGCGCCCGTCGCCGTGATACTCGTCGACCCGGGAGTAGAGATGGAGGCTATGGATCTCCTCCTGGAGAGGGTGTGGACGCGCATCGGGGAACCCGTGTCGCTCGGCGAGGGTAACCTCTTCGGGGTGGTCGTAAGCGGGGTAGGCGACGGAGGGGTGGAGAGTGCGGCGCGGCGCGCCATGGCCGCGGCGAGCTCCCTCGGTGCGCAAGACACCAGGGCAGGTGCGGCGATCTACCCGCGCGACGCCCGTTCCGCAGAAGACCTCCTGATCGCCGCAGGACGAGCGCTCGAAGCCGCTTTCGAAATCGAGTCATCCGGCGCCATTGTCCTGGCCAGCGGAGACGCGCCGCAGGGAGCCGGCCGCTACAGGGCCGCGAGATAGCTGTAAGCACGCTCCGCCTCCGCTCGTCAGCATTTCAGCTTCTCCCGCTCATGCCCTCGCCCGGCCGCGTACGAGGAACCACTACCTGCGGCGACCCTCTTCGACGCTCGTGGTGAGGCCACGGGAGGACTCGCTGAACTGCTGAGAGCCGCGAAGCGGCGTGCTGAAAGCGGAAGCCGAAGGCTGGAGCGGGCTGACAAGCGAAGCCCGAAGGGCGTAGCGTGCTGAAACCCTGGCAGGGGGTTCCACGTACCGATGATATAATCCACGACGGACTTTGCAGGCGTGACGACTGCCGGGGGTGGGCGGCACTGATGGGAAGATTTACGAGGGCTATTCGCGGTTTCTTCGGGAGGTTTCTCTCCGGGGTCGAGCAGCGCAACCCGGAGATACTGCTCGAGAACGCCGTCCAGGATGAGCTAGAGAACTTGAAGAAGCTCCAGGTCGCCGCGGCCCGCACGATGGCCTACGAGAAGATGCTCTCCAACGACGCTGTCACAAAGCAGAAGACCCTGGCCGTCAAAGAGCGCCAGGCCCGCGAGCTCGCGAGCAGGGGCCAGCGGGAAGCAGCAATCGAGGTCGTCCAGCAGAAGCAGGAGGCCCAGGCGAGCCTCACAGATATCGAGACGCGTCTCGAAGAAGCCCGCAAGAACTCCCAGGAGTTGGAGCAGGCGTTCCGCGACCAGGAGCGCCGCTACAACAACGTGGTGCGCGAACGTGCGGCTCTGATGGAGGAGCATCAGCGCTCCCGCGCCCTGAGAACTGCCAACGAGGCCCGCTCCAACATCTCCCTCTCCGACTCATCCCGCGACCTGGAGAAGGCTCGGCAGTCGATCCGCCAGGCCTCCTACGAGGCGGAGGCCGTAGGCGAGCTCGGCACCAGCGATACCGAGCGCCAGATAGCGGCGGCCGAGATCGACATAAAGCGGCTCGACGCCGAGCGGGAGCTCGAGATGATGGAGGTCCAGATGGGCCTGCGCGAGCCAGAACCGATCGAGGCCGCGCCACCCGATGAGACAGCGAAGCCTCAGGCCGAGGAGACCGAGGAGGAACCGCGTGGACAGTAGAAAGAACCTCTCGCGGCGGCTGATGGTACGCTTGACGCCTTTCGCTTTCTTCGCTGGTCTCGGAACCTTCGCGGCCCTCGAAACATCTTACGTCCTGGCCGGTCTGCTAGGCATCGGGGCCTTTGTCACAGGCCGTCGGCTCCTCGACAGGCGCGAGAACGCGCGCAAGGAGCTTTTGAGCCGGGCCAGGCACAACAGGGGAGAGCTTGGCCGGGTGGCGAGGGAGGATCGCATCGCGGCGTCACAGATGAAGCGGCTGGTCGCCCTGCAGGACGGGCTACTGGAGAGCTGGGAGCTTCTGCCCGAGGAGTGCAGGCCGCTTCTAGACGATGACATCTTCACCATCATCGGCGAAGTCGAGGGCACGGCGCGACTGGCGCGACGGCGGGCGGCGCTGAGGAGGCATCTGGAGAGCGTGGACCGGCATTCTATCCACGGGCGTATAAAGGAACTGCAGAAGGATCTCTCGCGTCTGGAGCCAGGGTCGCCCATGCGGACGTCGTTCGAGAACGCGCTCCAGGGGCGCCGCGGGGAGCTCGAAGGCTACGACGATGCGCTCGGCGGCATCAGCATGATCAACGCCCAGCTCGAGAGCGCAGAGAGCCTGCTGGGGAATCTGCGCGGAGAATTGCTGGCCCTGGACAACAGCCTCGTCTCGGGGCCGCAAGACCCAGGCCTCGCGCGGCTCAAAGAGCGGATCGCCTACTTCCGCCACGGGCTAGATGAGGTGACGCGGCGTGTCGAGACCCTACCCGCTACGGAAAGGATATCTGCGAGATGAACGAGGATCATAGCACGACGCGGCAGAGCTTCTTCTCCAGGGTGTTCGCCGGGAGCACCGAGGACGAGGGGACATCTATCTACTCCTCCGAGGAGATCGGCATGCCGGGTAAGGACGAGTCGGAGGGCCTGGCGGCGCACGGATTCACCGTCGAGCGGGCCGCCGAGGTTATCAGGAACCTCCCGCCAGAGGTGCCGAGGCCAGCAGCCGTGCGCATCGTACGTGGGACACTCGAGGCGGCGGGTATAGACATCGCCGAGCTGGAGACTTCGACCAGGGCCAGGGAGTCCAAGCTCAACTCAGAGATAGACTTGAGCGAGAACCGTATACGGCAGTACAAGGACGAGACCGAAGATGTGATCCGGAACCTCGAAGACCAGATACGCAAGGCCCGCGAAGCCAGAGACTTCGGCGTCTCCGAAGAGGAGAGGAAGATCTCGTCCGCCGAGTCCGGCCTCGATAACATAGATCTGGTGCGCGACTTCTTCGGCCTGCCACAGGAAGAGGCGGACGAACCACCCGCCGACCCCGCAGCCGGTGAAGAGACGCAAGTCATGGAGGGCGTGGAAGACGAGGAGGAAGACGACACCCAGGTTCTCCGCCGTCCAGGCCCGCTCGCGGACTCCGAGGACTACTTGGAACCCGGGGATAAAAAGGAACAGTGAGCATCCCGCGCCGCCTGGGGCGCCTCGCCCAGGGCTTCGTCTCCAGCCTGCAGGAAGACGAGCGCTTCCGCGAAAGGCTCCGTACCAGCCGCGAGCGTAGCGAGGCCCTGAGAGGAGCCTTCGAAGCGGCCTGGAAAGGGGCCTCAGAGGAGTGGCGCAAGGCGGAGGAGCGCCGCGCCGCACAAGAGGCGGCCGCAGAACAGACCTGGGGATGGCGGTCCGCGACCACCACATTCACCCCAAGGAAATACCCGCCCAACGTCCTGGCCGCCTACGACAGGCTCGGCCTCGTCCCCAGCGCTTCCATGGAAGAAGTAGACAGGAAACGCAGAGAGCTGGTCAAGCGCTTCCACCCGGATCGTTTCTCCGACCCGGAGAAGCGACTCCGTGCCGAGCGC
>DASSCV010000115.1:0-5150 GCA_035697505.1 Rubrobacter sp.
GCGGGGAAACCGATGGTGGTGATGGCCAGCACGATCGTATGCACGATCTCCTCCTCAGAGACCCCCACACCAAGCAGCTTGCGCACATGCGAACGCACGCCACCTTCTGACTGTGCGCCCACGGCTATAGCGAGCTTGATCAAGCGGCGTTCCCTCTCAGCTAAAGGTCCTGCCTCGTGCTCGGCAGTGCCCAATGCGTCGAAGGCTTCTTTGACCGCCGGGTAGCGACGCTCGAAGTGCTGGTAGACCTCAGGCAGATAGTCTGTCACGCTCTCCTCCTTCTTCAGAGGTCTCACTAATCGTGTGACATGCTACCAGCCCTGAAGCCTGAAGGTGGTTTCAACCCTGTCTGACAGTACGAGAGCAGCATCGCCTTGCACGTAAACCACTGCTCGACGAACCGACACATAGATCCAACCTACCCACTAGGGGGCGAGCCACCGACCCGTAGGAACACCTCCCCAGCCCCTACTTGACGAATGCTCTAGAAGACCTGGACTCGGGGGTGATTGCCACGCTCTCAGCCCCGTTACGCGCTGAGGTGACTATCAGGCATGGTCGCCTTCTCCCAGGGCATAGTCTGATGCCTCTTCTGGCGACATCACAATCCGTTCCCTAGGCTGCGGTAGGGCCGATCAAATGCTGGCACCACGCGAGCAGGGCTTCTCGATCCTCCTTGCGCTCCCCCTCGACCCGGAGCGCTCCTGATCCCACCGCTTCCTCGGGACTAAGCCGCCCCGAGGCTACCGCGAGGAAGGTCTTGGCGTCGCCTACAACGACCAGGTCAGGATCCGGAGCCGAGCCCTGCCCGGCCTCCACCCTCTCCCCTTCCTCGCCGTCCCCAACCCGCAAATGGAATGCCTCGCCGTCGATACGGAACTCGTAGGTCACGGAGCGGCCACCTGCAGCCCCCTGTTCGAGGGCCGAACGCATTGCCACAATGGCCCAGCCCGCCCTCAGGTCGTCATCTTCACCCGGCGCGTCCAGGAGCCTCGCCCCCCAACGCGAGAGGGCCACGATCACCGGCTCGAGCGACCCTCCAAGCTTCGTAAGCTCATAGACGCTCGACCCCGCAGGCGGTGGCAGGGTGCCGCGCCGGACAATCCCTTCCCCCTCAAGCCTCTTTAGCCTGGCAGCGAGGAGGTTCGTCCCGATCCCCGGAAGCCCCTCCAGAAGATCCTTGAACCGCTTGGGTCCCGTCGAAAGCTCGCGCACCAAGAGGAGCGTCCATCGCTCCCCCACCACGTCGAGCGCCCTGGCCACCGTGCAATGCTGTCCGTAGCTCCTCTTCTTACCCATCTTCAGCCCGTCCTTCTTGATCTAGTTACCATTTTTTGCTGTATGTACTTGACAATTATATAGTGAATAGTGTATATTACTACTGTGTCCAATGCAAGTGAAATCTACAGGGAAAGAGAAGCTGATATACCTGTGAAGACGGTGACGAATAGCAAGACTATGACGACGCGCGCTTTGGAGCGACCATCCGAGACCCCTGATCTCATCCCAGGGTACTTCGCCCACATCGACAAGGGCAAGCTGCTCACGCACAAGGAGGAGATAGATCTTTCCAAGAGGGCCAAGGCCGGCGACAAGGGGGCCAGGCAGAGGCTCATCGAGAAGAACCTCAGGCTCGTTGTAAGCGTTGCCAAGAAGTATCGCGGGATGGGGCTGCCCTTCGAGGATCTCATACAGGAGGGGAACATCGGGCTGATGAAGGCCGTCGAGAAGTTCGATCCTGACCGCGGCTGGAGATTTTCCACGTATGCTACCTGGTGGGTGAGGCAGGCGGTGCAGCGCGCCGTGGCCGACAAGGGCCGCACCATACGGGTGCCCGTGCACATGGGAGACAAGATCCGGAAGATGGCCCGCGCCTACAACGAGCTCTCCTCCGAGATGGAGCGCGAGCCCACCGACGAGGAGGTCGCCAATCGCCTCGGTTGGACTACAGAGCAGGTTAGGGACGTAAAGGGTGCCATGCCGGACGCCACTAGTTTCAACCAGCCTTTGGGCTCGGACTCGGACGCCACGGAGATCGGCGAGTTGATCGAGGACGAGCGCGCCTCCGAGGTTGCGGGCACGATCATCGGGGAGATGGAGATGGACTGGCTCGCCGAAGCCGTCGAAAAGCTGCCCGAGCGCCATCGTTATATTCTCATCAAGCGCTACGGCTTGGGCGATGAGGAGACGGCGACCCTCGCCCGACTCAGCGCGGAGCTAGGGATATCACGAGAGCGGGTCAGGCAGGTGCAGCGCGAGGCCGAGCGCATGCTCGCCGGCGGCGAGTACGGTGCTGCCATCGGCGCAGCCGCTTAGGATTGAGTAGGCAACCCCACCAGGGCGCCGTTTGCCCTTATTGCGGCGCCCCGCTTTCCGTGCCTCCTTGCGGACACTCGCCGGGTATTCTTACCCTGGAATCACTGCTCGCTAAGGTCCGCGAAGCGAGACGGTGTATCCCGGAGAGTTCTCGACCTATCTGGGTTCGGGCGTAAGAGACCAGCTACGGTGTGCTGGACCAAGGAGAGATCCACCGCTCGGCCTTATCGGGTTTCCTCTTTCGGGCGAGCCTTCTCCATAGTTCTCCTCACCTTCTTCCAGCGTTTACCCCTGACCCTGCTGTAAGCCCCCGGAAACGCAGCGCGCAACTCCCTGGCCTGAACCTCGTAGCGGTGCGCGACGCCGCCCATCACGAAGGTCGTCTCAGGCGAAAGCTTCGGACTGCGTCCTCTAGATGCCGCCAGTTCCCTGAGATGGGCGACGGCTACCTCTGCGTCTTGATGGTCCCCGAGCACGTCTTGAAGCTCTTTGAGCGCCTTTATGAGATCCTTCGCGGGATCTCCATAGATAGCCGAGAGGAACTCCAGGGCGTAGCGCAGACGCTTGCCTTTCTTGCGGAGCTCGTGGTACTCCTCGCCGGAGGACTCTTCGGTAAGTGGGTCGCCGAGTTTTCTCATCTTGCGATACGGTTTGCGAACCAAGTCAGGGGCGGCGGCTAGTATTGGTCGTCGCGAGGCTTGCGCCCGACGGGATGGCCCTCCTTCCAGAAACGCCCCGAACGACTCGACAAGACGGGCATAACGGCGGGAGTCGAGCCTTCGGAGCATCAATCTGCGGGCTTTCTTCCGTCGCTCTTGGAACACGGCGCGGAGCGCTTCGAGCGGCTCCTTGTCCCCGGAGGAGGCAGAAGAGATCCAGCTATCCAGTCGTGCGAGCTGTACATCGAGGTCGCGCACCTCACCAAGGGCTCCGGCGATCCACTTGAACTCGTTTCGGAACCTCTGGGCCCTAACCGGTAGCGGCATCTCGAAGATCTTCATTGCGGCCCGCATCCGGCGGGCCGCAACCCGCATGTCGTGCACCTCCTCCGGATCCTCCCCGATCCGCGTGCCTGGCTCGTGGGCCAGAAAGACCGCGAACTGCTCTCGCAAAACCCGGAATGCCAGCTCTCCGGCAGTGAGCGAGTCATCCACGCCCGTAGGTCCGAACTGGGGAGGTCCAGGCGGTGCGAGGCCCCGTGCAAAGAGTCCTGCTTCATATTTGGAAGCGGAGGCGGGCGAGAGTCGGCAAGCGTCGCGCAGCCGCTCGACGAAAGGCTCCAGCCGGAGGACAGCATCCGGTTCCACTTCGATCTCCACACGCATAATATGGATAGGTTCCGCATCGTTCTCTAGCGGTATGTTTGTTTCGTCGAGGGCCACCTCCCCCACCTCCGAGCCTTCCAGGATGAGGCCGAAAGTGTTCCGGTGGGTCTGTATCTCGAAGAGAGTACGCAGCTTTTTCGGCCCGACAAGGGCCCCGATCCTCTTCCCGACCGGGCCGGAGTCATCATCGAAGGCTTCAGGGTTCGGGTTATATAGCGGCTCGGAGATCTCGCGACGGCTACGAAGCCCCGGGGCGTCTCCTTCCGAAGTCAGCAGCTTCATCGTGGCTTCCACCTTGTTCTCGCCTTCCACGCGCCGGATCCGCAGGGCGTAGCCGGCTTGGTAGATTCGCCAGTCCTCGGTGTCGAGATAGGCGTCCGAGATCTCGCGCGTCTCGCCGGGAACTATCGCCGGGTCTTCCCCTACTCCGTTTTCCAGCCACCGCCCTACGGGACGCACGTCGAGGGCGTCGAAGTGCCATTCGACCTCTTGGTGATCTCGTGCCAGGTGTTGCATAGATCTGGTGATGACCTCTCGTCTATTACGCTCGCAGCCGGGTGAGTTTAACATCGACGGGTAGTGTGGGCATCCTCATCCCGCTCTACGACATTCGCCCAGCAGTTGATTGGGCCGGCTTCTCTATCTACGGGAGGTCCTCGGGCGTCAACCGATCACATTCCGGCTTCGGTGCTTCCAGGCTGTAAGGAGTCGTCTGAGGAGGAGAACGAACGCAGCGAACACAAGCCCGGTCAACAGAGCATAGTAACCCCAGTGCACTTTCGGCAATGTAAAGTGGACATCCGCGGGCGCTCCAGTTTCAACGTTGAGTTTCACGTTCCACGCCATGAAGATAACGAGAGTCAGACCTGCCAGGCATAGCCCGACTACGAGCAGGAGTAGGAGCAAAAACGTTTGAAACACCAGGTCCCATCTCCCCTCCTTTGGACGCCGGATGCCGGCTTCGCTGAAGATGCTGTCTTCCAGGGCATAGAGTCCTTCGACCCTATAGCCGTGGCTCCTGGCCGCCGTCGAGTCGAGGCGCTCCTTGGTCCACGGATGCAGGTTGAAGAGTATGCGCTTCAAGCCAAATGGAGAGGTCAGCAGGGCGCCCACCGCGATCAATCCGACCAGAAGAACGAACAGGGAACGCAACGTGGGGCCGAGTTCATTCCCTTCCAATGCTCTGCCCACGTAGCCCACGTTGAACCTCATCATCGCCCCGACCAGGTCGAGCACGTAGAACACGTTCCCGAAGCCCTGCAGGGGGAGCGCTATCACCAACGCCGCGAGCACCGCCCCGAAGAGGAGGATCCCATAAGGCGGCTTTGGCAACGACTGAAGGTAGAGTTTCACAGCCTCGCGGGTCGACCAGTTGGCGTCGTGGTCGCTGGAGAGCGCAGCAGTCGCGAGGAACCGGCGGTTTAGGGTATCCAGGCTCCTACCAATGTGGTACACGACGAAGTCCTTGAGAAACAACCTCAGATACGGGACCTTGAAGTAGCGTCCCGG
>DASSCV010000116.1:0-3725 GCA_035697505.1 Rubrobacter sp.
TCGCCGAGGACGTGGCGGACCCCGATCTGGCCAAAGACTTCGCCCCTTTCTTCGAGCACCAGGTAGAGTCCGTAGGGACTCCCGAGCTCTCCGCGCCAGATCGCCGCGCTCCAGGGACGGGGGAGGGACAAAGCGTCTATCTCCATAACGGAGGGGAGATCCCTGGCCTCCATCCGGCGCAGGTGCGGTCCAGCCTCCCTCAAGGACTGCTCCAGGGGTTGAGGTCGCGACGAACCTCGGCGTCGGGTTCACGGACGTAGACGGGGACGAGCTCATCGGGGCTTACGGGGGTGAGGTCGGCAGAGATAACGTGCCCGACCGCCGTGACTCTGTGGAGCGGGGAGTCCTCAGGTGGTATGCGCCCGAGTCCGTGGAGTGCGTCACGGTAGCGCACGGCACCGTCGCCGACTACGAAAGGTCCTCCCTCCACCGACAGCTCCTCAGGCCTGAGGCAGTAGATGCCAGTCGTTGGCCCAGCCTCCGAATACCTGCGGGCGAAGACCTGCCCTCTCCTCGCGTCGAGTACGGCGAGCACGTCTTCGGAACACGAGAGAGCGGGGGCGGCGAGGGCATCCAGGGTCGAGTTCTTGGACAGAGGAATTGCGGTGCCAGCAGAGAGAGCGCGAGCCGTCGCCGCCGCTATGCGGATGCCCGTAAAGGTTCCTGGTCCCACCCCGGCGAGCACGCGCTCCACGGAGCCGAGATCCTTTCCCGCGAGAGAGAGGACAGCGTGTATGGCGGGAAGCAGTGTTTCAGAGGCCCCGCGGGCGGTGACGGAGATTTCGGCGAGCACCTGGGGGCCGTTTCCGCGGGCGAGGGCGACGGTGGTTACGGAGGTCGAGGCATCGAGGGCCAGGATCAGCAAGGCGTCAGACGCTCCGCGGCCGGTCCTTGGAGGCTGATGCGCCGCGTGGTCGTGGTCTCGTGGTAGATATGGACTATGGAAGGGTTCTCGATAACACCGAGTGCGGGATCGGCCCACTCGATAAACGTCACGGCATCAGGTCCCAGGTAGTCCTCCAGCTCGAGTACGTCCCGCTCTTCGATCCCTTCGAGGCGGTAGAGGTCTATGTGGTTGACGATCACACGTCGCCCGTCCTTGAGTCCCTCATAGCCGCGGGCGAGCTGGTAGGTCGGGCTCGTCACCCTATCCGTGACGCCAAGAGATCGGGCCGCAGCCCGCACGAAGGTGGTCTTGCCGGCGCCGACCTCGCCCGAGAGCACCACGACGTCACCAGGATGGAGAATCTGCGCTACCCTGGATGCCAGCTCCTCGAGCATAGCTTCCTTCAGGCCTTCGAGCTCCACCGGGAACCCTGGGACTCTACCAGAGCCCAGGCTGGACTGGTTCCCGCTGGGCATCGGGGGAGCGGGTGACGTTGAGGGTCTCGTAGGTGGAGGGCCGTTCGGCTTCGAGGAGCTCGGGCAGACGGGAGAAGTCCGAGACGAAGAGCGCCCGGTCCGCCGGAGTGTAGAGGGCGCGCTGGAGGGAGAGCGTTGGGAAAACGTAACGGCCGTCGAGCGGGATCGCCCGCCCCCTGATGCGAGAGACGGACTCTTTCCTCCCCGTGAGAACCCGGCTGGGCAGATCCCCGAGCGCAACAACGACCTTGGGGTCCACGGCCGCAAGCTGGGAGACTAGGTAAGGCCGGCAGGAGCTTACCTCAGAGGGCTTAGGCGGCCGTGGTGGAGATCCAGGCGGGCGGCACTTGACAAGCGTGGTCAGGTAGACCTTCTCGCGCCCGAGGTCGAGAGACTCGAGCATGCGGTCTAAGAGAATCCCCGAGGCCCCTGAAAAGGGTTTGCCCTCCTTGTCCTCGTTGAAGCCTGGTGCCTCGCCGACTATGAACAACCCGGCGTTCAGCGGCCCTTCGCCGAAGATGACCTGTGTCCTGGAGTGGCACAGCCCGCACTTCGTGCAGCCCAGGGCCTCCTTCTGGGCCTCCGCGAAGTCCAAGCGCCTAGAACTCCTCGCTCTCTGGGAGGATGAAGCTCAGCAACAGGTAGATCACGAAAGCCAGCAGCGTGCTAGGACCGGGGATGATCACGGCGATCACCACCGTAACGAGCCGCACTATATTGGAGTTCCAACCGTAAGTATGGGCCACGCCGCCGCAGACGCCCCGAATCCAACGATCCCTCCTGGCCCTCTTGATGTTCAAGACCCCTACCTCCTCTGGCCCCGCGAGTTGCTATGCTCTCGGCGCGATTCTACACGACCGCCACCAAGGTCTTCCAGAGCAAGGCGACGAGCAGCGAGTCGCTCCAGATCGCTATTCTCTCCCGCCCCACGGGCCACGAGAAGCCTGAGATAGCTCGCCGCGTACCCGACGTCGGCGCCCGACGTACAGGAGAGTACTCCTTGCAACGTTGCATAGTCAGGGTCGGGGTACGGGCCCAGCTCGCGGCTAACGCGCAGAAACCAGGTGCATAGCTCCTCGTGGCGCCGCAGGTGCTCGGGCTTGAGGCGCGGGCCCTGGGCGGCGAGGCGGTCGGCCCAGCTCAGCACAGCCAGACCCTCGCCGAACGGCCCGGCTGCGCGGGCCAGTCTCTCAGGCTGGTAGTCGGTACGGGGATTACCCATAAAGCCTATCTTCAAATGCAGTGCGGTCAGGGTCGCAGTCAGATCCGTCTCCCAGGCCGATAGGCCAAGCCTGCGGCCTATGCGCCGCACCATCCCCGCGCCAAGAGAATCGTGGGAGACGAAGAGAACCCTGCCTTCGAGCTCGCCGCGGGTAACGGGCTTGGCCACATCGTGCAGCAGGGCTGCGAGGCGCAGGCCCTGTACGCTGTCTTCTCCCACCAGGGCACCAATCCTGCCCTCCTCCAGCTCGCACTCTACGCCCCGGACGACCTCGAGGACGTGATCCAGGGTGTCCAGGTGGTGGTACGGACTTCCTTCCAGTTCACGGGCGAGGGAGAGCTCGGGGACGACGTCGAGGAGCCCGGCGGCATCAAGCGGGGGTTCCAGGGCCGCGCGGAGGTCCAACGGTTAGCGTCGGCGCCGGGTCTTCTTGCGGCTCGTATTAGGGTTGGGACGCCCTTTGAGCGACGTGGCGTCGGCCTCCTGGTCGCCTGTGGCCTGCTTTCCCGGCTTCTTCTGTTTCCTGGCCTCGGCAATGCGCCTGTTTCTACTACGTTCGACGAGTGCGTAGACGAACGTGAAGATAAAGAAGAATATGATGGCGTTCACGAACAGGCTGATGACCTGGGCCCGGCTGTCCAAGTTGAAGTTGCTGTCGGGGAAAGCCACGCTAAGGAGGTAGAGCAGGCCGAGGTAGATCGCTATGACTACCGCCGACCTCCTGGCGGCTGACTTCCAGTTAAGATCCTCGAACATCCTCGTAGCTCCTCTCGACGCGGCGGGGATCTATCCCCGTGGTGATCTCGTAGTTTATCGTGCCTGCGCATGAGCCGAGCTCTTCAGCGGTAACACGCTCCTCCCCCTGCCCGCCGAGCAGCACTACCTCGTCCCCGATCTCGACATCTTCATCCACCCCGAAGACGCAGGCATCCATAGTAACCCGCCCCAGTAGCGGCCGCCTCATACCCCGGATCAGGGCTTCAGCCCTTCCCGAGAGCGTCCGCCGATATCCCTCCGCGTACCCCACAGGCACGGTCGCCGCGAACATCGGCGCCCCGGCCAAAAAGGTAAGCCCGTAGGATACCCCATCCCCCCTGGCGAGTCGCCGCACGCCGGCGACGTAGCTCTTGAGGGCCATCGC
>DASSCV010000117.1:0-2354 GCA_035697505.1 Rubrobacter sp.
TCTGGATCAAGAACAACGCGGCCATAACCAGGAAGAACCACGCGCACGCTCTCTGGGCCGGCGTGAGAGCCACGTCGCCAGGGGTGCGAAACGATAGCGTCGCCTGCTCGCGCCCACGCCAGCCGAGGAAGTTCCACCTGCCGAAGGCCGCGAAGAGCAGCCCGATGCCGCCGAGGAGCGCTACCAGGGACAGCACGCTCCAGACCACGACGTTGGCGGTCGGCTCGTTCTCCACGAGGGGCTCCGGCGGCCAGTTGTTGGTGTACGTATAGTCCGTCCCAGGCCGCAAGGCAGACGCGGCCCACGCACTCCAGGCGAAGTACGCCGTGAGCTGCCTGATCTCCTCGGGATCGTTTATAGCCTCGGGCCTTAGGCCATACTTCGTAGTCGGCTCCCCGAAGTACCGCCCGTAATGTCCCCTGAGCTCCTCGAAGGCCGCGGCCTGCGGCGCGGTGAACTCGAGGGTTCGCGTCCCGGGATCGTAGCGGTTCTCCTTGAAGTCGGAGACGGTCAGCGACGCTGACCTGTCTGAGCCCTCTCCTCCATAACTCTCACGCACGAAGAGGGCGGATCGCCGCAGATAATCGGCGGTGAAGTCGGGTCCGAGGTAGGCGCCGTGCCCGAAGATGGAACCGTACTGCATCAGACCGTTGCGCAGGAACACCCCCTGCCCAGCCATCACGTCCTCTCCAGTGAAGACAACCTCGCCCCCAGGATCCACGACCCGATCGGGTATCGGCGGCTGCCCCGAATACGCCCGATATGCCAGAAGCCCGAGCACGAAGAAGCCGAACAGGACGACCAGCACCACAGCCTGGACCCAGCCCTTCGAGATAAGCAACCCGCGTCGCCCCGATCCTGCTGTCATCAACCGCCTCCAGATGATCCCGGTCAGGGCAGATTGCACCACCCCTAACTATTACCTAATTAGTAATATAACTTTTGGGTTGACCATTGCGCAAGCGGTTCGGCGTAACGCCTACGCTATGCCCTTGGAGGGAGCTTTTCGGAGGCAGTCCGTGAGACAAACTCTTCGATAGTCTGTGTACCGAGGTACTCGAGGATAGCTCGCTGGCCCTCTTTCCAGGCTTCGTGCAGGGCGCAGGGAGCGCCTTCTCCGCAGGCGCGATCCGCCATGATGCAGCGAGTGACACCGAAGGGTCCTTCTATGGCTTCTACGGCTTCCCGAAGCGTTATCTTGCCCGCAGGACGCGCCAGCCGGGAGCCCCCACTGCGGCCTTGTTCGCTCTCCACCAGCCCGGCGTGGGAGAGCTTGGCCAGGATGCGTGCCAGTAGGCGGCGCGGGATGTGGGCTTCGGTCGAGATCCTGTCCGCGTTCACCCTATCACCCGCCGAGGCAAGGTAGACCAGAGCCCTCAAGGCGTACCGACCCTCGCTGCTCAACTCGAGTTGCACACTCGTCTCTCCTTACCCGTTTCCCTTGCATTCTTGCTCATCTCCGTTAAGGCGGACAAGTTGGGGAACATCTGGCGCATAAGCGTGGCAATCTATTCGATTACCGGTTCTGTAATAGTATTTGTGTAATACTGGCGCCTCTCCCAAATACTCCCTTCAGAGCAAACATATTACGTTGCAAAGATCACTCATTTGGGGGATGCACCCGGTAATCAATGCTTGATACGGTAGTGGCGTTATATAACACACGGTGGGGCTCTGAGGAGCCTCGCCCTACATGAGAGAGGCCTCGCCATGGCCACCGCCGCTCCCGTAGAGCCTGCTGCTCCCCGCAGGGGCATCAAGGCTCTGCTTGCTCGTCACCCGCTGGTCTCCTTCTTCGTTATGGCCTACGCCTTCACGTGGCTGGTGTGGGCACCGTGGGTGCTAGGCGAGGATGGTGCCGGTCTGCTCCCGATCAACATTAGCCAAACGGCCTCTGGCTACCTTAACGCCACCGCTATCCTCGCCGGACCGACCCTCTCCGCCTTCATCATGACGGCCACAACCGAAGGGAGGGAGGGCGTGCGCTGTCTGCTAGGTCGGTTGGTGTTGTGGCGGGTGGGCTTCAGGTGGTACCTGTTCGCCCTCTTGGGCGTCCCCCTGATCATGCTTGTTGGCACGATGGTCTACTCGATGGAGCTGCCCAACCTCGCGGCCCTCGGTGGTCCTTCCTACTTGCTTAGCTATCTCGGCACCTACGCCCTGGTGGTGGTCCTGGGAGGACCGCTGTTCGAGGAGATAGGCTGGCGCGGCTTCGCGCTTCCTCGCATGGAGCGCTTGCACGGGCCGATTCTCGCGTCTGTTATCCTGGGCGTGCTGTGGGCGCTGTGGCACCTGCCTGAGTTTTTGGTCCCGACCTGGGCCGCCTCCTCGGGCGGAGGCGGCATCCTCGGCAT
>DASSCV010000118.1:0-5804 GCA_035697505.1 Rubrobacter sp.
CCACGCTGGATCACCAACAGCGCGACCGGCAGAAGAATGATGGCCCACAACGCGTTCGCGAGGCTGGCGATGCCCGTATACATCATCGTCATCGAAAGATAAGCGGGGTTGCGGGTGTAACGAAACGGTCCCTCCGTGGCAATGTGAGAGACCGGCTTGTAGGGGTTAGTCGGTGTATCGGCACGTCGCATCGCCCATTCGAACCAGCCCGCGAGCAGCAATCCTCCGCCAAGGAGTGGCCACCCGAGGAGTCGCGCTATCGTGCGCGGCAGAAAGGTAGTCGGAGACCTTCTGTTGAGGAGCAGGCCAAAAACCAAGGCTGCCAGGTAGATAAGAGGCGGAGGCGCGACGACCCCTGCCTTGTCTTGCTCGTCGCCGGGCATATGCTCTCACCCTCCTCAGCAGGTCTACCCCGGTTGGCTAACTTTAGAGCATGATGCCATTTACCGAAGCCTGCTGCGAACTTCGTAGAATTCCACTTCCACGCACTCGGGTGAATAAAGGCAAGAACGAGGGCCGAGGTTCTTAGCAACCTCGGCCCTCCTCGCCCCACTCCTGTGATGGCTACGGCAACACAACGTATTGGCTGAGGAACTCTCGCGCCGATTGGGTATCGAGGCGGTAGATCACGTTTGTTGACTTGCACAGCGAATCGCCCGTGATCGTGATCCCAGCGATGATGTTGGTCTCGCTCGAGCCAGCGCCCAAGAAGTTCGGGCCGCCCGAGTCTCCGTAGCAGGCACCGCCGTTACCCGTCGCCGGGTTCTGCGAGAGGCGCAGGTAGCTAGGGCCCACAGCATTGAACGTAGAGATGGCATACTCACGCGTGTCCAGGTAACCGATCTCGGGTCCGCCGGGTTGGTTGAGCGCCTCCTGCCCGCCGTAGCCGACTGCGGTGAACTTTTGGTTCTTATCCACTTGGTCGAACTGGCCGAGGGTGGGCAACTGCGCGGGCTCGATGCCATTGATCGGCTTGTCGAAAACCACGACGGCGATGTCGTGCGGGTCGCTCTGTGACTGGTTGTAGAGGGGATCGCTATAGAATGTTCCGGTGTAGAGCTTGGACTTGGAAGTGTAAGTGGAGTCAAAGGTGACGTAGACAGTCGAGCCGTCGTCGCCGCAGTGCGCGGCTGTTAGGAAGACGGTAGGCGAGATCAGGGTCCCTGAACAGTAGGGGTAAGTCTGCCCGTCGAAGGTCCGCACCAGAGCACCCACGTTCGGATGCTTATTGCTGTCGGGTTGCCCGTAGGTGATGGCCAGCGCCACTCCGCTGCTCGCCAGCACCGTAAGTAACATTATGGCTGCCCCCCACAGGAGTGCGAGCTTGCTCCTCAATACCACTTCTGTGTACTCCCTCCTTTGCGGGCGGGACTCATCAGCCCCGAGGTAACCGATGAAGCATAACCGAAGGTGGAATGCCTTGCGACCTTCGGAGACTCCCTCAAGGCGAAGTTCGCAGAATTCCTCTTCCACGCACTAGGGTGAATAGGAGCAAGATGTAGGGCCAACTTCGCCCCGGCCGCGCCTAGCTGGGGAACATAGAACGCTGGTGACGTTGACGAACGTGCCCGGGAGAGCTCCACCGCTGCCCCCGGCCCGACACCAGCCTCACCCCGACCAACCACCAAAGTGGCCGCTAATCGGCCGGCTCAGCGACGGACGCGGTAGCGGATGTGGGTGGCCTCCGGTGTGTCGATCACCCGAACGATCTCCAGCTCAATGCGCGACGGCAACACGTCGAACAACCGGCGGCCACCGCCGAACAGCACCGGAATCACGTGGATCTGCAGCTCGTCCACCACACCAGCTTCGAGCGCCCGCTGCGCCGTGTACGCGCCGTGCACCTGCACGTTGAGGTCCCCGGCGGCCGCCTTCGCCTGCGCCATCGCGCTTTCGATCCCGTCGTTCACGTACCTCACCAGAGGGTAGTTGGCCACCGATGGGCTAGGCGGGCGGTGGCTCATCACAAAGATCGGGGCGCCGTGAATGTCACCACCCCAGTGATCGGCCTGCTCCGCGGTACGCCGTCCCGTCAGCAGCGCACCGGAGCCGTTGACTTCGTCGATCAATTGTCCGGCCGGCCCGGACGGCCGGAAAAACTCCCCGTCCGGAGTGACGTACCACTCGTGCAGCCGCTCGAAGCCGTCGCCGCCGGGGTTGCCGGGTTCATCGTTCGGACCCGCGATGTACCCATCGAGGGACATCGAGAAGTTGACCACTGATGCAGACACGGTATCTCCTTCCAATTAGGTTGCCTTAGCGATGGTATTGGGAGACCGGGTAGAGCGGCATCCACCGAAAGGTAGTTGGTGGGGGTAAAGTTCTGCGCGGTCCGTCCGCCTCAGCCACGCTCGTGAAGTGCCTGCCGGAGC
Organism: Rubrobacter sp.; assembly: GCA_035697505.1. Lineage (GTDB taxonomy): Bacteria > Actinomycetota > Rubrobacteria > Rubrobacterales > Rubrobacteraceae > Rubrobacter_D. The sequence continues at coordinate 2,373 of DASSCV010000118.1, forward strand.
CGATCCTCCTCTGCAAGAAGGCCTCGGTGGCCCCCACCAAGGTCCGCGGGTCCTCCCCGCCCATCTCGCCCAGCTCCTCCAGCATCCGCACGCGCAGGCGCGCGACCTCCCGCGCCTCGCGGCGTCCCATCGGCCTTACCTCCACCCTTCTCCTCCTTCCCCGGGCTCCTCCGGTGCGGGACCGCGGACGGGGAGCCCCGGCCCGCTCAGACGCCGTAGGTTGCGTCCTTCCTCTCCATGAAGATCTCCGGGCTTGCGAGCCCCCGGAAGCCGTATCTTTGGTAGAGCCCGTGGGCGTCGGCCGTGGCGAGCATCCAGCGCCTCAAGCCCCGCAGCTCGGGGTGCGAGAGCACCACCTCCATCAGCCACTTGCCCAAGCCCCGTCCCCTGTGCTCTTCCAGGACGAACACGTCCGCCAGGTAGGCGAAGGTGACGCGGTCGGTGGTTACGCGGGCGAAGCCGGCCTGCTCGTCCCCGCGGTAGAGGCCGAAGCATAGCGAGTTCTCGACCGAGCGTTCGACCACCTCCCTCGGCACCCCCCGCGCCCAGTACGAGTCCTTCAGGAAGCCGTGGATCGCGCCGAGGTCGAGCCTAGAGAGATCCGTGGTTATGGCGTACTCCCCCCGCGTCCACTCGTGAAACAGGCCGAACCTCCCGCGTATTCGCATCCCGGCGAGAAGATTACATGCTACACGAACGCTAGCAAGTCTTCGCCCTCTGCCATCCTCGCGGCACCCCCGTGTAACGGGGTTTGTGTCCTAGTGTGGAAGCCAAGTATGAGGGGACGCAAGAGCCCCCGCAACTTCCGAGAATCCCCTTCTACGAGGTTGGGTGAATAAAGCTCGGCCGCTGTCCTCCTATGGGGCCAGAACCGCCTGAGGGGTAGATCCTATCGCCGGCTACTCACACCAACCTTCCGAAGAACGCGTACCACTGCGGGCATGGAGACGCTCCTTCGCATCGGTGAGCTTCGAGAACTCCCCGAATGATGATGCACTCTGTGCCCGTTTACCTTCCAATGCGCTCCCTATTGGCGTAAGCTCTAAATGGGAAGGCGGGCTCTGATGCGAGCCGAGAGACTTGGGGCGTGCTACCAAGGCATCAAGAGCAAGGCCTGCGAAAAACGTTAGCGCCTGAGAAAGGGCAAAGGGAGGGGAACATACATTCTGAGGACCGGTTCACGACGATGAACCGCCGAGATTTCCTGAGAATGGGTGGAGCGGGACTTGCGGGCGCCACCCTGCTCGGAACGGCGGGCGGCAGGGTTCTGGCGCAGACGAACTCTTCTCTGAAGGCACAGTTCGAGACCGCGGCCAGAAAGTACAAGGTTCCGGTGGAGTTGCTCCTGGCGATGGGCTACTACAACACCCTCTGGGAGATGCCGCCACCGTCCGCCAGCGCCTACCGGAAGGGAGATCCCGAAGGCCGCGGCGACTACGGGATGATGCAGCTCACCCAAAACCCGTCTAGGAACACTCTAGGCAAGGCGGCGAAGCTAACTGGTCTCTCCGGAGATCGTCTCAAAAACGATCGCTCTGCCAACATCGAGGGCGGCGCGGCCTTCCTTTCAGACCTTGTCGGCAAGTCCAAGCCGAAGGTACTGAATGGCTGGCAGGAGGCGCTCAGCCGGTACGCGGATACGGACCTGTACGCCAGCCAGGTCTACAGGGTGCTCAAGGGCGGGGCCTCACTGACTATCTCGACCGGTGAGCGCCTGAAGCTCTCGCCACAAGACGTTGAAGTACCACAGGTCTACACTGCCCAGAGCGGCGCCACCGACTACCCACAGGCCGTATGGCGTCCGGCCGCTTTTTGCAACTACACTGACTCCAACCGAGAGACCTCCTACGATGTAAGGAAGATCGTTATCCACGTCGCAGAGGGCTCCTACTCAGGCACCATAAGGTGGTTTGAGAACTGCGCCGCCCAAGCGTCGGCACACTACGTCGTTAGCAGAGAAGGCAGGGTGGCGCAGTGCGTGCGCAACGAGGACATCGCTTGGCACGCCGGTTGGTGGGATACCAACACGCACAGCATCGGTATCGAGCACGCGGGTTTCATAGACAACCCGGAGTGGTTTACCAGGAGTATGTATCATTCTTCGGCGAGGCTTTCGGCGTGGTGCTGCAAGGAGTATGAGATCCCCATAGACCGCAAGCACATAATCGGCCACGATGAAGTGCCTGGCTGTTCCGGCTCTGGCGGCGGGGTCGATTGCCATACCGATCCTGGCCCCTACTGGAACTGGCAGGAGTACATGCTCCTTATCCTCTACTATTGGATTCGTCTCTAGCCCTATCGTCTGAACATCTACTCCCACGTGCTTCCCGACATGGGCTACGCCGCTGCTGGCGCTAGGGGCGCAGCACCCGGTATTCCCGGTGGTTCCAGAGTGGGTGTCAGAAAGTTCCGGCTCAAGACTGAGGCTCTTTGAATTTATCAGCAATTTGCAGGTAATTCCAAAGCGCGCCTGGAAGGATTCAAACCTCCGACTGGCGGTTTACGAATGCGCCGCCACGGTTCCTATAGCATCCTGACGTGTCAGCAAATCCTGCCTCTTTATGCGGTTTTCGGCGCTTCTCCGTTTTCCTCCTCAGTTCGGCTCAATTCTAATCCGGTTGCAGTACGGTCGCAGTAGAGTACGTGGCGTATCTGCCGCGTGGCCTTGATCGCCCCATACTCGTCAACCTCAACGTAGCGGCCCTCGTCCTGCTTGGCGGCGTAATAGATCAGGTACACGATAATCCCTACGCCGAACACAAGGAACCATAGAAGCGCCCAGACGAAACTGAACCTCTTTGGCCTAACAAGCTGGGCAGTGGTTGCGGTCCTCTGTCTCACAAAGAAACCATCGCTCATGTATTGCGTAATCTCCTCTTCGAGTTCTCGTGAGCGCTCAGCTTCGGAGACCGGTTCTGTGTAGCCAGCCCTCAGCACGAGGCGCCCAGCGGCGTCCTTAGCGCTCGTTTCCCGGTGTCCACCCGAAAAGACGAGGCGGTAAAAGATCACGCCAAGAACAATGACGAGTGCGACGATCCAGCCCGCACTCTTGGCGACGATGGCCGCCAGAAAGGCGATGACTAAGACGGTGATGCCGAGCGCTACGAATGTGTTACGGGTGCTGTCGGCTTCACTAGTCCTGCCCGCCTCTTCGTAAGGCGTCTGCCCCGAAGTTGCTTCCCGCGATAAGGCTGGAACCGGCACATCCGCCTCCTGGGTTGCTACGGCGATGGCGAGAACCACCGCGACCTACTCATACACCTCTCCACGGCACTCGCCATGACCGAGGCGGCGTACCTCGAGGCCCGCCGGCGCAGGGATCTCTAACCAGCCGGAGAGGTACTTCACCCTGCACGCGGTCAATAAGGGCAGGGTAAAGGGTCGGCGCATCTATTAGCCCCGGCCCTTCCCCCTTCTTAAGTACCGCTCCCT
>DASSCV010000119.1:0-2315 GCA_035697505.1 Rubrobacter sp.
CGAGCAAGGCGTAGGCGGTGAGCAGGAGGCTCGTCTCCTTGAATAGCATAACGATGAAGCGATCCGGACGGGGGGTAGCCGGGATTCTGCCGAGTAGCTCCGCGAAGGACGGAGGCGGTAGGAGAGGTTCCGGGAGCAAGATGACCTGCGCCCACATCAGCCCGAGGGCGGCCCAGATCATCGCGGTAGCCGCAGCCGCCGTTGCGAACCGCTCCGTCTTTCGCGTTGCACTCTTCGGGGAGCTCACTGGGCACTTCCCAAGGTATCCGTCCCTCCGGAAGGCGTCTCGCAGTGTAGTGTCCGGTCCTTAAGCAGATCGACTCCTTTGAAGGTACGTTTACCCGAGCGGTAGGGTGATCACCCATCCCGACCCACCGGTTACAGGTGTCGCTGGGCCTTCTGCGTGTGGCGAACAGAACGGGTGCGCTCGGCGGGCACCTCCCACGAAAGCCCGAGCCGGAGATCGGGCTTGGTCCCGAAATACCCTAAGGCGTCATTCCCCTCTTGTCAACGGTGTGGCTTCGGCAGCTGTTTGGCGAGCCAGGGGGTAAGGGTCCGAACGTACGTCGCCGTGAGGTGGGCTCCGTTGCGATAGACGAGCACGTCGCCAATGACGGCAGGACACTTCTTCTCGGTGCACGCTACGGGCGTCGGATCGATCAGCCTCACGCCTTCCACCTCCTCTGCGACGCGGGTGTTGACCTGCGGGTAGGCGAGGGCCTTGCCTCGAGGAGATGCGCATCTCTCTAATCGATCGAGCGAGCGCGAGACGCACTCTGGTATGTTTTTGGTTGGATGCGGCACGTCTTCGATGAGCGCGACAGGGGCACCGGTGGAGCGCAGCGTCCTCAGGGTAGAGGCGTAGCCTTCGACCATCGCCTCGTCGCTTGCATCCTGTGGCAGGCGCTTGCCGTCCTCCCTCGGCCTGTAAGTTGGGAGGCTGCTCGTTACGATGAGGCTCGGGTTCTCTTCCTGCACGATGCGCTCTAGCATCCGCTCCCGCCACTCGTCGCACTCGTGGTAGGCCCTGCGCAACGATGCGTTGTAGATGTGCACCTGGGCGGGTGGGCAGGCAGCCTTGGTGAGTCCGACCAGTCGCCAATCGTGCTCCTTGGCGAGCCCGTTCAAAGCGGGAAACCATTGCATGGCATGGGAGTCACCGAAGAGCACCACGGTAGTCTTGGATGAGGGGTTGCCGTAGATGCACTCGGGCACCTCTGTCTCCGGAGGATTGAGGTGGCAGCCGTCGGCGTACATCTGTGGCCGGTTCTCTTTGGTCTCGGCCTCGCGCGGATCGGGGTTGACAGCTTTGGCGCTCTTCTGCAGCGAGTAGTTGCCCCTCAGCGCCGCGGCTCCCGCGACCTGGTTCGCCGGTGCCTCAGGGACAGTCGGCGTCACCGCAAAGAGCAGCAAACCTAAGGCGACCGAGGAGGCGGTGCACGCCCCGCCAAGGGCGAGTGCTTTGCGGGGATATTGGGTGAGAGTCTTTGAGTGTAGGAAGGGCTTCTCGACGAGACGATTACTCAGAACAGCCGGGACGTAGGAGACGGCTAGGACGGCCGTGCCTTCGAGGGGCGACAGTTTTCCCCAGAGGGCGGCGGCGAAGACGAGCGGCGGCCAGTGCCACAGGTACCACGAGTAGGAGATCCGCCCGACGTGCCTGACCGGCCCCAGTGTCAGCCATCGCACAGGTACCGCGAAGGTCATCGTGGACTCGATCCCGAACCCCGCCGCGATGATCGCCGCGGTCCCCAGGGTCGGCACGAGTGCTGCGTACCCGGGAAAGAGGGTGCCATCGTTGAAGCGTAAGGTCGCGAAGGCTATAGCGCCCATCCCCAACCACCCCAGGGCGAAGGCCATCCACCGGGGCTGCCACCCCAGGCGTGAGGCCGGCACGAGCGCCAGCAACCCGCCGAGCGCCAGTTCCCAGCCGCGGGTCAGCGTAGAGAAGTAGGCGGCTCCGGCTTGCAGCTCCGTAGAGTAGACGCTGTAGGCGAGAGAAGAGATCACCACGACCGCAAGGGTCGTCGCGAGAACCGGCCGCAGGCCTAGGCCTATGCGCCGGCTCCACCACACGACGACCAGGAGGAGCGTCGGCCAGAGTAGGTAGAACTGCTCCTCGACAGCAAGCGTCCAGAAGTGCTGGATCGGGCTCGCCTGCAACCCGGCCGCGAAGTAATCCGTGGCCCTGGCGGCGAGCAGCCAGTTCATGACGTAGAGGCCGGAGGCAACCACTCCCAACGAGACTTCGTCCATGCGGACCGGGTCGAACAATAACCAGGATAATACGACCACGAACGCCAGTACCACCACAA
>DASSCV010000120.1:0-12056 GCA_035697505.1 Rubrobacter sp.
CCCGACGCCTACTCCGAGGCCAGGGTAGCGCTCGAGATCGGGCACCGCATCCACGGTCCCTCCTGTGTCTCGACCTTCGGAAAGACAGGAACATACAAACTCCTCTTCAGGGTGCTCCAGGAGAATCCCGAGGAGCTCGAAGCCTTCTACGGCGAGACACTGGAGCCCGTCGTCCACTACGACTCCCGCTACGGGACCGAGCTGGTTCAGACCCTGATCACCTACCTCGGCAACGACGCCTCGACCGTCAGGACAGCTGGAGATCTCTTCGCCCACCGCCACACTATCCGCTACCGCCTGGACCGCGTCAGTGAGCTGACAGGCCTCGATGTCGACAAGAGCGAGGACCGCGAACGCCTCACGCTCGGAATAAAGGCGATGCAACTCCTCGGCCGCGTCCCCGAAAGACCCTCGAGCTTCGCGGATAGATAGCAACTCGGCACGCTCCGGCTTGCGCCCCTGCTTGTCAGCAATTCAGCTCCGCCGCCGGTTGGCCAGAATGAGAGCATCGGGCGGGGCGCCATCTTTGTACATTCGGCTAATGACCCTTCTGTGGCCGGTGCCTAGACTATGTTCCAAGAGAATATACCCTGAAGATATGGAGGAAGCTTTTGCGGAGGCTCGCATTACTATCGGCCACGGTCTTGTTGTTGGTGCTCGCGCTACCCGGGCTGGCGTTCGCGCAGAAAGGTCCTTCCACGGCGGACCTTTCGCTAGCGATGGACACGATGTGGGTGATCGTAGCGGCGTGTCTGGTTCTTTTCATGCAGGCGGGATTCGCAATGCTCGAGGTCGGCTTCTCCCGGATGAAAAACGTCGGGAGCGTGGTGGCGAAGATTCTGGTAAACCTCGCCATCGCCGCCTTATTGTTCTGGGCTGTCGGATTTGCGCTGGCCTTCGGCTCGGGTAACGCGCTCGTAGGCACTGAGGGCTGGTTCCTCGCAGTGCCGGCCGGACAGGTCAACGATGTCTACGCCGGGCTCTCCTGGACGCAGGTCCCGCTCTCTGCCAAGTTCCTCTTCCAGGTCGCTTTCTGCGCCGTCTCACTGGCCATCGTGTGGGGCACGATGCTGGAGCGGACCAAGTTCGCGGTCTACGTCGTCTTCGCCATCGTCTTCGCTGGCCTGATCTACCCTATGGTGGGACACTGGATCTGGGGGGGCGGCTGGCTGACCGAGCTCGGCATGCAGGACTTCGCAGGCTCGACGGTCGTCCACCTCTCGGGCGCGATGGCGGCGCTCGCCGGTACTCTGCTCCTCGGTCCACGTCTCGGCAAGTACGACGACGACGGCCGCCCCGTGAATATCCCGGGTCACAACATGCCGCTCGCCGTCCTCGGTGTCCTAATACTCTGGATCGGCTGGTGGGGCTTCAACCCAGGATCGACGATGGCCGCCGTTCCCGACATCGCCGACATCGCCCTGACGACGAACCTTGCTGCAGCCGCCGGTGTTCTCGGCGCGATGGGCATGAGCTACGTGTACAGGCGCAACGTGGACGTCGGAATGGGCGGCAACGGCGCCATTGCTGCCCTCGTCGCTATCACCGCGCCCTGCGCTTTCGTCGCACCTTGGGCCTCGATCGTGATAGGCTTCGTCGCCGGCGTCATAATGTACGCCACCCTCGTCTACGTAGATAGGATCGGGGTCGACGACCCGCTCGGCGCCATAGCGGCGCACGGTATGGGCGGTGTCTGGGGCACGCTCTCCTGCGGTCTGTTCACCACCCCGGCCCTCGCCGCTGTTGGCGAGCCCGGCCTGTTCTACGGCGGCGGTCTCTACCAGCTCGGTATTCAGGCTCTCGGTATAGTCGCAGCAGGCGGCTTCGTGTTCCTCGCCTCGCTCGCCGTCTTCGCGACGCTCAAGGCCACCATCGGCATCAGGGTCAAGCCCGAGCAGGAGCTCGACGGGCTCGACATCCACGAGCACGGAGTCTTCGGCTACCCTGACCTCGTCGCAACCGATTACCAGAACGGGAACGGGAAGATCTCCGATCCCATAGAAGGCGTGCCAGAAGGTACAGCCTAGGGCAAAAACACTTTGACACCGGCCGGATCTTCTCCGGCCGGTGTTTTTTCACGTCCGCCCAAAATCTGTAACGCTGTCTTGTATCCTGATGTTAGAGGTAGACCGCGGGCGACACGGAGGACAGCTTGGAAGGACCTGTAACGCAAGCAACCGGCCACAACAACACCATCGTCAGCGTCTACGAGGACAGGGTCGAGTTGAGGACCGGCTGGCAGTCCCAGAACGTAGAGAGCGTCGGCCTGCGCGACGTCGCCGTGATCAGCATCAAGGGCCTCGTCAACGTCACCCTGACGATAGAGACCAATACAGGCCGCGTCTACCAACTGAACCGCATGGCCCTCCCCGATGCGCGCAGGATCAAAAACACCTTCGAACAACAGAAACGCAGGGCCGGCCTGTACGAGTAGTGACTAGTCTAACCTCTCTATTCTCCGCATCGATATACTTACGTCGTAAACGCAACGCTTATGCTGTAAGCTGTCAACGGTTCTAGCGAGGGAGGTTTTCATGGCGGCTGTGAAGCGGCGGCCGTTGAGCCGGCGACGGATACTTGAGGCTGCGGTACGGTTTGTGGATCGGGAGGGGTTGGAGGCGCTCTCGATGCGGAAGCTTGGCAGCGAGCTTGGGGTCGAGGCGATGTCGCTCTACAACCACGTTCCGAACAAGGACGCTTTGCTTGATGGGATGGTCGAGGTCTTGCTTGGAGAGTTGGAGGTGCCGCCTGAGGACGAAGGTTGGGAGAGACGGATCAGGGAGGCTTACCGGGCTTTCCGGCGGCTAGCGCACGAGCATCCCAACGTCTTTCCCTTGCTCGTCGTCCGTCCGCCGGACACCATGGATGGCGTCTGGCTGGTCGAGGAGTTCCTCAAGACGCTAAGGGAGGCCGGCTTCGACCCCCAGACGGCGTTGTACGCCTTCCGCGCCCTCTCCAGCTACGCTTCCGGCTACGCGATGGCCGAGATCCGTGGCTTTGCGATGGAGCCTGCCGGCGCCCGTCTCGGCGCCGTCACGCTCTCTGTAGACGACTTCCCGCACATCCACGAACTCGATGCTCCTCTGCGCGAAGTGGATCACGACGCGGAGTTCGAGTTCGGCCTCGACCTCATCCTTGCCGGCCTCAAGGAGAGGCTCTGATAACGCTCGCCGGATATGAAGGAGCGGGCTAATGAGACGTTTCGCAAACCGCCGCCCCTTCGCTTTCTCTGTGCTTGTCACGCTGGTTGTGTTCGGGCTGGATCTCGCGATCAGGGCCGTTTTTCCGAGGGCGCCGGTAGGCAATATCGAGAAGCTACCGCAGGATGCTTTCGAACCGCCTGTGGGTCTGGGTCTGATCCTCTCCGACATGAGGAGCCCCGATACCCTGTTTTGGGCGCTGACGACGATGCTCGCCCTCGGCCTGCTCGTGTGGACCGGCTGGTTGCGTGAGGCCGGCTTCAACCGGATGTCACAGTGGAGGAACCTGCGTCTCCTCCTTTTCCCGCTACTAGTCTGTGCCCTGACCCTCTCCGGAGGACTCTTCGGATCGGGGCCAGCGTCGCTGGTCTCGGCATTCCTCACCGTGCTCGTCGCCGCCTTCGGTGAGGAGATAGTCTTCCGCGGCCTGTTGTGGCGTGCGCTCGCGCCGGCAGGACCGGTACGGGCTGTGATCCTGACTTCCTTGCTCTCTGGCCTGCTCGTCCTCGGCATGACTGCAACGGAGGGTCCGTGGCCCGAAGCTGTCCGCCTTACGGCGCTGACATTCTGCGGCGGCTTCACCTACGGCGCGCTCCGCTGGCGCACCACCTCCATCTGGCCCGTGATCCTGGTCCACACTGCCTTCGCCTTCGCCGTGAGCATTGCGACGCTGGGCGTCTTCACCTATCCCCTCATGACGCTCCTCAGCACCCTCGGCTTCGTCGCCTACGGGCTCTACCTACTCCGCAACCACCGGGCCAGGGCGGACGGGGGCCTGACGAAGCCAGTCCCATCACGCGTGAGGTGACGTGCGCCCGTCCTAGGAAGCTACCTCTTGTAGCTGCTTCTCAAGGTCTTTGATCTCATCGCGGAGTTTGGCGGCGTACTCGAATTTAAGCCCTTCTGCGGCTTCGAGCATCTCGGCTTCGAGGTCGGCTATGAGCGTGCGTAGCTCGGCGGGGTCGCGTGGGGCTTCTCGGGTGCTCTTCTTGCCCGCTTTGTAGAGACCTTTGGCCTCGGCGGCGATGAGGATGTCGGAGACGCCCTTGGTTATGGTGCGCGGCTCGATGCCGTGTTGCTCATTGTAGGCGTTCTGGATCTCACGCCTGCGCCCTGTCTCGCCTATGGCTACGCGCATCGCGTCCGTCTCCTTGTCAGCGTACATGATGACCCGCCCCTTGACGTTGCGGGCGGCGCGGCCGATGGTCTGGATCAGTGCCCGCTCACCGCGCAGGAAGCCTTCCTTGTCCGCGTCGAGGATGGCGACGAGCGTTACCTCGGGGAGGTCGAGGCCCTCGCGGAGGAGGTTGATGCCGACGAGCACGTCGAACTCTCCCGTACGCAGGCCGCGGATGATCTGGATGCGGTCCAGCGTCTCTATGTTGGAGTGCATGTAGCGCGCCTTGACGTTGTGCTCGAGCAGGTAGTCCGTGAGGTCCTCGGCCATCTTTATAGTAAGGGTCGTGATGAGTACCCTTTCGCCGTGCTCGACGCGCTTGGCGACCTCGTTGAGGAGGTCGTCGATCTGGTTCTTTGTGGGACGCACCTCGACCTGGGGGTCGACGAGGCCGGTCGGGCGGATGATCTGCTCCACTATCTGTCCCGAGTTCTCGAGCTCGTAAGGCCCGGGCGTCGCCGAGACGAAAACCATCTGGTTTGTCTTGAGCAAGAACTCATCCCACATCAAAGGACGGTTGTCCAGAGCGCTCGGTAGCCTGAAGCCGAATTCGACCAGGGTGGTCTTCCTGCTCCTGTCGCCGTTGTACATGCCCCTGACCTGGGGCAGGGTTATGTGCGACTCGTCGATGAACGTGACGAAGTCGTCGGGGAAGTAATCCAGAAGCGTATACGGCGTCGAGCCGGGAGGACGCCCGTCGATGTGGCGCGAGTAGTTCTCGATGCCCGAGGTGTAGCCGAGCTCGCGCATCATCTCCAAGTCGTACTGGGTGCGCTGCTTGAGGCGGTATGCCTCCAGAACCTTGCCCTCGCCCTCCAGCTCTCCCAGCCGCCCCTCGAGCTCCGCTTCGATGTTTTTGACGGCGGTCGCGAGCCTGTCTTCACCCGTGACGAAGTGGGACGCGGGGTAGACGGTCAGCGTTTCGTGCTCGCGCAGGATCTCACCCGTAAGGGGGTCGGCCTCGGTCATGTTCTCGACCTCGTCCCCGAAGAAGGAGATGCGGTAGATCGTATCCTGGTAAGCGGGATGCACCTCGAGGACGTCGCCACGTACCCTGAAGTTACCCCTGTTGAGCTGGAAGTCGTTTCTGGTGTACTGAATCTTGACGAGGTCCCTCAAGACATCGTCGAGGTCGTAGAAGCCACCCAGCTCCAGAAGGACCATCTTCGAGCGGTACTCCTCGGGGCTACCGAGGCCGTAGATCGCCGAGACGCTCGCGACGACAATCACATCCCTGCGGGTGAACAGCGAGCTCGTCGCCGAGTGCCTGAGGCGGTCGATGTCCTCGTTGATCTGGGCGTCCTTCTCGATAAAGGTGTCCGTGCGCGGGACGTAAGCCTCGGGCTGGTAGTAGTCATAGTAGCTGACGAAGTACTCGACGGCGTTGTTGGGGAAGAACTCGGCGAACTCGCTGGCGAGCTGCGCCGCGAGCGTCTTATTGTGCGCGATGACGAGCGCGGGGCTGCCGGCCTTCTCTATAACCCGGGCCATGGTGTGGGTCTTCCCAGATCCCGTAACGCCCAGCAAGGTCTGCGCCTTCATGCCCGCGTCGAGACCTGACGCGAGCTGCTCTATGGCCCGTGGCTGGTCGCCGGTCGGCTGGTATTCGCTGTTTACCCGGAACCCGTTCCGCGTCGCTTTCTCCATACAAGAACCTCGGGATCTTTAGTAGGTCATGAAGCGTCACGCTTCTGGAACATACGACCTGATTATACTGCGAACGCCGGCTTTTTCTCGGTCCAATCGGTGCCGTTATCGCGACGCGACACTCCGCCAGGTAGCCGTAGCCACCTACTCCTCGCGAGGCCCACTCCTCAATCTTGGATGATAGATGGACAGGCTATTCTGGAGGCCCTTGCAGGTTCTTGCCGTAGAGTTCCTGGTAGGTCTTTTGTGCCTCGAGCGCGCGGTCTACGTACTCGCGAGTCTCTTTGTAGGGGATATCCTTATGGATGTCGAAGCCTTCGTCGGAGACCCAGGCGTCCACGTTTCCTTCTCCTGAATTATACGCCGCGAGCATAAGCCTCTCATCACCGTTGTATCGATCCTTGAGGTACCCTAGGAACCAGGTTCCCACTCTTATGTTGACCTCCGGGTCGCGGTAGTCGCCCTTTATGCCGCTCTTGCGCTGGATGAAGCGCGCCGATTCTGGAAGTAGCTGCATGAGCCCGTAGGCCTCCCTGTGGGACTCGGCGTCTGGCCTGAAGCGGCTCTCTGTATAAATTACGCCCGCCACGAACGCAGGATCCAGGCCGTTCTCCTCGCTGACCTCTCTGATGGTCGCTGTGTACTTCAGAGGGTACACCGTGCGCATCACGGCATCGGGTAGTCTGAGAGCGAAAGGCAGGATAGCGAGGACCCCAATAACCACCACCAACACCAGAATCCCGCGCCTGCGGCGGGCTCGCGACCTGCCGTACCTGCGTCTCTTACCGTGGGTTGCCGTTGGATCCTCTCTCCCGCAAGATCATGCGCCCGAGATCGTGTGCTTGCTCCTTAAGTCTATCCGGGTCTCCGTCATTTTGTATCGTCAGGCCGGCCCGCCTGGCCTTCTCCTCTCCGGAGAACTGCCGTGCCTCCACGGCCCGCAGCGCCGCCTCGTCCAAGCCTCGCTCCTCTATCCACAAGCGGCGCCTATCTTCCGGCACCGTGACGGCCACCGTAAAATCGAAATCCCCACCCCGGCCTGTCTCGAACAGCAGCGGTATCTCGACGACGAAGAGCTCCGCCATAGAAGCCTCGATACGCCTGTCGGTCTCGCTGCGTACCAGAGGATGTAGTATCTCTTCGAGTTCCCGCAGTGCCCCGGCGTCACCGAATACCTCGCGGCCGAGGGCCTTGCGGTCGATGCCGTCCGGCCCTCTGACACCTTCCCCGAAACGTTCGACGATCCTGGATATCGTGCGGCGGTCGCTCTTCAGGAGATGGTGCACGATCTCATCGGCCGAGGCCGTCTCCGTGCCAGGCAGTTCCCCCAAAAAGCGGACCAGCGTACTCTTTCCCGACGCGAAAGGGCCGGTGACGGCTACGGTCACCGGCCCTTCCACGGACCCTCCTGTAAAGAGTCTCTGTCTATCTCTCCTCGAGGTCCAGGTCGGCCAGCGCATCGAAGGCGCCGGAGCGGAGGCCGCTCCCCTCGCTGCTTCTGCGGTCCGAGGGGCCGCGCTGCTCGGGCTCGCGGCGCGGGGGGCGCTCCTCGCGGCGGGGACGCTCTTCACGGTCCTCGCGCTTCGGGCGCAGGCTCAGGGAGAGCCTGCGACGGCGGGCGTCGACGTCGATGATGCGGGCGTCGACCTCGTCGCCGCTGCGTACGATCTCGTCTGGTGTCTCCACGTGATGGTCGGCCAGCTCGGAGATGTGGATCAAACCCTCCACCCCGTCTGCGACCTCCACGAAGGCCCCGAACGAGACGAGCTTGGTAACCCTACCGTGGATCTGCTCTCCGGCCTTGACCCGCTCGACTATCTCCTGCCAGGGGTCTTTCCTGGTCTGCTTGAGGCCGAGCGAGATGCGCTCGCGGTCGCGGTCGACCTCGAGGACCTTGACCTCGACCTCTTCGCCCACCTCGACGACCTCGCTCGGATGGTCGACATGCTGCCAACTGAGTTCGGAGATGTGGATCAGGCCGTCGATGCCTTCGAGGTCTACGAAGGCCCCGAAGTCGACGAGGTTGGAGACGGTTCCCCTGACGATCATGCCCTCTTCCAGCGAGGTCAGGATACGCTCGCGCTCCTCCTTGCGCTCCTCCTCGAGCACGGCGCGCCTGGACAGAACTACGTTGTTGCGGCTCCGGTTCAACTCGATGACCTTGCACTCCAGCTTCTGGCCCAGGAACGAGTCGAGGTTCCTCACGCGCCTGATATCGACCAGGCTCGCAGGCAGGAAGCCCCGCAGCCCGATGTCCAGGATCAACCCCCCCTTCACCACCTCGATGACGGGTCCCTCGACGGTGCGCTGGTCGTTGTAGGCATCCTCGATGCGGTTCCATGCCCGCTCGAAAGCGGCCCGTTTGGCCGAGAGGATGAGGCGCCCGTCGGCGTCCTCTTTCTGCATGACCAGGGCTTCGAGGCGCTGGCCGAGCTCGACGACGTCGTGCGGGTCTGCGCCCTTGCGGATGGTAAGTTCGTTGGAGGGGACAAGACCCTCCGACTTGTAGCCGATGTCGACGAGTACCTCGTCCCTATCTATCCGGACGACCTCGCCCTCGACGATGTCCCCGTCCTTGAAATCTATGAGGACGCTCTCGTCGACGGGGACGACCTCCCCGTTCTCCTCCCGGAAGAAGTCTTTCATGGTCAACTCCCGGGACGGCTTCTGTGTGGTGTCAGTCATGAAACGGTTGCTTTCCTTTACTTCGCTTGACGGGTGCAGATTATACAGCAATTCTGCCCGCGAAAACCGGGCCAGCGATCGGGTCTACAGTGGGCTCACCCGCCCCCAAAGTTCGCCGACCTTGGCCTCGACCTCGAGCGGCGGCCTGAGATCGTAAGCCGCGACCATCCTGTCTACGGCGAGGCCGGCGACCTCCTCGACACGGTCCTCGTCGACGTCGAAGACGAGCTCGTCGTGGACCTGCATGATCATATCCGCCCCGAGAGGCCCAAGCCTCGGCGCGAGGTCGACCATCGCCACCTTGATAATATCCGCTGCCGTCCCCTGGACGCGGGCGTTGAAGGCGATCCTCTCCCCGAGCTTCCTCACGTTCTTGTTGGAGTTCCTCAGCTCGGGGACGTAACGCCGCCTGCCGAAGAGGGTGGTTGAGTACCCCAACTCCTCGGCCTCCTCCAGGGTCTCCTGCATGAACTCGGTGACCCTCGGGTAGCGCTCGAAGTAGCGCTTGATGTACCGTTCGGCCTCGGCCGGGTGCACGTTCCCAAGCCTCGTCGCGAGCCCGAACCCCGAGATGCCGTAGAGGATACCGAAGTTGACCATCTTCGCCCGACGCCTGAGCTCCGGCGTTACGCTCTCCATTCGCACGTCGAAGACCTCTGAGGCTGTGCGCGTGTGTATGTCCTCGCCCTTCATGAACGACTCCACGAGCGCCTGCTCTCCGGTCATGTGGGCCAGGATCCTGAGCTCTATCTGGGAGTAGTCAGCGACCACGAGCTTTCTGCCCTCCGACGCCGTGAATGCGTCCCTGATGCGCGCACCAAGCTGCGTGCGGATGGGGATGTTCTGCAGATTGGGCGAGTCGCTAGAGAGGCGACCCGTGGCCGCCCGTGTCTGGTGCAACGTGCTGTGTATGCGGCCTTCTTCGGAGATGAGCTTCAAGAGCCCCTCTATATACGTGCCCCTGAGCTTGGTCAGCTCGCGGTACTCGATTATGCGGTCGGCCACGGGATGCTCTATGGCGAGCTGCTGCAATACCTTGGCATCGGTGGAGTAGCCTGTCTTGGTCTTTCTGACGGGTGGTATGCCCATCTCTTCGAAGAGGACCTCGCCGAGTTGCTTGGGCGATCCAATGTTGAAGGGGTGTCCAACCTCCTCGTAAATATGTCGCTCCAACTCCGAGATACGTCCCTCAAGCTCCTCGCCGACCTCTTCGAGGGTGCCGGCGTCGACGGGCATCCCGATCTCCTCCATCTCCCCGAGCACACCGGCGAGCGGGAGCTCCACGTCGTAAAAGAGCCTGGCCAGCCCCATCGCCTCTAACTCTTCTTCGAGCCTCGGCGAGAGCGCGTACACCAGCGCGGCCCTCCTCGCAGCCTCGGCGACCGTCCTGTCATCGTGGCTGACCTCCACCTCGGCCATCCCCCTCTCCGCTGCCAGTGTCTCCAGCTCGTAGCTCCCCAGCCCTGGCTTGACCAGGTATGCGGCGAGATAGGTGTCGAAATCCGCCCCACGCACCCCGAGCCTCTTGGAGTCATGCACCTTGAGGGGGACGTCAGGTAGACTCTCAGCGACACGCACATCGTCGACGGAGACAGCAACGCACCAGCGCCCGTCCCCGATCGGGGAGGCCGCCACGGGTTCGAAGGATAACTCGACGGGATCGTCGGAGACACTCACCTCCAGGCGTTCGAGCGGCGGGAGTTTCTCTCCCCCGGCGACGGGCAACTCGGTGAGGCGTGACTCCAGGGTGCGGAACTCGTAGCGCCTGGTAATGTCTCGAATCTCTGGAGAGACACCCTCGAAATGGAGCTTCTCGGGGTCGAACTTCACGGGCACGTCGAAGCGCATCTTCGCGAGCTCCAGCGACATGAACGCGCTCTCCCTGCCTTCTTCCAACTTCTTGCGCGTGCCCTTCGCTGAGATGTTCTCCAGGTTCTCGTAGACGCCATCCAGGGAGCCGAACTCCCCGAGCAAGTTCGCTGCGCCCTTGGGGCCTATACCGCGCACGCCGGGGATGTTATCCGAGGGGTCTCCCGTGAGGGCTTTGTAGTCGGGGATCTGCTCCGGCGTCACGCCGTACTCCTCGACGACCTCGTCCCTGCCGTAGGCCTTGGTTTCCGAGACGCCGCGGGTAGTACGCAACACCTTGACCCTTCCGTCCACGAGTTGCATGGCGTCCTGGTCGCCGGTAACTATGAAAAGCTCCACGCCTTCAGGCACCTGGCGCGACATGGTGGCAAGGGCGTCGTCGGCCTCGAAGCCTTCGGCCACGATGGCCGGGATGTTCATTGCTGCGAGGATCTCATCCATGTGGTCGAGCTGCGACCTGAGCTCCTCTGGCATGGCGGAGCGCTGCGCTTTGTACTCGGGGAAGATCTCCAGCCTGAACTCCGGCATCCCCCCGTCCCATACGACCCCGAGACCCACTTCTTCCTCGGTGTCGAGCAGTTTGAGCAACATGCTCGTAAAGCCGTAGAGGGCGTTCGTCGGCAGGCCACTCGACGTGCTTATGCTCTGCGGCAGCGCGTAGAACGCCCTGTACAGCAGTGAGTAGCCGTCGATGAGATAAACTCGCACTACCCCGATTATACCGGAGGGACGCGCCGTTTCCCGCCCCGATAGTAGTATCCGGCCCTACATCTGAATCGGCTCGAAGACGAGCTTCTCTCCAACCTTCTCTAACCAGTAACGTTTGAGCGCGTATGAGAGGTACATCTGCGCGCTGACGCCGGCGGCTGAGCGGTGCGAGGGGGCATCAGCGGCCTGTCTGGCTTGCTCACGCGTCTCCCAGAGGCAGAATGACAGGCACTCGCCCTGCTCGTTCGCGTTGCCTTTGAAGTAGCGGAGGAGGCCGCCCGACGCAAGCGCCTCCTCGAAAGCGCGGTCGTCGTGCTCGCACAGGAGGTCGAGATCCGCTTCCGGCTGCCACACGGAACGGAAGACTACCAGGTAAAGCCTCTCGAAGCGGCAGTAGGAGAGAGAGGACCAGTCAAAGCCGTCCTCGATGGATAATGTGGCGTAATCTGGATGTCTGGGGGAGATTTGTTGGCAGGCCTCGTACAGGTCTGCCGTGAGGTCGAGAGTCATGGATCACCTTTCCGGAACTTTCTCTAGGCATCACCTCCTCTTCTAGTCCCGACACCCCTGAAACGGCCCTGCCTGCCGATAACAGTCCCGCGCAAGTCACTAGGATGCCTGGGCGACGTGTGCCCGAACCCGTAGCCACCCCACGCGAGCTGTTTGAGCCTGAAAGAAGGCGCGTAGAACGAGAGATCCATCCCTAGTCTCTCGTCCTGTTATCCACCATGATCACATTGTAGCTTAGTTCACACCCAAGTTCACCGATA
>DASSCV010000121.1:0-5216 GCA_035697505.1 Rubrobacter sp.
TCTTGCGGGCCTCCTTGAAGAGTAACCGGGCCAGGTATTTGCTTCCCACGGACACGGCCCGCCGCATTCTGCCAGAGAGGCCTGCGTAGCTGCCGCCCGGACCGTAGCGGCTCGCCACAACGACGTCGGCGTCGGAGCGGCATGCGATCTCCAGCATCTCACGCACCTTCTCGGGAGGGTGCTGCAAGTCTGCGTCCATCACACAGGTGTACTCGCTTACGCCAGAGAATAGCTCCATACCCGTCGTCACAGCTGTCGAGAGACCACCGTAGCGCTCTGCACCTTCGCGGCGCACCAGGAGGACGCGGCCGTCCTGTTCTGCGAGGCCCTTTATCACCTCCGGCGTTTCGTCCGTCGAGTCATCCACGAAGACCACCCTGTAATCCAGATCCGCAAGGCTCTCGCGCAACTCATTCACGAGCTTCGGGACGTTCTCGGCCTCGTTGCGTGTCGGCACGACCAGGGTAAGGAGTACCTTCTCCGGGCTCATCCCGCGTTCAGGCCCGCCGGTAACCGCTTGCTTCTCTGCTTTCATGGCCGCTCTAGGCTAGCATATCGGATTAACCTGCCCAAATAGGGGATAGACTGACCGTAAAGGCTCCCAACGGAGGTACGCAAAGTGCAAAACAGCGATCTACAGCGCGCGCACGTTCGGGTCTCAGGCCAGGTGCAGGGGGTCTTCTTCAGGGACTCGACCAGGCAGAAGGCCGAAGAACTGGGCCTCGCGGGATGGGTGAAGAACGTGCCTCATGGGCAGGTCGAAGCCCTGTTCGAGGGCCCTTCTGAAAAGGTCAGGGAAATGGTCCGCTGGTGCGAAGAAGGCCCTCAGCGCGCCTCGGTGGAGAACGTGGACACGGACTTCGAGAACGCCGGCGGAGATCTCGAAGGCTTCGAGGTCCGTTGAACCCACACACCGAAGTCCCCCCGGACCTGCGCTCGCTCCTCGACAGAGAAGGTGTTGAGATAGCAGGTAGCAGAGCGATAGATCACGGAACCCAGTACGATCTGGCCCGCAACGACGAGACCGCGAAGCTGAACGTCTATCATACCGGTAAGATCTCTGCCGGAGGTCGAGCTTCAGGGTTGCGGGAGCTGCTCGAAAGCTGGCGCACGGCGCAGACTGGTACGCGGGCTTCGACGGCCCGCGCGGGAGGGAGACCCATTCTCGACGGAACGCCGAGGCTCGGCATCGACGAGGCTGGGAAGGGTGATTACTTCGGTCCTCTGGTCGTTGCCGGGGTCCGGATAATTCACGCAGAGACGGCGAGAAAGCTGCAGGAGATAGGGGTCAGGGATTCAAAGGAGATCAGGGCCTCAGGCATCTCCCGGATCTCAGGACGCATCCTGGAAGCCGTAGGCCTTGGCAACGTCAACGTCATTTCGCTCCCGCCTCCGGAGTACGAGTCCAGGCGAGCCGCCGCCGGAAACGTCAACAGGCTGCTCGGCGAGCTCGACGCCACGATCATGGGTAAACTTGTGGACGAGGTTGAAGTAGTAATTGTAGATGAGTTTGCCAGGTCTGCCCGCTCCTATCTCGAGCCGTTCGTGCCTGACGGCGTGCGGTTAGAGGTGCGCCCTCGGGCTGAGGACGACGCGGCCGTGGCTGCTGCGTCGATATTGGCGCGGGCGCGGCAACTTGAGGAGATCGGGCGTCTCTCGGAGCGGGTAGGGTTCGGATTGCCACTCGGAGCGACGCACGTTGTGGAGGCTGGCCGGCGGGTAGTCGGGGAATTCGGAGAAGACGGTCTGGCGGAGGTGGCGAAGATCCACTTCGCCACCACGCATGGGGTGCTAAAGATGGCCGAACGGAGTGATGGAGGCGACCCTTGATAGATCTTCGCAGCGACACGGTGACCCGTCCTACAGAAGCTATGCGGCGGGCGATGCTCGAGGCGCCGGTTGGGGACGACGTGTTTGGTGAGGACCCTACGGTGAACAGGCTCGAGGCGTACGTGGCGGACCTGCTGGGCAAGGAGGCGGCGCTGTACGCGCCTTCAGGGACGATGACCAACCAGGTCGGGGTCCAGGTCAACACGAACCGCGCAGAAGAGGTGCTCCTGCACGAAGGTTCACACATCTTCGTCTACGAGGCCGGAGCACCAGCGATGCTCTCCGGTGTCCAGCTTCGCACCCTCCCAGGGGAGAACGGCGTCATCGACCCGGAGACCGTCCGAGCCGCCGTCAGGCCCGAGGACGTCCACTTCCCGCGCTCCAGGCTGCTCTGCCTGGAGAACACCCACAACACCTCGGGCGGCAAGGTCTTTCCGCTCGAGGACTTCGCCGCGGTCGCCGCAACGGCGAAAGAGCTTGGCCTGAAGGTTCACCTCGACGGCGCCAGGCTCTTCAACGCCCAGGCTGCGACCGGCGTTGCCGCCAGCGAGTGGTGCGCGCATGCCGACACGGTCTCCGTGTGCTCCTCCAAGGGGCTCGGAGCACCAGTCGGCTCGCTGCTCGCAGGGAACGAGGGGACTATAGGGGTGGCCCGCCGGAGTCGCAAGGCCTTCGGGGGTGGTATGCGGCAGGCCGGCATTATCGCCGCCGCCTCCCTCTACGCCTTCGAGAACCACGTAGACAGGCTCGCCGAGGATCACGCACACGCCCGCAAGCTCGCCCGGGGGTTGAGAGAGGTTGGATACGAGGCCAGGGAACCGGAGACCAACCTCGTCCTCGTCGCTGTCGACGACCCTTCCGAATTCCTGCTGACTCTCGCCCGCGAGGGCGTGCTCGCCACCCCTGGCAAACCAGGCTTCGTCCGCTTTTGCACGCACCTCGATGTTGGGGAAAGAGAGATAGAGTTCGCCATTCGAGCAGCGGCCAGGATCGCCGCCAACATCATCGAACGTTGAGATTGGTCGAGGTCGCCCCTGTTCCCGCAACCGGCCTGGCCAGCGCCCTGGCGCTCCTCGACGAAGCTCTCAGGGATGGCGATCCCTTGCCGGAGGATTTTGCCGACCGCCTGCGAAAGGCCGTCGAGGCCGGAGACGTTGAGGTACTGGCCGCCAGGGCAGATGAGCAGATGCTGGGTGTAGCAGTCCTCGCCTACCGCCTCAACGTCTCCACGGGCGGGCTCTTCGCCAGCATCGAAGATCTCCACGTGCGCCAGGAAGCCAGACGCCAGGGCGTCGGCCGCGCCCTGCTCGCGGCGGCGCATGAGCGTTGCACGAAGCACAACATCTCTTACGTTGAAGCACAGGTCGAAGACGCTGCAGCCGAAACATTCTACGCCGCCCTGGGCTACGAGCCGGAGACAGGCGTGCGAGTCCTCTCACGCTCTCTGGCTATGGGCCACACGAGAACCAGGGGCTGACTGCTCTAGAACTCCAGCACTTTGTAGACGGAGATGTCACGGAACCCCAGGTCTTCGTAGAACTTGCGGCCCCGGGAGTTGGCGGCGGCGACCTGGAGTGAGATGCCGTCGGCGCCTCTCTCCTGCGCCCAGGCCTGCACGCACTGGAGCAGGGCGCGGCCCATGCCGCGGTTGCGGTACTCGGGTTCGATGAAAACATCATCTACGGATGCCCACGTTTTCGGGAGGAAAGTCGGAGAGCCCTGGCGCAGCTCGCCCGAGATAAAGCCCACCGTCCGGTCTCCTACCACAGCCACGAAGAGGAAGGAGTAGCTGCTCTTCGCCACGTCGGCCAGAAAGCGCCGCATCGTCTTCTCGGCGCCGGGTGAGGTCTCGTAGACCCTGTCGTGGGACGTGTGCTCCTCGGCGCTCTGCATCCATAGCCGTGCCGCCTCGGCCGCGTCCTCCCTGCGTCCAGGCCTGATAGTGAAGTCCTCATTCACAAGGCAATCCTAACCCATGCGTCGCGGGCCGCGGAGGCCGGGGGTGGGGTATGATCCGGAAAAACCGGAGAGGAGCCGGGACGGAGCGCAAGCTTGGGCAGAAGATGGACAGGTTCTGGGAGGTGGATGCCGCCCGCGGCGTCGCCATCATCATGATGATCGTCTACCATTCTGCCTACGACCTGGACACACTCGGAGGCTATGACATCCAGTCCACTACCGGGCCCTGGGCGCTCTTCGCCGATGTCACAGCAGGCCTCTTTCTGTTCCTCGTCGGCGTCTCGCTCGCCATTAGCCGGGCGAGGACTACTCTGACGGGATGGAGTCTCTTCCGCAAGTACCTGGCGAGGGGCTCGAGGATACTCGCGTACGGAGTGGTGTTGACCGTCGTCTTCCTGGCCCTCGGGATGGGTGTCGTGGCGTTCGGCATACTGCACCTGATCGGGATCTCCATAATCCTCGCTTACCCTTTCCTGAAGCTCCGGTTCACCAACCTCGTGCTCGGCACTCTCATCTTCGCTGCCGGCCAATACATCCTGTCCCAGGGCCTCGACTCACAGAGCATCTGGCTCTTGCCTTTCGGCATCGTACCAGAGGGCATGATAATGCCGGATTACAGGCCTCTGCTGCCCTGGTTCGGTGTCGTGCTGATCGGGCTGTTCTTCGGAGACGTGGTGTACGGCGATGGCAGAAGGCCAGCGGTTACGGAGGACGAGGCGCCGGTACCGGCGAGACCTCTTCTACCTATGGGGAGGAACTCGCTTTTTATCTACCTGATCCACCAGCCCATCCTCATCGCCCTACTCGCCGTATCAGGCCTCGTGGACATCAACTTCTTGTAGAGCTTGAGGGTGCCTGCTTTCTTTTTCGCGGCCCAACCATTACAGTTACGGTGTCGTTCCGGAGAAGATGGGGAGGTGGCCTGCAGAAGATCACATTCGAGTAGATGAAAAGTAAGCTCGATGGGATTGTCGGAGCTTGAAGGGCAGAGAGAGAATACAAGCGCCAGGACTCTCGCGCAGAGATACGGGAGTCGACGAGGAAGACGTTCATCGAAGCATTCGGCGGGTACGTCTCGGCTTCGGGCGGTCGTCAGGGCGGTGACAAATCCCGGCGGTGACGCCGGGGACAAAGCACCGTTCGGGCCCGGAGACAGGGCGAGAGGCTCTGTCTCTTTCCTCTGCCCTCCCTGATCCCATCTCCTGAAGAACAGGGGGTAAGTCCATGTGTGGCATAGTGGGTTACGCCGGTAGGGAGCGGTGTGTCGAGGTACTCATGGAAGGTCTCGGGCACCTCGAGTATCGGGGTTACGATTCGGCGGGGCTGGCCCTTCAAAGGGCTGGCCGCATAGAGCAGATAAGAGAGGTGGGGCAGCTTGGGAACCTCACCCGTGTCCTTGCCGGGCGCAACGGCGACCTCTCCCTGGT
>DASSCV010000122.1:0-4298 GCA_035697505.1 Rubrobacter sp.
CGGCGAAGACGGCAAACTCCTTGTAGGGGCTGACGGCATGCTCCCCACAGAGCTGGTCGCCCAAGCGTCGAAGGAGACGGGGTTCTGGGTAGGGCTGGCGTTGTTGCAGACCCTCTTCGTGCTGGAGCACAACGCGATCTGTGACCGCCTCCGTGCCGAGTATCCCTCCTGGTCCGACGACGAGCTCTTCGACCGCGCGCGGCTCATCAACTCGGCGCTGCTGGCGAAGATTCACACTGTGGAGTGGACTACTGCTATCCTCGGCCATCCCACCATGCAAATCGCCATGAGGGCCAACTGGTGGGGTCTCGCAGGAGAGAGGATCCACAAGCTGCTCGGAAGGATAAGCTCCAGCGAGGTGCTAAGCGGCATCCCTGGCTCACAGAAGGACCATTTCGGGGTGCCCTACTCCATCACGGAGGAATTCGTCGCCGTCTACAGGATGCACCCCCTCATCCCTGATGACTTCGACTTCCGCTCCGCAACCGACGACAGCCTCATTCAGGAGCGCACCTTCAGGGAGGTCGCAGGCCCGCACGTGCCGGAGGTGCTTGACGAGATCCACCTGGCTGACCTCCTCTACTCTTTCGGCATCGCGCACCCAGGCGCGATTTCGCTGCGCAACTACCCGCGTTTGCTCCAGGAGTACGAGCGACCCGACGGCATCCTTATGGACCTGGCGGCGACAGACATCCTGCGCAGCCGGGAGCTTGGCGTACCCCGCTACAACGCCTTCCGTAAGCTGCTCCACCTTCCCCCTGTAGAGTCCTTCGAAGAGCTCACCGACGACCCGGCCCTGGCGGATGAGTTACGGCGCGTCTACGACGGTGAGATCGACAGGGTTGACCTCACGATCGGCCTGTACGCGGAGCCGAAACCCAGAGGGTTCGGCTTCTCCGACACGGCGTTTCGCATCTTCATCCTCATGGCCTCCAGGCGCCTCAACAGCGACCGCTTCTTCACGACGAATTACACTCCCAGGATCTACACCCAGACCGGGCTCGACTGGATCGACGACAACGACATGTCGAGCGTCCTGCTGAGGCACTTCCCCGACCTCTTGCCTTCGCTCCGTAACGTCGATAACGCCTTCGCCCCGTGGACCAGGGTGGGAGGAATTACCATGGCAAAGGGCACCGGTTGGAAAGAAGACTACTCGAATGAGGAAGGAAAGATAGATTCGAATGGTACCCCGGAGAAGGAAGAGAGGTTTTTCGACAAGATTCGCGAGGAGATTAAGGAAGTAGTCAAACACTTTGAAAAGGATAATGGTCGTCCCATGCGTGGCAATCATGCGAAAATTCTCGTGGGTATTAAAGGGGCGGCATTCCGCGTTTCTCCACAGATACCGCCTGACCTCTCTGTTGGCTTTTTGCAAGAGCCAGGCAAGGTGTACAATGCACACGTCCGCTTCTCGAACGCCAGCAGCGAGTATAGGACGGATGATTCGAAACCCGACTTGCGTGGCGTGGCAATACGCGTATCAACAGAGCAGGGCGATCATGATTTCTTGATGACCAACGCTGAGCCGCATCATGCCAGAGATGCGCGTGAGGCTATGGTCACGATCATGGCCGGGACCAAAAAAGATGCCGTGGAAGACCTTCTGGGTGAAGCTATCGGTAAGGGCGCATTTCTTGTATACCTTCTGTTACACCTTGGCCTAAAAACGGCAAGGCGTATTGCTGATACCTTAAAGGTTCAGACGGAACGTGAAGTTAAAAGCTTGGCAACCGAAACTTACTGGAGTCGTGCCCCAATCGCCATTGGTAAAGTCCCAGACCCAGAGCAATCGGTGGCAGTAAAGTATAGATTAGAGCCGCTAATCGACAGGCCGGATCTGCCGGGAGATAGCCATAATCTTGGGCAAGAATTCAAGACCCGCATCAGTCAGGGTGGGATCACGTTTCTTTTTCAGGTGCAACGTTACATCGCCCCTGGCACAACACCTATCGAGGATGCCACTGTACCTTGGCCATCGGATTTCGAGACGGTTGCGGAACTCATCATTCCACAGAACGCTAACGTAAACGACGACTATATTGACGGTCTTGTTTTTAGCCCATGGAACGTTGATCCAAAAAACGTTCAGCCTCTGGGTAGTATGAACCGCTCTCGTAAAAAGGTGTATGAGGCTAGTGCCAGTCTCCGATAATCAGCAAGGGCCGCTTCAACCACCGGCTGCACGCCATCGATCCGGGGCTTTGGCGGGCTATGTTCGCGCTTTTGGCCGAAGACTTCAAGCGAAATAACCCTTCTCAGACCTACGTGGCAGACTCTTTGCCGGTGGCGGTGTGCGACAACATCCGCATCCGCCGTTGTCGGCTTTACCCTTTAAAGGAGTACGGAGAAGCGTTCCGCGGCTACATCGTGAGCAAGCGGCGCTACTTTTACGGCTTGCGGGTGCATCTGGTAGTCACGGGGGCGGGCGAGCCGGTGGAGTTCTCTCTTGCGCGGGGGAGCTTGATACCGCGAAGGTCTAAGAATTCCTATTTCCACGCACTCCGGTGAATATGGGAGCCCCGATAAGCTACACGCACCACATTGGGCGCTGGATTTCGGAGTACACCACTTCCTTGCTCTCCGATGAATAGGCTCATCATCGTCATGCGCCGGCTCGGCGGGCCTCACGCACTCGTCGGAGAAGAAGCACCAGACTGACCAACGCCACCAGCAGACTCAGGAACACTACGCCCAAAAACTCGATGAAGCTAGCGCTCCTGAGGCTTGCGAAGGTGTCCCACAGGGCATGCAGAACCACCGCCGTCAGGAAAGCGCCACCCACCCGCCAATTCAGGGTAGCATGGCCTGCCTCAAGCCTTTCCCTCCACAGGACGGCGCACACCAACCCGGTCCACGACATATGCCCGGCTGGAGAGCTGAGGCCGCGCACCAAGAGCACCTCGTCGAGGATGCCCAGGTTGCCTTTCGACTGTAGCAAGGAGACGAACCCGTAGCCCATCGTCTCCAAAGCCGCGAAGCCCGCCGCGGTGGTAACCCCCAAAACTATGCCCGCCGCCTCTGAACGGTAGCGCCCGAAGAAGTAGAACCCCAGAGGGACGATCAGCTTAGCCGACTCCTCTATGAGACCGATTGCAAGCTTCGGCAGGAATCCGAGAGCCCTCGCCACGTCGTACTCTAGCGTACCGGCGATCACCGTCCCCAGAACTCCACCCCATAGGAAGCAAACCGCCAAGGCCAGCAGGGAAACATCCCAACTCGGCAGACGCTCGTAGAGGTAAGTCACGAAGGTGATGGGCACCAAGAATGCCCCGAGCAAGATGACGCTAGGGACGTAGTTCAGGCTAGAGGTGGCTATTAGGGTCCGTTCGACCAGGAAGAGGAGGACAAGACCACTGAGCAACATCTGAAGCCACCTGCGTCTCAGCAAGCGCACCTTGCTAGCTCCTCCGTAGTCTTGCCGGTGCCAAGCTACTCTAGTGAGAACCGAGGCGCCATGCAAGCTTAAGCTAGGTCATAGCGCGGGGGCTATTTGCTGCCCACGAACATCGGAGAATTCCACTTTTGAGCACTAGGGTGAATAGGCGCAAGAGGAAGGGCCGGGGCTTCTCGCCCCGGTCCTTCGGCCTACAGGTACCGTGAGATGTTCAGCCGCTGATGGGCTGAGCGCTAGGGCCGTACCTTATCACGCTCGCCGAATTGCCCGATATCTGGATTTCGACCCAGGTGAAGTAGTTGGCATCGTCGCTCTCTAGGAGGCCGCGTTCGCTCCTCGGGCGCTCTGGCTCTCCTCGAACGCCGAGTCCAGCAAGTGCGTGTTCGCCCCAAGCAAGGCCGCGTAGTCCTCCCTGGCGGCCTCGACGATACCCTCTCTCGTGGCACCGCGAGTGCTGAAGGCAGCCACGAAGGCGCCGTCCTGGCGGCGCAGTAGGAGTATGTCCGGGTCCGACTCGTCCAGGTAGTAGTCGATCTTGGGGAGCAATGGCTCATCCTCCACGCTCTCTCCTCCTAACCCCGCTGTCATGGTCCCCAGCGGTAAATGCACGATGAATCTAAGCTAGTCGCGCCTGCCGGCCTCCCGCTAAGCGGACCTCTTATTTACCTACTTGATCTCGCCCAGGGGACCTTTCAGGTTGGGGAAATTGCGGGTGCTAAACGCCTGAATGCCCGCCTCGTGGTCACCATCAAACGCCGTGACGGAGCCCGGGCAGCCCGCATCCTTGGCTTCCTGTGTAGAGCCGAACCACAGCCCAAGATGGAAGGTGTGCACCGAGTCGAAGGCCGGGTTCTTCTCGGTGTCCTGGTTGTCCACCTGCGGCGCTTTCACGCGCCCCGGA
>DASSCV010000123.1:0-2688 GCA_035697505.1 Rubrobacter sp.
GCCCGTGAGGCGACCTCGCCCGCGAAGCTGCCTCGCCTCCCCGCGACGGCGCTAGCCGTCTGGCGCAACGTCGACACCAACATGAACCCCCTGCAGGCAGCCCGCTTCGCCGTCCAGATGCGGCTCGCGGGCAGCGTGGAAGCGGAGATCTACCCCGGCACCCCACAGTACATAGACGGCATCTCATACTGGGTCCCGGACAGGGAGGCGGGCCGGCGGGTGGTGGATCGGACCGTGCGGTGAGCCACGACGGGGCGCAGAACCCCACGATTAGGAGGCCGGCCTTACCCGCGGGCGGGTTCCGGGGGATCGCCGAGGCCCTGAAGTAGTGACACGAACGGCTCTGACCGTCGCTCACCAGAGGGCCGGGACGTCCGGGGTCCCGACTCTCCCTCTTGAGGGGGACGCTGGCGTCCGTATACTCGACAAGCCGTACGAGTACCGAGAACCGAGAAATATGCCACGGCTGTATACGAGTTACTGGAAAAACGAGGCCCTAGCTCTCCCCCCACACGATAAGGTACTGAAGGTCGGTATCAGTCGGGGTGGGCCGCGGCGGAGGATGCCCTACAAGTACCTCATGCTGAGAGAGGAACCATTTGCCCCGAGCAGGCGCCTGTTGACCTGGTGGCGGCGTCCGGGTGTAAGAACCTCCGAAGACGCCGAGGTCTACGAGCGTGAATATCTCCGCCAGCTGGAGGATGCCGGTGTGGAGGGGATCAGTGCCCAGCTCGAGAGGAAGGTTGCCTCAGCGAAGCTAGCGAATGACACTGTGATCCTGCTGTGCCACGAGGAGCCTGGCGAATTCTGTCACAGGCGCCTCTTCGCTCGTTGGTGGCGAGAACAGACGGGCCAGGAGATCCCAGAGCTAGTCTAGTAACAGCGCACGCCCCCAGTCCGCTAGGTAGGCATCCGCACGCTATTCACCGACTGCTGATAAAATGTGTTCTAGGAAGTTCGCTGTTAAGGATGCTTCGATCCGCTGGGCATGGTGGTTCATCTAAGGCTAAAGAGACTTTGGGTAGAGTGGAGTATGCTCCCTTTAGGCTCGTCCCATAATTGCCTTCTCCTCGCAGCTGCTGGACACCCAGTCGATCTTGTCAGCAGCGTATTGGTCCCTGCCTTCCCCGCAATAGAGCTTGTCCCGCTGCCCGTCTAAGGACGCGTCAATGAAATCGTTGCCATCCTCGCCATAGAGGATGTCCTCGCCCTTGCCTCCGTATGCAGTTCAGGACAAAGCCCGCGGCCTGGCCGAGGTCGCGCACCGTATCTCCCGCTTCAAGGGCGAGGCATACACCTTTCTGAGCGAGGACCCCAAATACGAGCCGCTGCACCTCAGGCTGGAGGCCGCGACTGGCGGCGGATGCATGCCTTCCGTGTGACCTCAGCGACGAACCCGGTAGCGCACGTGCAGCACCCGGTCGCCCCGGATGACCACGTCGGGGTCCTCCAGCAGGTGCTGGCCGTCGACCGGCCCGAAGTATCGCTTGCCGGAGCCGAACACCACGGGTACGACGTCCATCGCCACCTCGTCCACCAGGCCCAGCGCGAGGGCCTGCCCACCGACGTCGCCCGCCGCCACCGCAACGGTGCGCTCGCCCGCGAGCTCTTTCGCCTTCGCGATCGCCGCTGCCACGTCGTCGACGAAGTGGTACGACGCCTCCGGGTGCCACCCGTCCGGCTTGGGCCGGTGCGACACCACGACCACGTGCTCGCCCGTCGGCGGCCGGCCCTCCCAGCCGTTGGTCATGTCGAACAGGTGGCGCCCGATCACCATCGACCCGATGGCGTCCCACGTCGGCCGAACATAGTCGTAGGAAGCCTTCGAAACCCTTAACCCGCCCGGCGACGGCTCGTCCATCTCGCCCGGTGTGAGCGGATGGTCACCGTTGAAGTACCACTCGAACAGCGGTCCGACGTCGTCGTTGTCGTCGGCGATGTAGCCGTCCACCGACACCACGTTGTGCATCACCACAGTGCTCATTGCTTCTCCTTCGTCTTCCGGGTTGATCCTTGGTTGAGGTAGTTGACTGGCTACGATCTATCGCATTCGTTCGACTTCTAACCTCCTCGCACGGTCACCTCCTTGTCCGAGTCTGCATCTCGTCTCCTTCCGTTAAGCTGCCTTCGATAATAATGTGAGACCGGGCGACGCGGCATCGGCCTAAAGGTAGAGCGGGGGGTAGAGATCCACTATCGTAGCAATCAGGAGATGCGTCCTCCTGCCTCTATTCACGGGACTGCCTAGAAGGGGTGTTCTCGGAACTTCCCCTGATGGTGTTACTCGGAAGTTGCAGAGCAGAGGGGCGGGGTTGCCAAGCCGCCTAGGAATCTACCTCCGAGAAATAGAATGTCACTCCCCCCGTGGCGAAGTTCTGCACATCCGCCACCGTCGCCTGGCCTTCCTCCGAGGCTAAGCTCTGCTGCAGCTGCTCCATGTCCTCGAAATACAACGCTGCGATCCGGTAGTAGGGCGGTTCGCTGCCATCGGGGGTGGCGACGATCTTGGCCCTCTCGTAGCGTTGTAGGTTCGGGATCTTCTCCGCTAATGGCACATGGGTGTTTGCGTAGTACTCCTCGAAAGCGTTCGGGTCTTGAGGATACCCGAAGAGAGCCGTTGCCGTCACCACCATCGGGAAAACCTCCGTTTGCTCGTGAACCCTTTCCCGATGGGAAGGATGACGTGTA
>DASSCV010000124.1:0-7104 GCA_035697505.1 Rubrobacter sp.
TGGAGACCGAGAGCGGCGTCTTCAAGGACGTAAAACTCTACCCCGGAGGCGCGGAAGAGTGGGATTGGAACGAGACAGGCACAAACCACGATCCCGGCATACAGCCGGCCGATGTGGAGAGACTGCTTGAACGAGGCTCTAAGGTCGTGATCCTCTCCAGAGGCTTCCACGAACGTCTCGGTGTTGCGCCCGAGACCCTCAGGATGCTGGAAGAAAGAGAGATCCCCACGCACGTCGTACAGACCGAAGAGGCCGCCCGACTCTACGAAGAGTTGCGGGAGACACAGAAGGTCGGAGCGCTCATCCACTCGACCTGCTGAACATGCCGAGCGGTCACCCCGAAGGTCCACCAGCGCCTCCACGGGCGAAACGTTCAGAGTGCGTCTACTCTCGATAGCCGAGTAAATGAGCGCTCGTTACGGCTCATCCGAGCCTGGCCGTTGCTCGACGACCAGCTCACTGACGTGCAGCCTTCCGACCTCCAGCTCATCGGCAAGATCGCCGTCCTTGGCGATCCCCAGGGCACCGCGTTCGCGGTCTTCGAGGGGGAGACCGACGAGTAGAAGCGCGCAGTCGTACAGGCGCCGCCCGCTGAGGAGTAGCAGCTGCAAGCGCGGGCGTATAATGCTGCCGTGATAGTGGACAACGCCATCTACGTGGACGGCCGCCGTACCGCAGAGCCGGCCACCCTCGAAGAGACCTATGAGGCCGTCCGAAACCGACGCGGTGTAGCGTGGATAGGCCTCTACAAGCCCACGCAAGAGGAGTTCTCGTCCGTGGCAGGGGAGTTCGGCCTGCACGGGCTGGCAGTCGAGGATGCGACTGACGCCCACCAGAGGCCCAAGCTGGAGCGCTACGGGAATACGCTCTTCGTCGTGCTCAAGCCTGCCCGCTACCTGGACGAGGAGGAGAGGGTCGAGTTCGGCGAAGTCCACCTCTTTGTGGGAGAAGACTTCGTAGTGAGCGTGCGCCATGGAGAGGCACCGGACCTGGGCGGGGTACGCAAGCAACTGGAGGCCGACCCAGAGCACCTGCGCCGTGGACCCGAGGCGATCCTGCACGCCATAATGGACCGTGTCGTTGATGACTACGGACCCGTAGTCGACGGCCTCGAGAACGATATCGAGGAGATAGAGGCCGAGGTCTTCGGAGGTAATGCCAGCGTGTCGCGCAGGATCTACGAGCTCTCGCGCGAGGTGATCGAGTTCCAGCGGGCGACAGAACCGCTCGGGGGTGTGCTTGGAGATATGATGCGGGACGAGACTATAGACGTCGACCCGGAGGTACGGAGGCATCTACGCGACGTCCGTGACCATGTCCTGCAGGTTACGGAACGGCTCGCCGGCTTTCGCGAGCTGCTGCAGAGCATCCTCAGCGTGAACCTGACCCTGGCGAGCCTGGCCCAGAACGAGCAGGTAAAGAAGATCTCCGCCTGGGCCGCCATACTGTTCGCGCCCACGCTAATAGGGACGATCTACGGGATGAACTTCGACTACATGCCCGAGTTGGGCTGGCTGCTCGGCTACCCCTTCGCCCTGGTGCTCATGGCTTTCACCTCCCTCACGCTCTACGTCCTCTTCAAGCGCCGCGGCTGGATGTAGGCCAACTTCCAAAATAGTCCATTTGGGGGATGTATCTTCTACTCTCGAAGGTTAGGCTGCGTCCTGTTGTCTGGACCGGCCAGGAGGAATCAGCCTTCCGGCTCGAAACCCTGAGAGAGGGGAGACATTATGGAGACGGTGATCCAGGGTTCGACGCTACAGACCTTGCGGGCCGGCCTGCGCGGCACCGCCCACGCGCCTGGAGAGGAAGGCTACGAGGAGGCGAGCCGGGCGTGGAACCTGGCCGCCCATCAGACTCCCGCGCTGGTAGTCGTGGCCAAAGGCGCGGCCGACGTGATAGCAGCCGTCCGCTTCGCCCGCGAAGGAGGACTGGGCGTCGGGGTGATGGCGACGGGCCACGGCGTGGGCGTGGCCTGTGACGGTGGGGTCCTGATCAACACCTCTGGCATGAGAGGGGTCAGGGTAGACCCCGTAGACGAGACGGCGCGGGTCGAGGCCGGGGCGCTGTGGCTCGACCTGATCCACGAGTCCCAGGTGCACGGCCTGGGCGGCCTCCTGGGCTCAACCTCTTACGTCGGCATTGTCGGCTATACCATGGGCGGCGGCTTCGGGTGGCTCGGGCGCAAGTACGGCTTCAACGCCGCGAGCGTGAGGGAGGCGGATGTAGTCACCGCAGATGGCGAGCTTGTGCGCGTGAGCGCCGAGGAGCATCCCGAGCTGTTCTGGGGTCTCGGGGGAGGAGGCGGCAACTTCGGGATAGTCACCTCACTGAAATTCGACCTCTATCCCATTGGGATGCTCTACGGTGGCAACCTCATCTACCCTGTGGAGAAGGCGCCCGAGGTGCTGGATGCCTACGCCCGCTGGAGCGCTGACCTCCCCGAGGAGATGACCTCGGGGGTGGCGTTCTTGAATGTGCCTCCGTTGCCTGCGCTCCCCGAGCCGCTACGCGGCAAGTCCGTAATAGCGCTGCGCGGCTGCTACTGCGGGGAGTCGCCCGGTGACGGCGAGGAGCTGGTGCGGCCCATGCGCGAGGAGCTCGGCGAGCCGATCATGGATACTTTCGGGATAATGCCCTACGCGGCGATGGACTCCATAAGCATGGACCCTGTCGACCCGATGGGCGCCCGCCAGCATTCCGAGATGCTGAGCGATCTCTCGCCCGAGGCTATCCAAACGTTCGTAGAGGTAGCCGGCGCCGGTTCTGGCTCGCCCCTGATCATGCTCGAGATCAGGCAGCTCGGCGGCGCCCTGGAGCGCACAGCCGGGCACTTGAGCACCATGGGCAAGGGCGACTCCAAATACATCATGAACGGGGTCGGGCCGGCCTTCACCCCGGAGATGGCGGAAGGTGTCCTGGCTTTCCTCGCCCAGGTGACCGACGCGACTCGTCCCTTCCAAACCGGCGACACCTACGTCAATTTTATGGAGCTCGAAGGCGCGAGCGCCGAAAGGGTAAAGGCCGCCTACGCGCCAGAGGACTTCGAGCGCCTCGTGGCCCTCAAAGACCGCTACGACCCGCAGAACGTCTTCCGCTTCAACCGCAACATCACCCCCTCCAAAGCGGAGCAATAAGCGCCGGAAAGCAGGATGACCGGGCCGAGCGGCGCCAGGTCGAGATGATCTATATTGTAAGCTCCCTTGTGGGAGGTTGAGGATCTTCGGCTAGAAGTTGGAGGGTTAGATGCAAGCCGAGCGCGAGGCGCAGGATAACGTGGTGCGGCCGTTACCTGACGATACTCTGTGGGTACGGTTCGTGTTCGTGGACCACGCTGGCATTCCCAAATGCAAGGCAGTCTACAGGGACGGCTTCGACGGGAGGGCAAGGGCCGGGGTGGGGCTCGCGAAAGGGGTTCTGGCACTCGACCCGAGCGGGGCGCTACACCAGGAGTCTGGCTTGAGCCCCGTAGGGGAGTGCCGGCTGGTCCCTGACCTCTCGACATTCACTCCCCTGCCCTTCGCCCGGGGGCAGGCGATGGTCTCCGTCGATATGACTGAGACCGACGCGAGCACGCCATGGGAAGGGTGCCCGCGCAGCGCCCTAAAGCGGGTGCTTGGACGACTTTCGGATAGAGGGTACAGGACGCTCGCCGCCTACGAGGCCGAGTTCTACGTCTGGGATGCCGAGGGTCCGCTGGACAGGACGCCTTATGCGGGGAGCTACGCGCTGACCCCGGCGGCGGACTTCGTCGCGGAGCTGGCACAGACGCTGGAGGAGATGGGTATCCGGCCGGAGCAGTGCCACGCCGAGGTCGGGCAGGGAAACCTCGAGCTCTCCGTCGGGGAGGACGAAGCGTTAGCTGCGGCGGACAAGCGCGTGATGGTACTCGAGGCGATCAGGGGCGTGGCCCACCAGATGGGACTCGGGACCACGATGGCCCCGAAGCCGTATCTCGAAGGAGCAGGCAACGGCCACCACTTGCACATCAGCCTCTACGAAGACGAGGCCCCTGTCCTCTTCGATGCCTCAGGAGCCCTGAGTGGCCCTGGTTCAGGTTTCGTGGCCGGTATACTGGAGCATCTGCCCGCCGTCATGGCGTTCACCGCCCCGAGCCCCAACTCCTATCAGCGCCTCGCTCCTGGCATGTGGGCCTCGGCTTACGCCGCCTACGGCCTGGATAACAGGGAGGCAGCCGTGCGGCTCGCCTCCCCCGTGGCCGGCAGAGAGTCCGCGACCGCAAACGTCGAGCTCAAGCCGGTCGACGTCACGTCGAACCCCTACCTGGCCCTGGCCGCGGTCCTGGCCGCCGGGATGGACGGTATTGATCGCGGCCTCGACCCCGGGGAGCCGACGATGGTGGACCCGGCCACGCTCAGCGACGAGGAGCGCGCCTCCAGGGGTATCCTGCCACTCCCCGCATCCCCGGACGAGGCCCTGGATGCGCTGGAAGAAGATCATGCCCTCATAGAGGCGCTGGGCGAACCACTCGTGCACACCCACGTGGCCGTGGCCCGGGCGCAGGCCAAAATAGCAAGCGAGCTTCCACCGGAAGAAGTAGCGTCCACAGCCGCGATGCTCTACTAGAAGACAGGTTACAGGTATTTTGCCGATACCCGTAACCTCCGGTCTGATGCCTGCAAGAAAGAAGGCGAAGCGTGATCATATGGCCGCCCTCGTGGCCATGTTTCGGGCCGCAGGGCGGATCGAAGAATCTCTACCACGTGATGCTTTGAACGGAGGTGGCGTATGCAAACTGTAGCCCTCACTGTAGACCTCACCCAGATCCCCGTCGTTGACAATCACTGCCACGGCATATTGCGGGACCAGACGTTCGATGACCTCGCGAGCTGGCGGCAGTCCTTCACCGAGTCTACAGAGCCTCAAATGGCGCGAGACCACGTCGCGAGCACGACCCTCTACCGGCGTCTCATCCGGACGCTGGCAGATTTCCTCGGTTGCGAGCCGGAAGAAGAGGTCGTCTTCGCAGCCAGGACCGGGAGGGACGGACGGGAGCTCACAGGCGCGTTGTTGCGCGCCGCGAACGTCGATACCTTGCTCATTGATACGGGATTCCCGCCGCCCGAAGAGGTGTTTCCCGTACCTGAGTTGGGAGATCTCGGAGGCTGCCGTGCGGAGCCCATGCTGAGGCTCGAGATCCTGATGGAGAGTTTGCTCGCGGAACACGACTCTCTGGAGGATGTGAAAGAGGCGCTCGCCGCCGAACTGGAAGACGCGCGGGGCAGGGGCTACGTGGCGCTCAAGAGCATCGCCGCTTACAGGACTGGCCTGGACGTTCGGGAGTGGCCAAGCGAGGAGGCCGAAGAATCGTTCCTGGAGTACGGGCGGGCTGACGGTCCTGGCCCTGCGCGCCTCGTACACAAGCCACTCCTGGATACCCTGCTGCATGTCGCGTTCGCTCAGGCGGCCAGGCAGGAGATTCCGCTCCAGTTCCACGTCGGCTACGGCGACGCCGACACCGACCTTCTGCTCGGCAACCCGCTCTACCTGCGCCCTATCCTCCAGCGGTCGGACTATCGCGGCATGCCTGTGGTGCTGTTACACGAGTGCTACCCCTATACCAGACAGGGGGGCTACCTGGCTGCGGTCTACCAGAACGTCTACCTGGACCTCTCCTACGGCATCCCGTTGCTCGGCTACGGCGAGATGCTCTCCTTCACCCGGCAGGCGCTCGGCGTCGCCCCGACCTCCAAGCTCATGTACAGCTCAGACGGCATCGGCGTGCCCGAGCTGCACTGGATCAGCGCTATGGACGGCAGGCGCGTGATCGGCGAGGCACTCGGAGAGCTCGTGTCTCGAGGAGAGCTAGACCTCGCCGCGGCCGAGGCCGCCGGTGAGGACGTGCTGCGTGCGAACGCGACACGTCTGTACGGGCTCTAGCTCGCGAGAGCCAGGGTAGGGCAGGAGGTGCGTGAGCGTGCGCAAGGGGTTATCCTACCCGCCAGAGCCTGATCGAGGCTTCTAACCGAACACAGAGGGGAGCTTTGTACCGACAGACACGGGTGCTTGGTGTACTGCTCATTCTTCAGTTGGGCGCGATGGTGGGGATCGGCATCTGGTTGTTCGCCAGCATCGACTGGGACACGATAGTGAATCTTTCCAACAAGCCGGGCCAGATTCGGCTCCAAGCCACTGACAAGGCCGAGGTGAAGGATCTCAAACGGGCGATCCTGTTCGCGGTCTATTTTTTCGCGCCCGTGGTCCTGTTGCTCCTGGCGGGCCTCGGCTTCGTGCTGCTCAGGCGCCGCGGGTGGATGCTGGCTTCGGTCGCGCAAGCCCTGATCATGCTGTCCTGCCTGTTTTTCTACGGCGCTTCGCGTCCGTGGTTCGCCTACCCCATAATCGCCTACTGCATCTTGATGATCCTGCTCCTCAACTCTCGCAGCGTGCGGGCGGTGGTCCAACGCAGGCAGCTGACGCCGGCGGAGGCTAGACCGGAGATCGCACATGACGAATGAGGAGAGCGTGGACGCGAAGACCGCTGAGGCATTGCTGCGCCGCTTCGAGCCCGTGATCCGGTTCACCAAGGGCGAGTGGTTCTACCCGATGGACTGCGAGCCTTACGTTGACGCCTGCAGCCTCTGGGTCCGGCGTCCGGGCGAGGACGCCCTCTGCGTAGTTCCGGCCGGAGAGCTCACCCTGGAGAGGCTAGCCCAGCAACCGGATGACACCACCGGCGCCGTACACTACCTCAAGATCCCCAACCCCAAGGAAGACGAGAATCAAGGTCGCCGGGCGCGCCGGCGGGCGAGGCGCTCGCACACGAACCCTGATTGGCCCAGGGAGACTTTCCGGGCCGGGAGGGGACGCCTCGCGCGCGTCGGCTACATTTCGAGGCTGGCGGACGCGCTCTTCTCGTTGGTGCTCTTGGCCAGGGGCAGGGTTCCCGGCGGAGACGTGGAGGGGGCGCGCGTCCTGTACGGCCGCTTCATGGAGAAGGAAGAACACTTCAGGTACCATGGGCACGTGGTTAGGCAGGACGGTTGGATCGTCTTGCGGTACTGGCTCTTCTACGCGTTCAACGACTGGAGGAGCAACGTCTTTGGCGCCAACGACCACGAGGCCGACTGGGAGAAGATATTC
>DASSCV010000125.1:0-9612 GCA_035697505.1 Rubrobacter sp.
GCTGGCCCATGACGGACGCAGAGTTCGCAGCATTCGTGGACCATGCGCCCTGGCAGGACGCACGGAGCAAGAGCAATCCCCACCAATACACTTTGCGCCACAGGGTCCGAGACCAGCGCGAGTTCAGGCGAGCGGTGCTAAAGGTCAGAGAGGAAGGCTTCGACGAGTTCTACTGGGGGAGTCCGAGGCGGCGGAAATAGTTAGACCCATGGCCGCCCGCTTCGGCCTTACTTATACGTATGGCAATCAGGTGAAATACTCCGCTCAGAGTGTGCTCCTCGTCCTGGTGGCCTTGGGGAGGGCCAGCGTCGAAAAAGACGGTCGTTCCTTCGTGTACCACATCAAGGGGTGATCCGTTACAGCAGAGCAACCGATCCAGAGTCATCTAAGCCTAGCCATGGATACTGAGTCTGTTTTTACTGAGGCCAGAGCGCACTTGAGAAGGTCACTTGACCAGCGATCATAGAAGCTGCTGATAGTTACCTTCGCAGGCTCTCTCCGCGTTGCTGCACGGTTGCTGCACAAGGGTCCCACTAGCATGCAGTGAACTCATCGTTGTTTCACGTTTTACCTGCAAATCGCCATTTTTTAGAAGTGGAGCCGAGGGGATTCGAACCCCTGACCTCCGCCGTGCAAAGGCGGCGCTCTCCCGACTGAGCTACGGCCCCGATCTGGCCTCGTGGGGCGAGTTTACCGCAGTTGCGCAAAGAGGACTAACGGGACCTGAGTTCGGCGGCCGCGCCAGACAAAGTGCTCGCGGATGACGGGCCCGTGAGAGAGTCAGTGGCATTCGGCCTTGACAGAAGCACTATGTGCGATATGAATAGAGCAGCCGGTGCCCACGCTTCTCCTTTCCCTTTCCCCATTACCCCTGAAAGGCGGGCACCGGCTTCCTGATGTACGCGCAGCTTACCATCCTGGGTCACCGATTCTGCCCCTCTTTCAGGAGAGTTAACGGAACTTAACGGTGGGTAAGATCCAGAATCGCTCCGTCGACTCTATGCTCATCGTGCTCGCCGATGGCGCTCCCCTCGGCAAGACTCCCATCGGGGCGCGAGGGGCGGTACAATAGATGTGATGTGAGATCAGTGAACCGAGAGGTGGGATAGGATGGCTCTCTACGAGTACAAGTGCGCAGGCTGCGAGGATCGCTTCGACTTGATGCGCCCCATGAGCGACGCGGACGAGCCGGCAGAGTGTCCTGAGTGCGGCTCGACGCAGTCGCGGCGTGTGATCTCCAACTTCGCCTCCATAACCCCTGGCGCCTCAGCCCTCTCGACGAACCCCGTGATGGACGCCAGGATGGCCGGCGGTGGCGGTTGCTGCGGCGGAGGCTGCGGCTGCGGCTAGCGACAGGGTGCCCGGAGAGGCGCCGGAGGATTCTCCCGAAAGGCTGCCCGACCTCGCCCTCAAAGGCATAGAGGAGTTCAACAGGGGCGAGTTCTACGAGTGCCACGAGTATCTCGAAGAGGCCTGGATGCAGGAGCCAGGGCGTGTCCGTTTCTTCTACCAGGGCATCCTTCAAGTCGGCGTGGGTTTCTACCACCTCCAGAACGGCAACTGGCGCGGGGCTACAGGACTCTTGCGGAACGGCGCCGCTCGCCTGAGAGAGTTCGAACCTGTGACCCTCGGCGTCGACGTGGCGAAGCTAGTCCGTGAAAGCGAACGATGCCTGCGAGAGTTGGAGTCGCTCGGGCGCGAGCGAATAGACGAGTTCGACCGGTCGGGGGTGCCGAAGGTAGAGTGGGCCGAGTAGCGAGCAGATCTGCTAGTATGCATGGTTGCGGGATAGGGCGGGTTTTACTCTAGACTCGGGAATAGAGCACGAACGATGCCAACAAGGGACTTTTACACCCTCCCAGAGGCGGCGCAGATCCTCGAGGTTCCCCAGCGTAGTCTCCTGAAGAGCCTCGAGAACGGAGAGATAGAAGGAGAACGAGACCCGCAGAGCGGTCGGTGGAAGATCCCAAAGCAAGCCGCGGACGAACGGGTATCCGCCGAATCCTCACCCGAGGACACTGCAGAAGCCTCCCAAGGACTTTCTGCCGAGATGCTCCGGGAACTCGTAGAGGAGATGGGTGATCTTCACAGGCTGGTGGGACACCTGAAGAGCCGCCTGGACCGTGCCAGGCGAACCGAGAGAGAAGAGAGGGAGCAGCTCTTGGCTGAGCTAGAGCAGGAGCGGGAGGGGCACCGTCGAGAACGCGAACGCGCAGATAGGCTGCACGCAGAAGCGAGGAGGCTGCGACAGGACCTGCAGAGAGCCAAGGGGTCCTGGCGAAGGCTCTTTAGTGGGCAAGATTAGAGCTCCTTTTCGGCCCGTCACAAAGCTGCCGACGTTGCTCCCTTCCTCCGGGCCCTGATCGTCGATACGCTCATCGAACGAAAGTTAGCGACTCCGGGGAGCTGCGTTGCTCATTCTTCGTAGAGGATCTCACCCCGAGAGAGGCGACGGGCGATATCGTAGGTCTGTCCCTGGGAACGCATGGTGGGAGAGTGGGCTGCCAGGTAACGCGCGGCAGCAATCAGCACATGTGCGCCTACTGTGGAGTCACGCAAACCGGCATACACCCTGAAGGCAGCTTCGATGGCCTGTATCGTATGAAAGTTACGGTCCTCCCTGAGGAGCAGGCCACCCATCACTGCCAGGAGCCGGTCAGGGTCTCCCCCACTGTAGAGGTAGTTGGCGACCAGTGCCCCAGCTGCATCTACCTTCTGCCTTTCATCGAGCAGCGTTGAAAGTTCTGCTAGCAACTCATCTGGCGCCGCCTCCGAACCGTTGGGCTCCGGCACACGTGAGGGCGGAACGTTGAGGAAGCGGTCGAGGTGGACACTCATCGCGGCGTCGAAGACCCCTCTCAGCAACTCCGGAGAGGGAGCCCGCCGCAGCCCCTGTTGGACGGCGTTGGAGAAGGTGAAAGTGTGAAGGGAGGTGTCCCAGTCGCCGAACTCGTTCGTGGTTGGGAAGCGCGCTATGCGCAGCGCAGCGGCGTAAGCCACCGCCCCGGCCAGCTCCTCTTCGGTGCCGCCCTCCCGCAGCGCTTCGAGTAGCGTCTCGGCGATGGCTCCCCCTTCCTCTCCCAGCAGCACGGTGGCGAGTTCCTCACGGCCCTCCCACCTTCCACGCCGATCCCGGCCGCACTGGAGTGCGGCCGGCAGCTGCTCGAAGGCGGCCTCGAGTATCTCTACCAGATCCACGGGGTTACGCCAGGAGTTCGACTCCTCCATGCGCCTCGCACCCACATATCCTTCGGCCAGGCTGGAGAGGACGACCTCAGCATGCGACCATCCGGCGATGTCGAGTGCTTCTAGCGCCTTGTTGGTGAAGTCCAGGACGTGCCCGCTATCCAGGTAGCGATGGTCAGTGGCGGCAGAGAGGAGCAGATCTGCCATCTGGGCGGGATCTGCCCCGGTGCGCACCGCAGAGACGATGCAGCGCTCGGCCCCTTCTGAGTCGCGCACCTCGACGAACCGCCGGAACCAGACCTTGAGCGTGGCCAGGTCCACCGTCTCAGTGGGCAGCGGACGCAGGGAGAAGCGTGGCGGTTCCCCGGCAGAGTCACGTGAGACGGCGGAGAGCCCGTGGTAGAGGGCCCGTGGCCGGTCCTCGGGAGCCAGGTGAGGTAAGAGGTTCATCATGCAGGCGTGCATGGTCAGTCCTTGCCCCCACCCCGCTCGCCGGTATCTGCTGCCGAACTCAAGCCCAACGCGGAAAGGTTCGGCGGGATCTTCCCCGCCGCCAAGAAGCCCGATGGCCGACTTGGACACGACCAACGAGATGTTGCGCTCCAACCCATCTCTCAGGCGTTGGCGCAGGTAAGCCGGACGGTCCTCCCGCGGCGAGAGATCAACCCATACCTCGTTGTCTCTGATCTCCACCGGAAAGACGCGCGCCTCGTCAGCAAACTGGTCGAATGTTCCACCGCTCTCGAGGTCGAAGCGGGCGTGATGCCAGTGGCAGGTGAGGATGCCGTCTTGTAGGGTCCCCCGGTGCAAGGGGAATCCCATGTGGGGACAGCGATTATCCAGGGCATGCACCCTACCGCCATGGAAGAAGAGCGCGAGCGAGTGGCCGGCAACACGGACAGAGGTGCGACCGGCAGCGCGCACATCGTCCAACCGGGCGGCCCGCACGAAATTATCTGAGAGGGTATCCAGTGGCGTCACCCCTTTCCCGTCTAGATATTACTGTATGACACTAACGGTGCGGAGTCCAGCTCCTTCCTCTGCCTTGGATGTCCCTGCGGCGGGATCGTTCGAATGGTCCTGCGCCCTGGGTCAGTAGCCGATGGCCGGCGCCCTGTGTACGAATGTATCGTCGGTGAGCTGCTTCATCAAGAAGTCGGCAACGTCTGCTCGAGAGATGTAAGGGCGCCGGCCCGGTTTCAGATCCAGCCCCACACGGTAGTCGTTCGTCCACGGCCCGTTGGTCAGTATCATGGGGCGTACGATGATCCACTCCAGATCGCTCTCCCGCAGGAGCTTCTCCTGTGCCTCCTTCTCTGCGTACTCATCCCTGAGCAGCGGCGGGACGAGCACCTTCATGAAGAACGCGCCCGCAAACCCTGGATCCTGCTTGCTCTCCCCCACCCCCCACGCTGTCTGGCACACGAAGCGCCGCAAACCATGCTCCTTCATCGCCGAGATGATGTTGGCGGAGCCGGCCGAAACCGGCCCATTGGGGTCTCCTGGCCTGTGAGGGTGGAGCGGGTTGCTAGGTTGCCGTGAGCCGAGGACGCTGATCACCGCCTCGTTGCCGGCCACCGCCTCACGCACCTTCCCTGCGTCGGAGACGTCCCCCACGACGACCTTTAGCCGCCGGTGGCGCGCGCTCATTCTGGAGGGGTTTCTCACTAGAGCGGTAACGTCGTGCCCTTCTGCGATCGCCCTCTCCACGAGACGCCGCCCGGTGCCGCCCGTCGGTCCGAAGATCACCAACCTCATGGTCGCACCTCCTGTCGTCCGCCGTCACAGGCTAATGTCCTCAAGTGTATCTAATTCTCCCCAGGACTCGACCTACGACTGCCAGTAGTCGCAGAGCGATTTTCAATCATCTCCCGAGAGGACTAATATCGTTGACCCCGCTGTCGAGTGATATCGAAGAGGGCCGAATCGGATACTGCCATAACGGCCATCACACCACACTGGACCGGGTCGCTCACCACCAGGTCAACGGCGTCAGGAACGCTGCCTGGCATGTTGAGCGACAGCACGATGATCCCTTTCTCGCGGATCTCGTGTACCGCGCGGGTGACCTCCCCACCCATCAGCGCACCGGCCAGGACAAGCGCCACTGCCCGCGGCAGGCGGGCCACGGCGCGCGTCGCCGCGGCGAGCTCTTCTTCGCCGACCAGAGGGATGGTGTCGACGGAGATCTTCTCACCGCGAATGTTGTGCCTATCGGCCTCGGCCACCGCGCCGACCACCACCTGGCCCACCTGCGCCCCGCCGCCGACCACGATGATCCGCTTGCCGTACACCTTCTGGAACGAGGGCGCCCGTTCTGCCGCCCTCACGACGGGTAGCGCATGTAGGTCACCTATGAGCACGTCCGCGGCTTCGCCGGCGACGTCCTCGAGCTCGAAGTAGACTGTGGAGAGACCTTCGCGCCGCTCGGCGATGTCGACGTGGGTTATGTTCGCCTCATGGTCGAGGAACACCCTGGTCAGGGCGTGGAGCGCGCCGGGCTCGTCGGGCGTTTGGACCATCAGGGCCAGGGGTACTTCACGCTCGGTGCTCTCGCTCATAGACAGGAGTGTATAGACTCTCCGGAGCTTGCGCTGAAAGCCTGGCGACTTTTTCGCACCTGGGAACTGCCTTCTACATACGTCCAGAAAGTACGACATAATGGGATGGTCCATCCCTCCAAGAAAAAG
The DNA here is from genome assembly GCA_035697505.1 of Rubrobacter sp. GTDB lineage: Bacteria > Actinomycetota > Rubrobacteria > Rubrobacterales > Rubrobacteraceae > Rubrobacter_D. The sequence continues at coordinate 5,877 of DASSCV010000125.1, forward strand.
GCGGTGCTGCCATGTTCGCCAGGGTAACCCAGTTCAACATTCGCCCCGAGAGCCTCCAACAGGGATACCATCAGATAGATGAACATCTCATCCCTGCCCTCAGAATGCAGAAAGGTTACTCGGGCGACTTGCTCCTGGTCAATAAGGAGGACGGCAAGATGCTAGCTGTGACGCTCTGGAAGGACGAGCAACTGATGCACGCCACTGATGAGGCCGCCCACTGGTTTAGAGTCTTCGGTGCTGAAGCCTTCGACGGCAAGGTCGAAGACGTCGAGACCTACGAAGTCTACCGCGCACGATTGAATCATCCAGAGCCGTGATCGAACCCAGCCAGGGATGAATGATGTGGGTGGTATGTAGAGGCCATGAGATCGCCAGCCAGGTGTTATGGAAACCGCTACGCGGATCGTTCTCCGAGCCCGAAAGAGTAATACTTCCGAAGACGCATCTAAGACCACACTCCTAACCCATAGACGGCCACAACAAAGCCCACCGCAAGCCCGACCAAGCACCCAACAAACGCCGTAATCAGCTGGGTCCAAAGCGCCCTCTCGAAAGCCCCTGCCACCGTGAGAGCAGCATTGGTGAACAGGACAGATGGCCCCACGAACACCAGGAAATAGAGTACGACTCGCCACACGCTAGGGACGGAGTATACGGCGGAGAGCACGAGCGCCGCGAGGATGAGCGCCAGGAGCGCGAATGCGCCAAGCAACCATAGCCGCCGCGGGCCGCCCGCCCTGAGCGCCCACACTGCAGCCGGGGCGAAGGCCAGGATCAGCGGGAGAACGAACAGAGTAAGCATCGCTTCCACCTCAAATCCAGGTCGGATATCTCATTATCACCCCGCTTCTTCTGGGGCAGATGCATCGACGTGGGCGTCGCGGGCGGCACCAATTCCTGCGATCAAAAGACATATGGTAACCGTGAGCAGCAATGCCAGCGGCACCCTCCACGTTCCCGTCACATCGCGAAGGACGCCGAAGAGGAAAGGCCCACCCGCGGCGAGCAGGTAACCGACCGACTGGGCCATACCCGAGAGCGCAGCGGCGTGCCCGGGGTCTGGAGCACGCAGCGCGAAGAAGGTGAGCGCCAGGCTGAAGGCCGCCCCCTGGCCGAGGCCCAGCAGCACGACCCACAGGGTACTGGCGGTGGAACCAGCGACCAGAAGGCCCAAAGCGCCGACACCAGACATGCCAACGGCCACCCCAACGACGCCTCGCTGAGAGGACCTCCTCTCGGCGATCATGGGAGCCAAGAACATTGTCACGATCGCCACGGCCTGAGAGAGCCCGAGCATCCACCCTGCTCTGGCTGCACCCATCCCCTCCGCCTGCAGGATCTCAGGTAGCCACGTCAGCGTCACGTAGTACGAGAGTGACTGCAACCCCATGAACAGTGTCACCTGCCAAGCAAGAGGCGAACGCCACAGGTCACTGACCCCAGGGGAGCTTCGGGCGGCTGGATCCGCAGGATGATCGCTACGGCCGAGCTGGGGGAGCCAGGCGACACTGGCGAGCAGGGCGGGAAGGGCCCACACCGCCAATGCTCCTCGCCATCCGATGCCGGCCAGCTGTGCCAAGGGCACGCTCACACCGGCGGCGAGCGCGGCGCTGATGCCTAGCGAAGTGGAGTACACGCTCGTCATGAGGCCGGCGTGTTCGGGGAACTCTCGCTTGACGAGACCAGGCAAGAGCACGTTGGATACCGCGATCGCCGCTCCCAGGACGACCGTGCCCAAGAACAGGGCCGCCATGGCCCCCACCCAGCGCAACAGTATGCCAGCCACCAGGACGAGCAGGCTCGCCAGCAGCACGCGCTCCATGCCGAACCGACGGGCTACGCGCGGCGCGATCGGCGAAAGCAGGCCGAAAGCCAAGAGGGGCAACGTCGTGAGAAGCCCTGCTACACCGTTGGATATGCCGGTGTCCGCCCGGATCTGGCCGATCAAGGGGGGCACGCCGGTGAGTGCGGGGCGCAGGTTGGCCGCCAGCAGCACGATCCCCAATACAAGGAGAAAGCCGCGGAGGCGTGAGCGGCCGGATTCTGCCGTGGCGGAAGCCCTCTTCGTCATACTGCACCTCCCTGTCATTAAGGATTGGTTCTACCGCTCCCAAGGGGTTGCGTCGGAATGAATCTGTACCGGTCAGCCATGATATGCCATAGACGAAGATCGAGCCCCAAGGCCACCCGCACTTCGGTGCGGAGTTGGATGGGGCCGCAGGCTGTTGCATATTGGGGCCGCACCATCGCCTGGGCCCGCTTCGTCAGGCTCCATGGCGCGCGTTCCCAGAGCAGTAGCCTTTTGTGGGCACCATCTGGAGGGGTCGTCACTACTCCTCGGCTTTTCGAGTCTGCGGATGCTCTCTTGACCGCGCAAGGAGCGGGACGCTAGGCGCGTTCGAGCACCAGGGCGCCTTCGCGACGGGCAAAGAAGGTACCCATCTCGGCGGACAGGCGTTCCATCCGGTCCAGGATGCTTTCTCGCTCGCCGCCCGTAGCGAGGTCAACCCGCCCGTAAGAGAGTTTGACCGGGGTAAGGTCCAGACGCTCGAGCCTGCCCTCTTCTACGGAAACCTGAAAGAGGAAAGACCAGTCGTTGCGCATCTCGGGGCCAACCACGTAATCGTCTATAAAATCGCCCGTATCGTAAAGGATGGGTTTGCCGCGGTAGATCTCCACCCCTTGGAAGACGTGCGCACTGTGCCCGTAGTAGATGTCTGCTCCCCGATCTATGACCGCACGGGCGAACCGGCGGAAGATCTCTCTGGGCCGCTGCACCATGTTCGGGCCCCAGTGGTTGGAGAATATGATCGTGTCTACCCCCATTTCGCGCACGTACGACACCGTCCTCTCTACCCGCCGAAGAACATCCGGTTTCAGGGAGACCGGCAGGTAGTTCGTGCCCGGCCTGTCGATGCCGGCGGCAAACGGCGGTTCGTTGTCCGTGAACGCCAGCAGCGCCACCCGGCGCACGTGGTCCGCTGGCACAGTAAGAATGGCCGGATCTGCAGCTTGTTCTCGGTTGCGGCCAGCTCCGGCGTGCCGAATACCGGCCGTGTCCAGGTGTTCCAAGGTATCGAGCAACCCCTGTTCCTCGAAGTCTAGAGTGTGGTTGTTGGCCAGCGAACAGGCATCGATCCGGGCCGTCCGCAAGGTCTCGATGGCAGAGGGATGGGCTCTGAAGTGGAAGACTTTGGGCGTACGGGTCCACGGCCGCTCGTTATCCGTGATAGCACACTCCAGGTTGATGATGCGTAGGTCCGCAGCGTCCAGAAGGGACATCACGTCGCCCCACGGCGCCTCGGGACGCAGATGATAGTTATGGACCTCAGCGACCCCGCGCCCGAGCATGACGTCGCCGGTCAGCGCCAGAGTAATCATCGCGCAGTAGGTGCCAAACGACCTGCCCGAAATGCACTGCACAGGTGCTCGGCCACAATCCCGGAGGTAGTGTAAAACAACTCGGCGATCCTGCGGGTGACTTCTCTAATTGTCGGCCCGAAGCTCGGAGAGGAAGCTCATCGTCGATCCACCATAATGGGAACATTCTACAATAGGGGCGCCTCAGCTCCCTGTGCGGAACACTGTTCCGCAGCTCCTAGAGGAGGAAGTTGGGGCGGAGATCAATTGGCCTTCTCGTAGTATCTCTCGAAGGCTTCTTCCGAGAACACACCCCCAGGGTAAGAGTACCCTTCGCCCTCCGCAGTGACGGCCCGGATCTCGTAGTCTCCTG
>DASSCV010000126.1:0-2691 GCA_035697505.1 Rubrobacter sp.
GCCACCTTTTGGTGGACACGGGCGGGCTGGTGATGAAGGCAAAAGTCCACCCGGCCGACCTCGCCGATCGAGAGGGCGCCAGGATGGTGCTGGATCGCGTCGGCGAATCTTTCCCGGGCCTTCGTCACCTGTGGGCGGACGCAGGATACCGAGGAGCGGATCTAAGGAGGTGGATCACCGAGGGCTTGGGGCTTTCTTTGGAGATCGTCCAACGTAAGCCTCGATGGGTGTGGGTTCGCAACGATGTGGAGCCCGAGCCCATACCGGCGGGCTTCGAGGTGATCCGCAGGCGCTGGGTGGTGGAACGCACTTTCGCCTGGATCTGCCGCAACCGAAGGATGAGCCGCGACTACGAGTTCTTGGAGCAGACGACGGAGGCGTTGATCTACGTGACGATGATCCGGCTGATGCTCGGAAGGCTAGCGAAAGGAGCCGAGTGAGGGCTTCTCAGACACCCTCTAGTCCTACAGCGACACTTCCATTGAACTACGGTATGCTGCTCCTTTAACCAACAGAGGAGACGCATTTGGCTGCGAAGAAATCCCGAAGTGGAGGTGAGGAATTCGCCACCATCGAGCGGTGGCCAGACGCCCTTGGCGAGCTGCACACTCGTGTCGCTGAGCGTTTCCACAGACCAGAGGTCAGACAGCGAGCGAGGCGCTACCTCGCCGGCCTTCTCGGACGCCTGGAACGTAAGAACGGCTGGCAGATGGCCGAAGCTATGGGTGAGATAGGACCCCAAGGGGCACAGCGCCTCCTGAACGCCGCTCGCTGGGATGCCGACGCTGTGCGCGACGACCTGCGCGAATACGTCGTCGAACATTTGGGCGAGGAGGAGAGCGGGGTACTCATCGTGGATGAGACTGGTTTCTTGAAGAAGGGCGAGAAGTCGGTTGGGGTGGCTCGCCAGTACACGGGGACCGCGGGGCGCATCGAGAACGCCCAGGTCGGGGTGTTCGTGGCTTATGCTTCTGAGAAAGGAGCTGCGTTGGTGGATCGTGCTCTGTACCTGCCGCGCGAGGAGTGGGCGGATGATCCCCTCCGGCGGAAGGAGGCAGGCGTTCCCGAGGAGGTGCGCTTTGCGACCAAGGGTGAGCTGGCCAAAGAGATGCTTAAGCGAGCATTCGAAGCGGGAGTGCCCGCGAGGTGGGTGGTGGCGGATACGGTCTACGGGACGGCTCGGGGCTTGCGCGGATGGCTTGAAGAGCAGGGACGCTCGTATGTGCTGGCGGTGCCGTCCACCAAGGGCATCTACCACGAGGAACGCCAACGACAGGCGCGGACGGTGGCCAAGCGCTTACCGGAAGAGGCGTGGTTTCGGGCTTCGGCCGGTAAGGGGAGCAAGGGAGAAAGACTCTACGACTGGGCTTGCGTGCCGCTTCCGGATCCGGACGGGGCAGAGAAGAAGAGGGGACGCTGGTTGCTCGTTAGGCGGAGCATCGGTGATCCTAGCGAGCTCGCCTACTACCTGGCCTACGGGCCGAAGGAGACACTCGCCGAGGAACTGATCCGGGTAGCAGGCACTAGATGGCAGGTAGAGGATTGCTTTGAGCAGGCCAAGGGAGAGGTGGGCCTGGACGAATACGAGGTCAGGAAGTGGGAGGCCTGGTACCGACACGTGACGCTCTCGCTCTTGGCCCACGCCTACCTAGCCGTCTTACGCTCGGAGGCCCACGATGGTGCTCAGGAATCGGAGGCCAAAAGGGGGATCGTCGTGAGCTCGAGCTGATCCCGCCGACCGTTCCGGAGGTTCGGCGCCTCATCCTGGCCATGGCAGGTCCCGAAGAACAGCGGGAGTTCCGGCTGGGATGGTCGCTGTGGCGCAGGGCCCATCAGGCGGTTGCCAAGCGCTGCCACACCGCCAAGCGCGATCTCCTTCTTCGAGCGAGAGTGCCCGGCGACTTCGCGCAGCCTCCTGAGCCCGCAGCAACGGCGATAGCGCTCCTTGCCCAGATGCCCTCCCGCCTCACCGACGTCCAGTGGGCTCGCATAGAAGCGTTGGTGCCGCAAAATGGCGGCCGTGGTAGGCGATGGCGGGACCACCGCACGGTGATCGACGGTATGCTTTGGGTTCACGCCAGCGGTGCTGCTTCGTGGAGGGACTTACCCGAAGAGGAGTTCGGGCCGTGGCAGACGATCTATGACCGCTACAACAGATGGCGCAAAGAAGGTCTCTGGCAGCAGATAGTGGAGGTGCTCCGATGCCAGAGATGAGGCCGCCGACTGTTCACCAAAGCGGAAGTGTCGCTGTAGGACTAGTGCCTGTCCAGCTTGCGGGCTATGTCCTTGTGGTCCAGGCGGTAGCAGATCGAACGTCCATGCGGACACGTAGTCGGGGAGCGGCTGCTCAACCACTCCTTGATCAGTGCCTCCATCTCCTGGTAGGAGAGCTTGTCGCCAAGCTTTACCGCAGAGTGGCACGCTATGGTGGCGAGGATCCTCTGCTCCCTGCTCATACCAGGAACCGTACCCTTCCTGGCAGAGATTGCCTCCCTAAAAGCTCCCGCCACGTCGCGATCTGCCAGCGTGGAGATCACCGCGTTTATCCTGAAGGATGTCTTGCCGAAGGGCTCCGCCTCGAAGCCGTAAACCGAGAGCTCCTCGAGCGAATCGGCAGCCTCCGCAGCGTCCTGGGGAGGGAGCTCGACCACTTCAGGGACGAGTAGTGACTGTATGGTGGGCATCCGCTCA
>DASSCV010000127.1:0-11039 GCA_035697505.1 Rubrobacter sp.
CGGCGCGTCGGCGTAATCAGCGTAGTAACCGGCGCTCTCACCGGTCAGGACGACGTGAAGGGCGTGATGGAGGTCATCGTTCCACTGGGCGTCGTAGTGCCCGCGCAGATAGGAGGCGTCGTTCGCCTCGTTCTCCAGTACGAGGTGCACGTGGCGGTCGCGTCCTGGACCCTGGCGCACGCGCTCGGCGAGCTCGACGAGGAAGTGCTTCTCAGAGGCGTCGTTGATAGCGTGCACCGCGTCGAGCCTGAGGCCGTCCATGCCGTACTCTTCCAGCCAGTACAGGGCGTTGTGGACAAAGAACTCACGCACGTGTTCGCTGCCCTCGCCGTCGAAGTTGATCGCAGCCCCCCATGGGGTCTGGTAGCGGTCGGTGAAGAACTGCGGTGCATAAAGAGAGAGGTAGTTCCCCTCGGGGCCGAAGTGGTTGTAGACGACGTCGAGTAAGACCAAGAGGCCCTTCGTATGCGCGGTCTGTACGAGATCTTTCAGATCCTCCGGGGCCCCGTAGGCGCTCTCAGGGGCGAATGGCAACACGCCATCGTAGCCCCAGTTGCGCCGTCCCGGGAACTCCGAGAGCGGCATCAACTCTATCGCTGTCACACCGAGGTCAAGGAGATAGTCGAGCTTCTCCTTGATCCCGGCGAACGTCCCCTCGGGAGTAAAGGAGCCGACGTGCAGCTCGTAGAGGACGACCTCCTCCCACGGACGTCCCTTCCAGTGCTCGTCCCTCCAGACGAAGGCCGCGGGGTCAACAACCCGGCTTGCGCCGTGCACGTCATCGGGCTGGTAGCGGGAGGCCGGATCTGGCACCTCCTGCCCACCGTCTACCCAGTAGCGGTAGCGTGCGCCAGCCCCGGATTCTGTGGTGAGGACGAAGGTCCCGTCCTCCTCACGGTGCATGGGGAGGGCTCCATCTTCGAGGATGAGATCTACCGTTTCGGCGGCTGGTGCCCACAGGGCGAACCGCGTCCGCCCGTCCTCCAGCACCTCGGCGCCGAAGGGCATCCGGTGGAGTCTCAATCCGCGTCCTCCGCGACGGTCTCGCGCGGATGGCCGTTCACGAGCACGGCCATGGAGCGGGGCCTCAGGGTATATACGCTGCCGGGTTTAAGGAAGCCATCGGGTTTCAGGCCGGCGGAGTACGCTGTATCCATGAAGACCTCCCAGCGGGCCTCCTCGGGGAAGGGTGGGATCTGGAAGGTGACCTCTTCCTGGTCGGCGTTGAAAAGGAGAAGGAAGTCGTCGTCCACCTCGGGACGGCCCTGCGCGTCGTACTCGCCTTCCAGGAGACCAGACATCTGGAGACCAAGGGACCGGGCGAAGGAATTGTTCCATTCCTCATCTGTCATCTCACGGCCCGCGGGGGTGAGCCAGGTGATGTCCTTGGCGTCCGCGCCTCTCAACTCCCGGCCCTGGAAAAAGCGCCTGCGCCGGAAAGCGGGGTGTTCCTTGCGAAGCCGGATCATACGCCGCACGAAGGCAAGGAAGTTCCTGTCGAGGATCGAGAACTCCCAGTCAAGCCAGCTCAACTCGTTGTCCTGGCAGTAGGCGTTGTTGTTGCCTCCCTGGGTGCGGCCCATCTCGTCGCCGGAGAGGATCATGGGCACCCCCTGCGAGAGCAAGAGAGTCGCCATGATGTTGCGTCTCTGCCTGGCCCTGATACGCCGGATCTCTACGTCGTCGGTAGGCCCTTCGACGCCGTAGTTGTGGCTGAGGTTGTGGCTCTCGCCGTCGCCGTTGGCCTCGCCGTTGGCCTCGTTGTGCTTCTCGTCATAGGAGACGAGGTCCCTAAGGGTGAAGCCGTCGTGGGCCGTTACGAAGTTGATGGAGGCGTAGGGCCTGCGTCCGCCGTGCTCGTAGAGGTCGCTTGAGCCTGTCAGCCGGTAGGCCAGCTCGTCCACGAGCCCGCCGTCACCCTTCCAGTAGGCGCGCTCGACGTCACGGTACTTGCCGTTCCACTCGGCCCAGCCGATCGGAAAGTTGCCCACCTGGTATCCGCCCTCGCCAACGTCCCACGGTTCGGCGATGAGCTTGGCCTGGGAGATCACAGGGTCCTGATGGATTATGGTGAAGAAGCTGGAGAGCTGGTCCACTTCATAGAGCTGGCGGGCCAGCGCGCTCGCGAGGTCGAAGCGGAAGCCGTCGACGTGCATCTCAAGGATCCAGTACCTCAAAGAGTCCATGATGAGTTGCAGGACGCGCGGATGCATCATGTTGAGCGTGTTGCCCGTCCCCGTGAAGTCCATGTAATAGCGTAGGTCGTCGGGGACGAGCCTGTAGTATGCGGCGTTGTCTATGCCGCGGAAGGTGAGCGTGGGCCCCAGGTGGTTGCCTTCGGCGGTGTGGTTGTAGACGACGTCCAGGATCACCTCGAGCCCAGCCGAGTGCAGCCTTTTGACCATCGTCTTGAACTCTCCGATGCTGCCGGTGGCCGAGTAGCGCATGTCGGGCGCGAAGAAACCTATGGAGTTGTATCCCCAGTAGTTCTTCAAGCCCTTGTCCACGAGGTGTTTGTCGTCCACGAATGAGTGGACGGGCATGAGCTCGACAGCCGTTACCCCGAGCCTTTTGAGGTGCTCTATGGCGGGCGCGGAGGCGAGACCGGCGTAGGTGCCGCGCAAATCCTCGGGGATGTTCGGGTGCCTCTTCGTAAAGCCCTTGACGTGAAGCTCGTAGATCACGGTCTCGTCCCAGGGCGTGCGCGGCGGCCTGTCCTCACCCCAGGTAAAGGCGGTGTCGACTACCCTGCACTTGGGCATCCCTGCGGCGTTGTCCCGCTCGTCGTAGGAGAGGTCCTCCTCTTCGGCGCCGAGCCTGTACCCGAAGTGCGGGTAGCTCCAGTCCAGAGGCCCGACGGTCGCCTTGGCATAGGGATCGAGGAGGAGCTTGTTCGGGTTGAACCGGTGGCCGTTTTCGGGGTCGTATGGCCCGTGGACCCTGTAGCCGTAGAGCTGGCCGAGCCGGCAGTAAGGCAGGTAGCAGTGCCAGATCCTGTCTGTGCGCTCCCGCAGCTCGATCCTTTCGATCTCCGTTTTTCCCGACGGATCGAAGATACAGAGCTCCACCCTGTCTGAGTTCTCCGAGAAAAGGGCGAAGTTGACGCCCTGACCATCCCAGGTCGCGCCAAGAGGATACGGGTGGCCGGGCCAGGCTACGCTAGCCAAAGACGGATCTCGCTGATTCCAATAGGTTCCTCTCTCTCAGGCTTCAGATCCTTGATTCCTTGCTGAAGCCTCTAGCCTTCTTCAAAATCATCGTCGCGAGCGGGGGCAACGTCAGTGAGACCGAGTAAGGCTGCCCGTGCGAAGGGACTTTTTCGACGCTAACGCCCTCGCTATTTCCTACACCGCTGCCGCCGTAGCGGGTGTCGTCGGTGTTCAAGGCCTCCTCGTAGGTGCCCCCTTCGGGTACACCTATCCGGTAGCCGTGGCGCACGACCGGCGTGAAGTTGCAGACGACGATCGCAAGGTCCTTGTTTCCACGCCGGAGAAAGGATACCACGCTGTTCTCCATGTCCCCGCCCTCGATCCACCCGAAACCCGCTGGCTCGAAATCCACCTCGTAGAGGGCTGGAGTGGCCGAGTAGAGGGCGTTGAGGTCCTTTACGAGGGATCGAACGCCCCTGTGCGGCGTCTCCTCTAGCAGGTGCCAGTCGAGGGAGGAATCGTGGTTCCACTCGCGCCTCTGGCCCAGCTCTCCACCCATGAACAGCAGTTGCTTACCGGGATGGGTGTACATGAAGCCGTAGTAGGCGCGAAGGTTGGCGAACTTCTGCCACTCGTCACCGGGCATCTTGTCTATGAGGGAGCGCTTGCCGTGCACGACCTCGTCGTGCGAGAGAGGAAGGACGAAGTTCTCGTTGAAGGCATAGACGAGGGAGAACGTGATCTCATTGTGGTGGTACCTGCGGTTGATGGGATCCTCGGACATGTACTGCAGGCTGTCGTGCATCCAACCCATGTTCCACTTGTAACCGAACCCCAGTCCACCCATCGAAACGGGGCGGCTGACCATGGGCCAAGCAGTCGATTCCTCCGCGAGGGTGGTGGCGCCTGGATGCCTTCCGAAGACGAGCTCGTTCATGCGTTGCAGGAATGCCACGGCCTCCAGGTTCTCGTTGCCACCGTGCACGTTCGGGATCCACTCGCCAGGCTCCCGCGAGTAGTCGAGGTAGAGCATCGAGGCGACGGCGTCTACCCTCAGCCCGTCCACGTGATACTCGGAGACCCAGAAGAGGGCGTTGGCGAGAAGGTAGTTGCTCACCTCGGGACGACCGTAGTTGAAGACCAGCGTCCCCCAGTCAGGATGGCGACCCTGGCGGGGGTCGGCGTGCTCGTAGAGGTGGGTGCCGTCGAAGAGGCCGAGACCGTGTGGGTCCTCCGGAAAGTGTGCAGGGACCCAGTCGATAATCACACCTATCCCGGCCCGGTGGAAAGCGTCGACGAGGCGCTTGAACTCATCGGGCGTACCGAACCGGCTCGTCGGGGCGTATAGGCCAAGGGGCTGGTAGCCCCACGAGCCGTCGAAGGGATGCTCGGTAGGCGGCAGAAACTCGACGTGGGTGTAGCCCATCTCGGCGACGTAGGGGACCAACTCTTCGGCGAGCTGCCCGTAGGTGTAGTAGGAGCCATCGGGGTTCCTCCTCCAGGAGCCCAGATGCACCTCGTAGATCGCCATCGGGGCGTCGAGGGCGGACTTGCTTTCACGCTCTTCCATCCATGCGGCATCGTCCCACTCGTAGTGTCCCATGCCGTGGACTATAGAGGCGGTGCCCGGGAGTCTCTCGGCGCGGAACCCGAAGGGATCTGCTTTCAGGGGCAGGAGTCTCCGGTTGGGTCCTTTGATCTCATACTTGTAGAGAGCACCCTCGCCCACCTCAGGGATGAAGATCTCCCATACCCCCCCGGGATGCTTGCGCATGACGTGCCTTCGTCCGTTCCAAGAGTTGAAGTCCCCGATCACCGAGACACGCCTGGCGTTCGGGGCCCACACGGCGAAGCTCGTGCCTGCGACGCCTTCGAATTCTATGGGGTGCGCCCCGAACTTTTCGTAGAGCCTGAGGTGGTTGCCCTCGCCGAAGAGGTAAAGGTCCTGCTCGCCGAGGACGGCAGGAAACCGGTAGGGATCTTCGACCTCGGCCTCGCCGCCACCCTCCCACGCGATAAGCAAACGGTAGGGCACCATCTCCGCGACGGGTCCGGTGAAGAGCCCATCAGGGTGGATGCGCTCCAGCTCGCCCAGAGCATCGCCATCGTAGGAGACGACCTCCACGGTGCGCGCGCCCGGCAGGAAGACCCGTACCACGAAGCCGCCACCCTTTGCGGGGTGCATCCCGAGGAAGGAGAAAGGGTCTGGATGGTCGCCGGTTACCACGGAGGTAACCGCGTCTTCGTACTTCAAGATACGTCCTCCCCATCCGGTTCGCCCAGAACGTCGAGGACGCCCCTGATGGGTATGCCGACCCAGTCAGGGCGATTATCCAGCTCGTAGCGGATCTCATACAGAGCCTTCTCGAGCGTGAAGAGCTCGATCAAGGCCCTGGCGTGCTCCTCGTTCTCGGGATAGGAGGCGGCACCACGCGAGCCTTCGGCGTATCCTTCGAGGAAGGCCTGCCTTGTGCGCTCCTCCCAGAGCGTGATCCACGGTTCGAGTCTTTCGAGCGGTTCGGCGCGGTCGGCCACGATATTCATGAGCGCCGACCGGATGGCGTAGTTGAAAGAGCGGAGCATCCCGGCCACATCGCGTAGAGGTGAGTGCTTCCTGCGCCGCTCGGCGAGGGGCCTGGCCGGCTCGCCCTCGAAATCTATGATCTGGAAGTCGTTGCCGACCACGAGAATCTGCCCGAGGTGAAAGTCGCCGTGGTGCCTGGTCTTTACGACCCCGAAACCTTCTCTGGAGACGTCCTTTATGCGCTTCGTCAACTCCCTGCGCTGCGCCAGAAGGCGGTCCGCGTCGGGGCCAGCCTCCTCCGGCAACCTGCCCCTGCGTCTCTTCAGTAGATCCAACGTGCGTCTGGCCTCCGCGAGTATGCCCTCGGCCCAGCCGGCCACCTCCTCCGGAGGAGCGTGCTGGGGGGCGAAGGCCGAGTCGTCCGTGGGCGCGGCGAAAGCCGCGTGCAGCTCACCTGTACGCTGCCCCAGGATGCGTACCAGGCCTGCGAAGAAGGCGTCCTCAGCACCCCGCTCCTCCTCGACGTCCTCCTCGCCCTCGAGGGTCCACGAGGTCACCAGGCGGTCTTCCAGATAGCGGCCGAGGTAGTCGAGAACGTAGGACCATCCGTCACCCTGGTTCTCCACGAAGCCCTGCAGCAGGCCGAGGGTGGTCGTTTCGCCGTCGGGCCCTTCGTATTCGATGGCCCCGGCCAGCGGCGGCGTGTTTTCGAAGCGTACCTCCTCGGTCAGGTAGCGTCCGATCTCCAGGTCCGGATTCGTCCCTTTCTGGAGGCGCCGGTACGCCTTCAGGATGAGCCTCTCGCCGAGTATCACGGAGCTGTTGGTCTGCTCCACCTCGGCGCGCCGCACGCTCAGTTCGGAGACAGATTCCTCCCCTATAAGCTCACCGAAGACGTCCGTGCCTGAGAAGCGGATCCTGCCCTCTCCAATGCCCAACTCCCTATCCTTCGCCATCGTCTCGACCACGTGACGGCAGAACTGCTCGTCAGCCATGGCGTCGAAGAGGAGGCCCATCCTGGCCCGGCGCCGGAGCTTCGCCAGAGCGTGGGGCATGAACACCGAAACGCCGTCGCCCTCCTCCCAGACCGCGGCGAGCGGGAGGAAGTACAGCTGAGGCCCGGCCTCTTCAGTAGACTCGTCGTCCACGTGCACCCGGAGCAGGGTCAGTAAGCCGTTGTCGGCGAGCTCGGCCTGCGCCACGACCTCGACGCGCTCGATCTCGCCACCCTTCGCCGCGAACCACCGGCGGGTGCCGAGAAAGTTCGGCAGCGCCTCCCGCTCCAGTTGCGCGAGCTGGCGGCTCGGGAGACGCAGAGGAGTACTGTAGACCCTGTGGGCTGTCTCCCTTCCGGCGGGAAGGACCACTACGGGCGGCTCGGCGTACCGCGGGCTCTCCTGGTGCCATCTCGGGGCCGCGGCCTCTTTTGCAAGGCGGAACCAGTAAAAGCCGTACCCCGGCAGGGTGAGGAAATATGGCAGGTCTCCCAGAGGAGGGAAGCTGCTGTTGCCGAGCAACTCGACCGGAACCCGGCCCTTGAAGCGCGCGAGGTCGAGTTCCACAGGCTGGGCCGACCGGCTGAGGTTCGCCACGCAAAGGATGGATTCGTCGTCGTGTTCCCTCAAGTAGGCGATGATCTTCCTGTTGCCGGGGTGTAAGAACTCCAGGGTTCCCCGTCCGAAGGCCCTGTGCGCCTTGCGGACCGAGATGATGCGCTTCATCCAGTTCAGGAGCGAGCCAGCACTGCGGCTCTGCGCCTCGACGTTCACCGACTCGTAGCCGTGGACAGGGTCCATGATGGGCGGCAGGTACAGGCGGGCTGGCTCCGTCCGGGAGAAGCCGGCGTTCCTATCGCTCGTCCACTGCATGGGCGTCCTTACGGCGTCCCTGTCGCCGAGGAAGATATTGTCGCCCATCCCGATCTCGTCCCCGTAGTAGATGATGGGTGTGCCTGGCATGCTCATGAGCAGGCTGTTCAGGAGCTCGATTCGGGGTCTGTCGTTCTCCATCATGGAGGCGAGACGGCGTCTGATGCCCACGTTCACGCGCATCCGAGGGTCAGTTGCGTAGATCTGGTACATGTAGTCTCGCTCCCTGTCCGTGACCATCTCGAGGGTAAGCTCGTCGTGGTTTCGGAGGAAGATCGCCCACTGACAGCTCTCGGGGATCTCGGGCGTCTGGTGGATTATCTCCACGATGGGGTGCCTGTCTTCCTGCGCGAGAGCCATGAAGATGCGGGGCATGAGCGGGAAATGGAAGGCCATGTGGCACTCGTCCCCCTCCCCAAAGTATGGCAGGACGTCCTCCGGCCACTGGTTCGCCTCGGCGAGGAAGAGGCGGTTCCCGTAGCTGGCGTCCATCTCGGCGCGCATCTGCTTGAGGACCTCGTGGGTCTCGGGGAGGTTCTCGTTGTCCGTGCCCTCGCGTTCGATCAGGTAGGGGATCGCATCGAGCCTGAGGCCGTCAACGCCCGCGTCGAGCCAGAAGCGCATCACGCGCATTATCGCCTTGAAGACCTGCGGGTTGTCGTGGTTGAGGTCAGGCTGGTGGGAGAAGAAGCGGTGCCAGTAGTACTGGCCGGCCTCCTCGTCCCAGGTCCAGTTGGAACGCTCTGTGTCGGTAAAGATGATGCGGGTGCCCTCGTACTTGTCCTGGTTGTCGCTCCAGACGTAGAAGTTGCGCTTCGCAGAGTCCTTCGGTGCCCTCCGGGCACGCTGGAACCACGCATGCTCATCGGAGGTGTGGTTTATGACCAGCTCGGTTATGACCTTGAGTCCAAGCTCGTGCGCCTTGCGCACGAAGGCCCTGAAGTCCCGCCTGGTGCCATAGTCGGGGTGCACGTTCTTGAACTCGGAGATGTCGTAGCCGTCGTCGCGCATCGGCGAGGGATAGAACGGCATCAGCCAGATCACCGTGACGCCCAAGTCCTTTATGTAGTCGAGGCGCTGTGTGAGGCCCTTGAAGTCGCCCACGCCGTCGTTGTCCGAGTCGAAGAACGCCTTGACGTGCAGCTGGTAGATTATGGCGTCCTTGTACCAGAGCGGGTCCTCGCGGTACTCCTCATCGAAAGCCCTCGCTCCCCTAGATGAGATCTCCGTCACCTCTCAACCACCTTCCTGAGGCGGAAGATCTCGGCCGGGTTGCTCCTCGGGTCGAGCCTGATCCAGAACCAGCTTCCCGTAGCCGGAATTTCCCTTTCCGTCATGAGCTCCTCCACGACGTAACCCTCGTCCTCCGAGATCCCAAGCTCCCACAGCGGGAACTGCACGTGCGTGTCGTGGGCCTCGTGGGGGTCGAGGTTCACCGCGACGAAGACAGCGTTGTCCCCGGTCCGTTTACCGTAGAAGAGTATGTCGTCGTCCGGGGACGCATAGAATGAGAGGTTCTTCAGATACTGGAGCGCGGGGTTCTGGTGCCGGATCTCGTTTATCCGCTTTATGTACTCCTTGATGTTTCCCTGACGGTCCCAGTCCCAGACCTTGTACTCGTACACCTCGGAATCCTGGTAATACACGGTGGTACCAGGCTCGCCTCGCGGGGTGTTCTCGCAAAGCTCGAAGCCGCTGTATATACCGTAGGTACTCGACAACGTGGCCGCGAGCACGAACCGCATCTGGAATGCGGGACGGCCACCGAACTGGAGGATGTGCGGCAGGATGTCATGGGTGTTGGGGAAGAAGTTGGGGCGCATGTACTCCTTCGGCCAGTCCTGCGTCAGTTCCGTCAGGTACTCCATGATCTCCTGCTTGTGGTTGCGCCACGTAAAGTACGTGTAGGACTGGGTGAAGCCAAGTTTGGCCAGTGCCTTCATCACCTTCGGTCGGGTGAAGGCTTCGGAGAGGAAGATCACCCCAGGGTGCTCCTCCTGTACCTCCCCGATCACCCACTCCCAGAAAGGGAAAGGCTTGGTGTGCGGGTTGTCTACCCGGAAGATTTTGATCCCCCGACCAACCCAGAACAGAACCACGTCGAGCCACTCCTGCCACAGGCTCTCCCCATCTTCTGCATAGAAGTCCACGTTGACGATGTCCTGGTACTTCTTGGGCGGGTTCTCGGCGTACTTGATGCTCCCGTCGGGCCTGAACCTGAACCACTCGGGGTACTCCTTGATGTAAGGGTGGTCCGGCGAGCACTGGATGGCCAGGTCCAGCGCGACCTCCATCCCGTGCTCACGGGTAGCACGTAAGAAGCGCCGGAAGTCCTCCAGCGTCCCGAGACCGGGATGGACAGCCTTGTGCCCGCCCTCCTCGCTCCCGATGGCGTAGGGGCTGCCCGGGTCCTCGGGACCGGCGACAAGAGCGTTGTTCCGGCCCTTGCGGTGGGTTCTGCCGATGGGGTGGATGGGAGTCAGATACACCACGTCGAAGCCCATCAGCGCTATCTCCGGCAGGCGCCGCCCTGCCTCCTCGAAGGTCGCGCTGCGGCCCGGCTCCGTCCCCTGCGAGCGGGGGAACATCTCGTACCACGCCCCGTAGCGCGCCCGCTCGCGGTCGACCACTATCTCCAGCGCCTTGCCGTATACGGTGGACGTCGAGCGGTCGGGGTGTTCCCTCATCAGGTCGCGGACCTCGTCGGAGCGCAACAGCGCGAGCCTGCCCTCGTAGCCGGCGGCGTCGAAGCCCGCGAGCGTCTGCGCCAGGCGTTTATCCTGAGAGCGCGAGTAGGCGTCCTCGACGATCCGGCGTCCCTCGATGAGCTCCAGCTCAACGTTTTGCGCTGCGCCCACCTTCTTTCCGACTTCGGCCCGCCACGTCTCGAACTCGTCCATCCAGGCCTCGATGGTGTACTCGTAGCGGGTGTTCTTCCCGAGGTCGAAGCCGCCGGTCCAGCGATCGTTCTCGTAGAGGCGCATGGGCCTCTCGGACCATCCTCCGGCGCCATGCTCCCTGTACCTCAACACCACGGCGAGGACGTCGTGGCCTTCCTTGAAGACGTCGGCCCAGACCTCGAAGCGGTCGCCGACCTCCCTCTTGACCGGGTAGCGGCCGCAGTCCAGCTCCGGATACACGTTCTCGATGATCACCGGCTCAAACGTTCCTCGCACCCCGCGTCCTTTCTACCAACGCCCCTCTCACAGCCGAATAAGATACTCTCATATCGCGGCGATTCAGACACAGGCGAGCCTGCGCCCCTGGGCTGGACCTGAACCAACCGCGTCGAGGGCGAGCCGTATCGCCGAAGCACGTCAGAATTGTTCCTGGTTAGCCGGGAAAATCAAGCATTTTCAGAATGAACAGAGCCAGGGGATGGTAGCGGGAACGCATTCTGCGCTCAACACGACCCTGGCGAACCTGAGTGCTGTAAACTGAGACCCATACCAGCATTTCGGAAAGGCGGGAAACGGGATGGGCCAGGCGTCACCGTCG
>DASSCV010000128.1:0-2463 GCA_035697505.1 Rubrobacter sp.
AGGCCACCGAAATAGCTGCTCTAGACGATAAGAGGCTTGACTTACTCATTCCCCTTTGAGGAGTCCTCGACTGCTCAATGGTCCGCGACCGCCCGTGCATCACGCCCGCATTATCTACCATCGAAACATTCGGTGCAGTCGCCCTTTGCTTCCCCTGCTACTTCATAAATCTTCCAAACTTAGGGAACTGGTCAAGTGGCTACATCCATTCTGCCCACTCAAACGCTGCAAAACGGTTGCGGATCGAGCCGGCGTTGGTAACGATGACCTCCACGACGGCGCCGCTTGTCAGATATCGTTTGGGCCCCATCGCCTTCCCAGCGCCCCCGGGTGCGAGCCGCCTATCTGATAGGACAGCAGTTCTCTCGCTCCGGAGCGTCCATGCCCCCTCAAGGGAGTGGGCGAGGAGGCACGCCTAGGGGGGTTCCACATGGTGACCGTGGCGACGGGCGCGACCCCATTGCAAGACGCAGCCCTCCGGGAATCGGCCAGGCTCATTCCCAGATAACTCAACCGTAGCCGTAGTGCTTGCGGATGTCCCTTTGATAGTCCTCAGTTGGCAGGGTGTGCGGATCGAACGTTGAGGAGCTCTCTATGGTTTCTTGGTCGTGGCGCACTTTCACCATGCCGGGGGCTTCGTCATCTACGTCTTCGAAGGGGATCAGGTAGTGCTTCCTGCCGAGGCCCAGGAAGCCCAACGTGATTATGTGCAAGTAGCGCAGCTTTCTCTCGTCTCTGTCGACATAGAGGCCGGCTACGTCACCGAACTCCCGATTCCCGGAGTCCAGTACCCTATGCCCGCGGAGCTCATGTTGCGGTGGTCTGGGGTGCTGGTGCCGGGCCAGCATTTCGAGGTCCACGAAAACCTCCCTTCGTGCCAAATTCCCTGTGCCGCTTGACTAAATCTATTCCGGTATTGTGTGATTCTATAGCATCCCACGGTTTCACGCATGTGTCGATGCCCATCCGATGCTATCTTTAGGTAGTCGCTTGGGCGCCTGTAGTGGGAGACGGCAGAAAGGAGCACGAGATGTTTGCGGCGATACGACGCTACCACACGGACCCCGATTCGCTCGATGAGGTAGTCCGCCAAGTCAACGAAGGCTTCGTGCCTCTCATCAGCGACATGCCAGGGTTCGTGGCCTACATAGCCCTCAACGCGGGGCAGGGCGAGTATGGCACGGTCAGCGTCTTCGAGGATCAAGACAGGGCGGAGGAGAGCAATAAGGTAGCCGAGGAGTGGGTAAAGGAGAACCTTGGCGATCTTCTTCCGAGTCCGGACTACGCGGCTGGTGAGGTTGTCGCGTATAAAGCGAAGCAGACCGGATAGGGCGGGCTTTCGCGCGCCAAAACCGCACAGCGCCCGGGCCAGGAGGACGCGAACTTCGGAGTGCGGGTGTTCCACGTGCGTCGATGAAAATAAAGGGCCGGGCTCCTTGGAGCTCTGGCCCTTTCCGTGTTCAGCGTTTTTGTCAGCCGGGTAGATTCAACCACTGGAAAGATAAGCGGAATGGAGGATGCGCATGCTTGACTACCGTTCGATGTTCGACCTCACCGGCAAAAAAGCGCTCGTGGTAGGTGCGGGCAGCGGCATGGGAGAGGCCGGCGCCCACGGGCTCGCTGCTTTCGGGGCACGGGTGTTCTGCGCGGATGTGAACGCCGGGGCCGTCGAGGACACCGCCGAGCAGATCCGCTCGGAGGGCGGCAACGGAGAGGCGCTGGAGCTAGATATGACGGACTCAGGGAGCGTTCGAGCGGCGGCCGAACGCGTGGGTGTGCCGGACGTGCTGGTGAGCACGCCGAGCATCAACGTCAGGAAGCCACTACTCAAGATCACCGACGAGGAGTTCGACCGGGTTGTCGATCTGAACCTCAAAGGTACTTTTCGCCTGATCCGGGAGTTCGGACGCGGGATGGCCGAGCGCGGCTCGGGGAGCATCATCGCCTTCTCGAGCTTCCGGGCGCAGGTCGTCGAGCCGGGGCAGGGAGTATACGCCGCGACCAAGTCGGGGACCGTGCAGATGCTGCGCGCTCTGGCCGCCGAGCTGGGCCCCCAGGGCGTGCGCGTCAACGCCATCGCCCCCGGGGCGGTCGAGACGCCGCTCACCGCCCAGATGAAGGAGAGCCCCGACTGGTACGACGCCTACGCCCAGAAAAACATCCTTGGTCGCTGGGCCCAGCCGCAGGAGATAGTCGGGATGATAGTATACCTGGCCTCCGACGCCAGTTCCTACGTCACCGGCGCGTTTATGCTCGTGGACGGCGGCTGGACCGCTGCCGACGGACGCTTCACGCCACCCCTGTAGACATCCCCCGCCCTATCCCATTGGTAGTACGTCGCCCGTGATGTTGGCCACGCTCTGCCGGAGGCTCTCCGGTTCGAAGACCTTCTTCCAGTCGGGTTGGAAGATGTCCTTCTTAGCCTCCTCGATGGCCATCTTGGCTCCGGCGGAGAAGTCCCAC
>DASSCV010000129.1:0-9343 GCA_035697505.1 Rubrobacter sp.
GGGAGGGCCTTCGGGCCAGATCTTCCTCGGCAGCACGTTCCCCGCTGACGCCGAGTACAGCCGCGACATCAAGGAGGCCGGAGACAGGGTGGGGGAGGTGCTCAGGGAACGCGGCGCCCTGGGAAGGTTCGCCATCGACTTTATCTCCGTCAGGCGCGGCGAGGGCTGGGAGCACGCGGCTATCGAGATCAACCTTCGCAAGGGCGGCACCACGCATCCGTACCTGATCCTGCGTTTCCTGACGGACGGTACCTACGACGCCAATGACGGACTGTACTGCACGCCGACGGCGAAGCCCTGCTATTACTACGCTTCTGATAACCTCCAGAGCCCCGCATACAAGGGCCTGACCCCTGACGATCTGGTGGATATAGCTGTCGACAACGGCCTCCATTTCGATAGCGCCTCCCAGCAGGGGGTGGTTTTCCACCTCATCGGGGCGCTCTCCCAGTACGGCAAGGTCGGTACCGTCTGCATCGGCGATAGCCACGAGAACGCCCTGAAGTACTATCGGGATACCGTCGCGGTTCTAGACCGTGAGGCGCAGCGGTAACTGGATCAGCCCTACCTGCTCAGAACAACCAGACTCCGGATAGCAAGAGATAGGCAACGTAAGCGACCGCTGCGACACAAAGCGCAGCACCCAGGATCACCGCGATCTTGCCCCAAATAGAAGCCCGCCAGATCTTGTAGACGTATCGTCCGAGCTTCCTCAGCCGTATCTCGAGCCAGTCGAGGAAGCGGGCCGCGGGAAGGAGCTCGCCGGCCAGGATCATGAGCCCGATGAAGACCGTGGCCCAGCCGGGGCCAGGCAGGGGGGCGAGTATCAGGCTGCCGAGGGCGATAAAGGCGCCGAGGGTGATCAGGAAGATCCTCCATACGATGTGCCCCTGTTCACCCTGCTGCCGCCGGCGACGGTAACGGTCCTTGAAGCGTTGCCCTGGCTTGCTCTCTCTAAACTCCCGCCAGTGCTCCTGCAATTGCTGGATCATATATAGATCATTCCTCATCGAGAGCCATTTGACAACCTCACGAAGACGTTTCCGCCCTCGTCAAGGAGGGGTGATCGTGACCCACAAGAATGGTATGTTCGACGGAGAACGCGCCCCAGCGCCGTGCACCAGAGTAACGAATGCGGTATACCGAGGGCGTCGAAAAGATACGAACGGAGAGATGTGAGCCATGACGACCGACGATAGGGTGAACAGCTCTACGAGGGAGGTAGCCACGCTGGGAGGCGGCTGTTTCTGGTGTCTGGAGGCGGTCTACCAGGAGCTGCGGGGCGTAGAGAAGGTGGAGTCCGGGTACTCCGGTGGCCACGTGCCGAACCCGACCTACAGGGCAGTGTGCTCGGAGACGACGGGGCACGCCGAGGTCGTGCAGGTTACGTTCGATCCCTCGGTTGTCTCTTACAAAGATATTCTCGAGGTCTACTTCACGATCCATGACCCGACGACTTTGAATCGCCAGGGCGCGGACGTGGGTACGCAGTACCGGTCTGTGATCTTCTACCACGACGATGAGCAGAGGCGCGTCGCGAGAGGGGTGATCTCCGACCTGGAGTCCGAGGGTATCTGGAGCAACCCCATCGTGACCGAGGTGGAGCCGTTCGAGGAATTCTACGTCGCCGAGGGCTACCACCAGAACTACTTCCGCAACAACGGCTTTCAGCCTTATTGTCAGGTTATCATCGCGCCGAAGGTGGCCAAGTTTCGCAAGGAGCATCTCGACCGCCTGAAGGCGTAGTCTCGTAACGGAGCTGGTTCACATCTTCAAAAGAGCCATCTTGGCGACGCTGTTCGCTGTGGTTCTCTGCTCCTGTGGCACGGGGTCGACGGCCCCGGATGGAGCAGGGGGAGACGCTGGCAAGCCACCCACGACCGTGGAACAAACCGTCCCGGAGACGACAGCTGCGCCGGAAGTAAGCCCCGAACGTAGCGTCCCCGCTACCACCGCCGGGCCAGAGGCGCGGGAAGGCCCCGCAAGCCGGAACACTGCGGCCCGCCCGGCGGTGGGGACCAACGGCATGGTCAGTTCGGCGCACCCGCTTGCGACGCGGGCCGGGTTGGAGATTATGGAGGACGGCGGAAACGCTTTCGACGCGGCGGTGGCGGTCGCCGCCTCTCTGGGCGTGGTAGAGCCGATGATGAGCGGCATCGGCGGGTACGGGGCTATCGTCGTCTACAGCGCCGAAGAGCGCCGGACACGCTTCCTGGAGGTCGGGAGCCGGACACCCGCCTCACTCGATCCTTCCGTGTTCCGGCCGCCGACGCCAGGCTACGCGGAGAATCGTTGTGGTGCCAGGGCCGTCGCCACGCCGGGCAACCTGAACGCCTGGGAGAAGATGTGGGAGGAGTACGGGGAGGCCCAGTGGCCGCGCCTGTTCCAGCCTGCTATCGGGTACGCGGATCGGGGCTTCCCCCTCGACCAGGAAACGGCGGCCTGGCTCGGCTCCGAGTACGCCGCGTTCCCCGAGCACGCGCAGGAGATCTACGGCCCTAACGGCGTCCCACTGGCCGCCGGCGAAAGCCTGGTGCAGGACGACCTGGCCGACTCCCTACGCCTCATCTCCGAGGAAGGCTCTGACGCCGTCTACGAGGGACGGCTCGGCTCGGCGATGGCCGCCGCCGCGCAGAAAGGGGACGGTTTCCTCTCGGAAGAGGACTTGCGCCGCAACCGTGCCGAATGGCGGGAGACCATCGGCCTGGACTATCGCGATCACCGTGTAGTCACGGCCGCCCCTCCCTCCACCGCGTGGGCCGCGTTCGTGCGGCTGGGGGTGATGGACCGTTACGATGTGGGACCAGCCGGCACCAACACCACCGCTTACGTCCACGCGGCCACCGAGATCTCCAAACGAGTCTCTACGACGACCCGCCGGTTCGCCGCCGACCCCGAGAAAGCCTCGACTCCATTGGGCCGCCTTCTCTCCGACGAGTACATGGAACGCGAGTCCGCGCGCGTGGACCCCAACGCCGTCGCGCCCTACGACCCGCCCGCGCAGTTCGACACCGCCGCGACCTGCTCTCCCACCGGCTATCGGCCGACCGGGTATCCAGACACTCAGCAACACACCACGCACTTCGTCGTCGCCGACAGGGAGGGCAACGTGGTCTCTGCGACGCAGACCCTGGGCAACGTCTTCGGGAGCAAAGTCATGCCGCAGGAGACCGGGATCTGGCTGAACGATGCCCTCGCGTGGTCGCGCTTCGAGCCCGTGGGCAACGTCTTCGACGTGTATCCGGGCCGCCAGCCCCTCTACGCGCTGTGCCCGACCATAATCATGCGCCACGGGAGGCCCCGCATCGCGCTCGGCACCCCTGGCGGACGCACCATCCAGCAGACGACGCCGCAGATTGTCACCAACATGCTCGACTTCGAAATGAACGTACAACAGGCTGTCTCCGCGCCGCGCTTCAGCCACGTAGTCCCCGACCTGCTCGTGGTCGAGGAAGGCATCCCACAGTACGTCAGCGCCGACCTCTCAGCCCTCGGCCACGACTTGGTCACTGCCGAGTATCCCCTCGGCAACGCCCACGCCCTGACAATCGAGTACGGTCCCGGCGGAGAGACGACCCGCTTCACCGGCGCCGCCGACCCACGCGGCGGTGGCTCCGCTACAGGATACTGAGCGTGTCCGGGTGTCAACCGGAGCCGTTGGAGCCTAGCCCGAAGAGGTCTTGTTCTTGTTGGCTCGTCTGGAGGGCTTCGATGAGCTCCTCGAGGCCGCCCATCCTTACCTTCATGGGAGCCTCACCGGCCGGCGGTGGGTTGATGGCGACGTAGTCGACATCTTCCCCGACGGACTCGAGCGCCCTGACGAGACCGGCGCCCGAGACCTCGACAGCCCCTAGCCCGACACCGAAGTCCGTGGAAGCCACGAACGCTCTGGCCTTCTCCTCGGAGTCGAAGAGCGGCACGGCGCCGCGATCATCCACCAGTATGGTGAGCGGCCTGGCGCCTGCGACCACCTCCTCGAAGAGGAGCACGTAGGGAGGCTGCGGCATCTCGTTCGAGGCCACGGCTCAGGAGGGGCGGGGGGCCATCGTCACGAGGATGACCAGGTCTTCCTGGGTCTCGTTTCGGACGCCGTGAGGATCCCCGGCGCGGGCGATGACAGCGTTGCCTGCGCCGAGATCCCGCTCCTCCTCGCCCACGGTGAAACGACCCGTGCCTTGCAGGACGTAGTAGACCTTGTCCGAGCCCTCGTGGGCGTGGATCTTCTGGGACTGGCCAGGAAGGAGGCAGTAGGCGTCGTAGAAGAGATGCGGCGAGTCGAAGAGGGCGTTCTTCTTCATCTTCTCCTCGGAGAACGCTAGGGCATCCGAAACAGTTCTGGTCTCCATGACGTTTCCTCCTTGGATCTTGAGTGTGTCCACTCCAGTGTCCCCGCGGCTCGACCGGTAAGGCGGACATCAAGCTGTGCGCTTCTACGGTCTGATCCGAAACTCCTTGGGGAACGTCGTCAGGTTGCGGCAGCCTTCTTTGGTTACGACTACCAAGTCTTCGATGCGGACGCCGCCCACGTTCGGGTCGTAGACGCCAGGCTCCACCGAGATGACGTCGCCGGGAATGAGCTCCTCGTCGACCAGAGAGACGCGGGGGGCCTCGTGGACCTCCAGCCCAACCCCATGCCCTGTGCCGTGGAAGAAGCCCTCAGTGAGCGGTTTGCCTTCCTCCTGGTCGTGGACGTTCGTCTTGTATCCAGCCTCGTGCAACACCTCGGCGACCTTGCGATGGATATCCCTGCCGTTGACACCTGCCCTTATCATGGAGAGGGCTGTCTTCTGGCTCTCCAGGACTGCGTCGTACATCTCTTGCAACCCCTCGTTCGGTTCGCCCTTGACGAACGTGCGGGTCATGTCGGAATGGTAACGGGTCGAGAGGTCAACGGGGAAGATGTCGACGATGATGGACTCTCCCGCCTTCAGGGGGCCGTGGCCGCGCTCGTGCGGGTCTGCCGCCTGCGGGCCGCCCGCCACGATCGTGCCGTTGGCGGCGCAGCCGCGCCTTAGGAGCTCGACGTCTATCTCGGCGCGCAGTAGCTCGCTCGTAAGGGTCTCGCCGCGCCAGTTGAGAACTTTGTCCTCCCTGACTTCAGACTCCTCCAGAATATCCGCGGCGAGTGCGCAGGCGGCCTCGACGGCGTCCTGGGTCTTCTCGATGTTGGAGACCTCCTCTTCCGACTTGGCCCGGCGCAGGCTGTCGAAGAGTTTACCGTCGGGCGTGAGGGTGATGCCGCGGGCGCGCAGCTCGTCGGCGTAGACGACGCCGAAGTCAGCCGGTACGACCACCGGAGAGTTCGAGGCGCCGAGCTCGTCGATGAGGTTGGCCACGGCTGCGCCGTAGGCCCTGGCCCCGCTCTTCAGCTCGCGGGCGAGACTGCTGATTCCCAACTCCTCGTGGGAGAGTAGCTTGTCCACGGTCGCGCTCTTCGCGGCCCGCCCGTACTCCAGAGAAGAGACGACCAGGTATCTCTTGCCAGCGACGCGAAGGCAGATCACCGCGTCGGGGGCGAGAAACCCTGAGAGATGGTAGGCGTTGGCGTCGTGCTCCGGCGCCCCGATGACCAGCAGATTCTGTCCTTCGTCCTTGTTCACAAACATCCTTCCTCAAACGGGGCATCTCAGATGCCCCATTCTACTATCGTACAAGACGAAATCCGGCCCCATAACCGGATATAATCGGCGGCGAGATGCAGAAGCGGGACATGCACAGCAGGGTAGAAGATGCGCTGGACAAGGTACGCCCGGCGCTGCGTGCCGATGGGGGAGACGCAAGGGTCGTAGCCTGCGACGAGAAGAACGGGTCCGTCAGCATCCAGATGTTAGGGGCCTGCAAGGGATGCCCACTCTCGCAACTCGACTTCGTCTACGCTATCGATAGCCTCATCAGGCGCGAGGTGCCCGAGGTGCGGGAGATCGTAGCGGTATAGCTATTGCCTCTCTTGTGGGGCTGTACGCAGGGCGCCTGGCGGTAGAGCCTTCCTGGCATCGGAGAGGGCGTCGATCGCCTTCTTGCGGCTTCGGCGGAGCCTCACGCGTCTAAGGAAGGAGGCATCGGGGAGGGCTTCGTTGGTGAGGTGGGTCAGGGTGATCATGTCGTTCGCGCAAGCCCTGTAGCCCAGGGCGCACATCTCCACACGGACCTCGTCTGAGGGCGACTCTTCGAGGGCGTGTTGGATCTCCTCGGCCCGCTCTACTATGGCGCGGGAGAGCTCTTCGGGGGAGTTTGTGGCGGGATCGCGGGCCCTGTAGCCAGCGATCGCCTGGGGCGAGAGACGGTGTATTCCGTAGGCAGAACCGCCGAACCTGCGGCGAACGATAAACGCCACCACGAGCGTCAGCGGGATTATGGGGACGAGGTACAGCACGAGCCCGCCCGGCGACATGACCTCAAGCGCCGCCAGGGCGACTACCTCAGCCACCAGTATCGAGGTTAGGTAGAGCTTGAACATCGCCTACGGCACCTCTCCGCCACCATCTTCGATGGACCTAAGTCTATGTTTCTGAGAGCGATTTGGCAAGCACGATCAGGACGGTCTGTATAATTCCGATTATGCAAAAAGATCTGGCCCCCGAGTTCGATCTGCAACGCCCCTTCGCGAGCGCGGTCGCAGTAATACGGACTGTCCTCTTCTCTCCGAGAAGTTTCTACGTGAACTTCAAGGTCGAGGGGCCTCTAAAGGAACCCGCGGCCTTCGTGCTACTCGTGGGTACGGTCTCTGGCATCCTTGGCGCCGCGCTCGCCCTCTCCTCCAATCTTCTCTTCGGCGACCTCGACGCCGGTGACCTGCGGGCGGCGGTGGTCGATGCCGTCCTCTTCGCATTGCTCTCGCCGGTGGGGGTCGGCGTGGTGGCTGGAGTCTACCTTCTCTCCATAAGGACCTTCGTCAGGAAGATGTCCGGCTTCAGGGAGGTCTACCGCATGGCAGCCTACGCTGCAGCCGCCCTGATACTCGCATGGATACCCGTACTTGGCGCCTTCGCCTTCACCTACGCCCTGATAGTCCTTATGGGCATAGGCATCCACAGCGTCTACGGAACCTCTTTCTCGACCACTGTCGTCACAGCCGTGGTTGGCTTCGTGCCCGTCGCGTCGGTTCTGATCTGGCTCATAATCACCGGGGTGGCTTCCTAGAGAGATCCTGGTACTCGAGGAAGTCTCACTCCACCCTTCGCCCCAGAGGCCTCGGAGGAGCGCGCGAGGGTCGGACTGTCGATGTGCGCGGAGGTTGCAAGCGCTCTATTCTACCCACCGTGACCATCCTTCCTCGAAAACTCGCCAGCGCCCTCACGAACGCACTCAATCCGTTCGTCATCTTCACTGCGCTCTTTGTCCTGGTCGCCTTCGCGGAGGCCGGTGCCTACAGGGGCGTCCTCTACCTGGCAGTGGAGTTGACCGCTGCGGCGGCCGTCGCAGGATACGTGCTCTTTATGCGACGGCGTTCGCGGGTGGGGGACTTCTGGATCTCCGCCCGCGCCGAACGCCTGACGCCCGCGGCGTTTCTGCTCGCAGCATTCGTGGCCCTGCTCGCGGCCCTGGTCCTGCTCGATGCCCCGCAAAACCTCTACTTGCTGACCCTTTCGATGGGACTCGCGAGCGCGGCGGTAGCGGGGATCACACTGCTCTGGAAAGCGAGCGCCCACTGCACCGTCGCCGGACACGCCGCCGCTGCCGGGCTCCTACTGCTCGGCCCTCCTGGCATCGTCTTCCTCCTCATGCTGCCGCTCGTACTCTGGGCGCGGGCGACCATCAAGGCGCACACCCTGTCCCAAACGCTCGCTGGCGCAGCGGTAGGAGCAGGGTTTGCGGTTCTCTTTCTAGCGTAGAAACAGCCCGCCGAAAAGCAGGCTGGGTAGTGACCCCACCGGGATTCGAACCCGGGTTTTCGCCGTGAGAGGGCGATGTCCTTGGCCTCTAGACGATGGGGCCTTGCCTCTCGGTAAGCGCGAGTTTATCGCCCTTTGAGGCATTGGCTGCTCGTTTACTGGGGCGTAGAACCCACGGTTTGACCCCCACTCTGACCCCCACGCCGGACCACGGACGAAGAGGAGGTACGTTCGTGGCGAAGAAGAACGCTAATGGAGAGGGTAGCCGTCCCCGCAAGAGACCAGACGGGCGCTGGGAGGGCCGTTATTGGTCGGAGGGGAAGCGGCGCAGCATTTACGGTGATTCGCGCAAGGAGGTTGCAGACAAACTGGCGGACGCCCTCTCTGATGACGGCATTGGGGTGTTCATGTCGTCGAACATCACCGTGGCTGAGTTCCTTGCGCAATACGAGGATGCAGTCAAGCACACCATGAAGCGTCGTTCCTTCGAGACCTACCAGAGCATCGCAAAGGTACATCTCCTGCCCGCATTCGGGGACATCAAGCTCAAAGATCTGAGACGGGAGCAGGTCCAACATATGTACTCGCTCAAGTGTGAAGGCAGACTCTCGGCAGCGAGGGTGAGACGGATACACGGGGCGCTTTCCTCCGCCTTGAATCACGCTGTCAGGTGGGGCTTGATCGAGCACAACGTCTGTAAGGAAGTATCCCCGCCAAAGGTGCCTACACCAGAGATCCGTCCGCTCAATCGGGAGGAAGCAAGACGGTTTCTTAAAGCGACCGAATCCGATAGGTACCACGCTTTGTACGTGTTGGGCCTGACTTCCGGGATGCGCATAGGAGAGATCGGAGGTCTGTTCTGGTCTGACTTGGATTTAGACCTTGGCGTGCTGCACGTACAGCGCTCCCTTATCACTGGCTACGGCCAAACGTTCGAACCACCCAAGACCCCGAACAGTCGCCGCAACGTCGTCCTTACGGAAACCGCCACAGGAGCCCTGCTGCGGCACCGGGAGCGTCAAGCGGCGGAAGGGTTTGCTGTGGCCGGTGATGCATTAATGTTCACCAATACAGTGGGGAAACCCATCAACCCGTCGCACTTGCTTTGCCGTTCGTTCAAACCTGCCCTGAAGAGGGCCGGTTTACCGAACACAACCTTTCATGCGGCGACTCGTCATACTTGCTGTTGTATTCTGCTGGCGCAGGGAGTGAACCCCCGCGTGGTCAGTCTTCAACTTGGGCATAGTTCCGTGGCTTTTACCTTACAGAGGTACGCGAGTTACTTGCCGGGATGGGGAGACAACGGCGCGATGGATTCGGCGCTCTCTGACACCCCTTAAACCCTCGACACCTACTCTCACGTCCTCCCCAACATGCAGGAGAAGGCCGTAGAGGCTATGGAGGATATCCTTGACGGTAAGGATTAGGGTCTTCTGACCACTAGGGGGGTAATAGTCCGTACCACTCTCCCTTTCCCCTTATAGATTGGACGAGTGGTACAGAGTATTACC
>DASSCV010000130.1:0-16490 GCA_035697505.1 Rubrobacter sp.
GACAATCGTCGCATATGGGGACCCCCTCCAAACGAGGTCGCTTGCACAACAGTAGGGAGGGTAGCAAAGGTGCGGAGTCCTTTGTGCGCAGGGTCCTACACATTTTGGCCCATTTTTCGCCCTTGGAAGCCGATAGGCCGAATCGATACTCTCAAGGGCTGGATCCTTGGACCCAGTCCCTTCTCTGTTCCTTATTCACTGGAGTGCGTGGAGAGAACGTATGAAAACTCCGGATAGGCGTCGAAGCGGTAGCCCACCAAGCGCAGAAAACGGCCACAGAGGACTCTATTTTGGTGTTTGGTGCTACCGAAGATCCACCATCGAGTCTTCTCCAACTACTTTTCATACAGTCTCTACTCCTACAGCGCCACTTCGCACTACCTGGGCTCTGCAGATTCGGTTTTAGGCACCTTGCAACGCCGCTTGATCAACTTCGCAACCCCTTGGCTCCTCGATAAGCGTGCAGCACGCAGTATTCACTGGGTCGTTTCGTACAAGTGTCACTGTAGGACTAGAAGGTGAATTCTCGGAATTACGGGCCAGGGGATCTATCTCATGATAGGCTCCAGCTTCTCCTATCGGTTCATTTCCGCTCGTAGCTGCTCAGCTGCCTCAGGAGGTAACATCGACAACGCTGCCTTTATCCCCTGCTCCGAGCGCTCGCGGGCAGCGTCCGACCTCTCCTTGCCCACGGCCCCTACCTGCACCCCGAAGAAGGCGCCGACCACGGTGCCGACCAAACTTGCCACCGCACCGACCACCGTGGCTACGCTGGTAACCTCGGCCCATCTGAACGTCGCTATCAGGGTGATTAAGAAGACCAGGGAAAACCCGGTGATGATGATCCAGAATCCGTACCTGAGCCTGAGCCGATCGATCTCCTCAGACGTTGGCGCGGGGGTATTGCCCTGCATCTCTACTGAAGGATCCATACTATCGGCCTCCTTTACCGGAGTAGTTACGTTGCCCACACAGTGTAGCGAGGGTTGATGAATCAGCGATGAATCCGGGTGAGCTGGTGGACATGAAGGCCCAAGCTGCGGTACGGAGTTCGCAGCCAGCCGTGCGGACACCAAAACGACCGTCGAATCATCAGTCGTTTGCACTGCCAACAGCCCGGGCGCGGGGACGATCTCTTACGAGGCTAGCGGCCCGGCCACCGGTCCTTACCCTGGCACCTTCACCGAGAACGGCACGTTCACGGTTGCCAGCGGGGGCGAGATCAAATCCTTCACGGCCGAGTTCACCATAGACTCTCCTATCGGCGATGTCACCGGTACCAAGTGCGCAAAGAACATTGGTGGCGCGGTGGAGTGCGCCAATAACGACCTGGGGGCCGAAATCCTAGAGGTGCTGCTGCTGCCTCCTATGGGTTTGGCTAGCTACGAGGCCGAGTTCGTGAGCGCCTCTTCGGAAACCTTCAACGACAGGGGGACAACGAATGTCGAGGTTCAGACGATAAAAGGGTTGGGCAATGAGGAGGACGGGTTGTTATTCAACGCCGACGTCGCCTTCTTCCGGGAGGGGTTTCTCTCCGACCTCGAAGAGGTCCTTCCGACTAAGGACCAGTGCAAGGACGGCGGCTACGAGCAACTGGGCTTCGTAAACGAGGGCGACTGCGTGAGCTTCGTGGTGACAGGAGGTATGAACGCACCCAAGTAGCACAAGTAAGTAGCGACTGCTAGGGCGTGGGGTCGGGGCTTCATGGCTGCGGCCCTTCTTATTGCCCGCATTCACCGGAGTGCGTGGAGGGTGAATTCTCCGAAGTTCGTGCCGTAGGAGGAGTCCCAGGGTGCATAGACTTCGCTGTGGGCTGTCGTGCCTCTGGGGAGGTTGCGTTATGCTCCTTCTAAGGAATTCCTTTTGAGTTCGAAGGTTTCATCTTCACCTCGCAGCTGCTCGACACGTAGTCGACCTTCTCAGCCATATATCGGTCCCGGCCTTCACCGCAATAGAGCTTGTCCCGCTGCCTATCCCCATCCGCGTAAATGGAATCGCTGCCATCCCCGCCGTTGATCACATCCTTGCCCCCATCTCCGTTCAATTCCACATCGTCGCCGTCGCCCCCATAGATGACGTCATCGCCCTTGTCTCCCACCAACGACATATCATCGCGGTCTCCCCCGTAGATGACGTCATCGCCCTCGCCGCCAACCAACGGCGAGTCTCTGCCCCGCCCGCCGTAGATGACGTCGTTGCCAGATCCTCCGAAGATGAAGTCTCCAGCGCCAAGACCGCGTACCTCGTCCTCTCCGTCCTCACCGGCCAGATTGTCATGTTTGTCGGTGCCGGAGAGCAGGCCGCCCTTAGGGCAGCCGGGTAGGTCATTAGTGGTAAGGACCGCATCGCTCATGCTCATTCTCTTGAAGGTCCTCGTCCCCTCGCATCGGCCTTCTTCGGACGCTGTTGCTTCGGGTGAGAGTCCTTGCTCCTTGGTGGCTTCGGTCTGTTCTTGTTCCTCCTGAGGAGCTTCTGAGCGCATCCCTGCACAGCCACCCAGCACAACAAAGGTGCACCCGATCAGGATGGCCCCCACCACAGCTATGAGGTGTGCTTGGCGAACCACGTCGCCCCTACCTTCTTTAGTCGAGGGCAAAGAGGTGATCATTGATGTAGGTGGTCCGTCGCGTACGTTCGAGGAGTTTCTCCCTAGAGCGCAGAAAGTCCTAGATACGGTGGAGTGGGAAGGCGAGTAGGAGAGCCTAGGGTCTATTGATCGAAGCTCCTATAATTCAAGGTCTATGAACTTCCGCCTTACGAGGTTCTCTGAAGTTCGGCAGAAGTGCTGTTCAATATGGGACCAGGAATGTATTGGATGGGTGCACAAGGGGCTCCCTCCGATGAATTAGTGGCACCTGGCTCTGCCCGAGTCGGTGTAGTTCCTGCCCACCACGGGGACAAACTTCCAGCGGTAAAAGCCAGAACCTAGTTCGAGCTTCAGCACACCGGGGGCGTCGACCTTCTTGGCCTGCACCCGAGGTTCGTCCGGGCCCTTTTGAGAGCCGCCAGGCGCACCACCAGTCCCCACGATGAATTGGCGGATGCCCCTTGCCGAAGAACGTTCACCACTCGGGGTTATGCGAGCGAAGCGCTCGTAGCGGTGGGCATCCCCATTGAGGATGACCTCGGCGTGATGGTTGTAAAGGGTGTGCCAGAAGGGCTTTACCTTGGGGCTATCGTAGCCATTACCGGAAGCATAGAGCGGGTGTTGGAAGTAGGCTAGCGTGCACTTCGCCTGGTGGCGAGCGAGGTCTCTCCTCAGCCAGTGTCCTTGGGCGGAGCGCCAGTCACACCCACCGACCTCTATGCAGTTGCTGTTGAGGGCCACTATGTGCCAGGTCCCCCGATCGTAGGAGTAGTAGCCTCGACTTGGATTCCCCGCACGCCATCCGAAGTAATCGAAGTAGGGCTTCGCCCCTGAGGTTGCGTAGTCTTGGTCGCCGGCCGTGGGCCTCGTGCGCTTCTTGTATTTGCCCCAGGTGGGATCGTAGCAGTCGCGGAACTGCGCACGGGTGCCCGCGGGGTAGACGTTGTCTCCGAGGGTGAAGACGGTTCCCTGTATTCTGCCCAGCAGCCTTGCCGTTTTGCGGTCGGCCTTGAATTCGCATCCGGCGATGTCTCCCGCTCCGACCAGCGTCACCGTGCGCTGCTTGCCGCTGCTGGGCACTGCCGTCAGCACGCTCGCCATGCATGCTAGCAGCATCGCCGCGGCCATCGAACCGACAACAAGAACGGTCTTACTCATCCCTTCCATCCTCCCTTGTGCGGGGTGGAGGATAACGAACGCCTCACGTAATCAGACATTTCTCCTCCGCATCCATCCTTCGGTCACGGTCATAGTAACTGGCCACAAACAGACGCGTACTCGACCGCTACATAGGGTGGTAGCATGAGTATGGCTCCCCAACTTATCGAAGGTGGGCGAGACTCCAGAAGTATTACAAGGTTGGTGTAAACATACTAGACAGCCCGCGTCTTAAACCTCGAGGTTCGCAACTTTGCGTCATTGTGTCCTAAAGTTCGGGCCGCATTCACCCTAAGTGGGGGAATACTCAGAAAGCGAAATCCGTCTACTTGACTTCTGCTAATCAGCCTTTTCGGAAGTTCTTTGACGAATTATCCTGAATTCCTCATGATTTGGCTTGGATACGTCTCACCATGTGGCTGCGCCTGAGCCGATCGGACCGTGGCTTTGGGGTAGATGGGCTGTCTGCGTGAACTTCCGCTTTACGGAATTCTCCGACGTACGCATGGCACCCGTCCTATGAAGAGACCTTCCTGAGGCGTGCAGGTCAGCTCTTAGTGGCGTAGGATGTTCAGCAGTTGATCGGGGGTGAGGGTGGGTCCAGAGACAGTAAGGGTGGTGAGGATGATCAAGCAGATGAACTCCGATGTCACGAACGGAGGAGCATCTTGACCCACGACGCCGTGCAGCGGTGGATCGACGCTTACGTGAATGCCTGGCACACTTACGACCCCGCGGCCATAGGAGCCCTCTTCGCGGAGAAAGCCACCTACGCCTACCATCCCTATGATAGGGGCGAGGAGGTGGTGCAGGGACGTGAGGCCATCGTCGCCGACTGGCTGGAGGAGCGAGACGAACCCGTCACTTGGGAAGCGAGCTACCGCCCCCTGGTGGTCGAGGGGCAGCGGGCGGTAGCCGAGGGGACGACGAGCTACACGAACGGCGACTTCTTCTGGAACCTGTGGACGTTGCGCTTCGACGATGAGAACCGATGCGCAGAGTTCGTGGAGTGGTTCATGGTCAGGCCGCAAGACTGACTGCTTCTAAGTAGGGCGGACGACCGGCCCGCGAGGCGACCCTCGATCGGGCTGCGACGCTCCGGCCTTCTTTCTTGTTCCTATTCACCCGAGTGCGGGGAAGGTGAGTTCTCTGGGGTTCGTTCGTACCTGGTTCTCGGAGGTTCCTGCTTGACCGATCGTGTCGACGACGCTAGCGTACGGCCCACGATGGAGGGGCAAGTTCGACGTTCAAGCGCTCGCACAGGATGACGTTTTGGGCGATAGAGGCCCGTCCAGGTG
Organism: Rubrobacter sp.; assembly: GCA_035697505.1. Taxonomy (GTDB): domain Bacteria; phylum Actinomycetota; class Rubrobacteria; order Rubrobacterales; family Rubrobacteraceae; genus Rubrobacter_D. Next base: position 5,044 of record DASSCV010000130.1, read on the forward strand.
AGCTGCAAGTCGACGATATGCCGGTCAACGAAGCGGTGAGTCGTATACTGGAGATCACCACAGCGGGGCCTTGTCCCTGTTCACCTCCAGGTTGGCCCTGGACCTTTTCATGGAAGGCGTTTTGCCTGACAGGAGCGCGCGGCTAGCGGGGCTGGGGCCGCCCGTAGCGCAACCCCGGCCCTGACTTGTCTCGGCATTTACGGTTTGGTCGACATCTCAAAGAGGCCGACTTCGTACCTCTTTACATCCGCTATCTTGTCGCCCGTATCCTCCGCTGTGTCGCTGCGCGTACGATCTCCGATTTCCTCGCTGGCCTGCATAGCTTGCTCGCTCTCCCAAAAGGTGATACCGATTAGCTCGCCACTCTGGCGGTTACCGAGGGCGATGAACCCTTTGAACCCATCCTGTTGCTGCAATAGGGGCAGGACATGCTCTTTCACGTCGCGCAGTCCTTCATCCATCTGGTCGGGGGATCCCTCCAATGTACTCATCCTCGCGTGCAAGGCAGCATACCTCCTTTCCCCCGCCTGGTGAGCCCGGCGGGTGGTCCCTCTCCAATACAAGCATAGTGCCACCACCCCAAGCCCGGCGCGACCTTCTAACAGGGAAAGTTCACGCGGGAAGGGCATAACCCCGGTCCAGACGGCCAGAACTGTCGGCGGAGGCAACAGAAAAGCCGGGCTGCTCTTGGAGGGGGAGATTCAGAGGGCACCCGGCTTGACGATTCATCGGATTGTAGTATCGGGGCGGACCAGAGCACATACGCCAAATGGCGTATCTTTGTATGCCAGGTGGCTACTTTCGCGGGTGTTGGGGTGGGGCGAAGAGGTTTTCGGAAGACAATCCCAAAGAGGCGGCCCGCCACACGGGGGTCTTAGACGCCTCCAGTGGCAGGAGGGGTCGTCACAGGGCGTCTGAAGTGCTGACACGCTCCGATTGTAATATCCTGGCAAAGCCAACTGGACCAAGAGAGGACAACATGAGAAGCAAACTGGCGATGGGCGGCCTGATCCTGGGCGCAGCTTGGGGAGCTTACAGGCGGCTACGCAGACCCATCTCGCTCCAGTGCAGCTACGGGCACGCCCGGACCAAGATCCTCATCATCGGCGGCGGATTCGGAGGCCTCTCTGTGGCGAGGGGGTTGGCGCGAGCGCTCCGCGGGATCGAAGATGTGGGGGTCGCCATGGTGGATCGCATGAATTACACAACCTTCTGGCCGATGGTACCTTCGGTCATCCCAAGTAACGCTGAGGTGCGCCATGTTGCCCAATCCCTCAGACGCATCCTGAAGCCTCTGGGGGTAGAGTACTTTCAGGATGAGGTGGTAGGCGTGGACTTCGAGGCTCGCCGGGTGAAGACGGCTGGGCGCGATTACCCTTATGATTACCTTGTCCTGGCTCCGGGCAGCCGCACGACCTACTTTGGCACCCCAGGGGCGGAAGGGAACGCCATGGATGTCAAGGGTCTGCGAGACGCTTTGCGTGTACGTAACCACGTGATCGACTGCTTCGAGGAAGCCGAGCACCTCGAAGACCAGGCTCCGGACGACCTCCTTACCTTCGTCGTCGTCGGCGGGGGTCCCACCGGGGTCGAGACCGCGGCAGACACGCACGATCTGATCTTCGACGTGCTCGAGGATGACTATCCCAACGTCGACTTCGACCGTGTGCGCGTCGTGCTGGTTAACGCTGGCGACCAGATCCTCAAAGGCCTCGATTCCTCGCTGGTAAACGCCGCCAGACGCAGGCTCGCCTCTCAGCGCATAGAGGTCATCAACGACGCCAAGGTCGAAGAGGTCAGGTCTGATGCCGTGGTGATCTCAGACGGACGCACCATACCTACACAGACGACCGTATGGGCTGCCGGGATCGAGCCTCCTCCTCTGGTAGGCGACCTTGACGTGCAAAAGGACCATCGCGGAAGGATCTTCATCGACCAGTACCTGCGGGTGAAAGGCCGGCCCAGAGTCTATGCTGTTGGCGATTGCACCAGCATACAGTACGACGGACCACCGGTCCCAGCCCTCGCACAGGCCGCAGAACAGGAGGGCAAGACGGCCGCGTCGAACGTTGTAGCAGAGATCAAGAACCAGGCACCCGTCGCCTTCCGTTACCGCTCCGTAGGCCAGCTGGTGGATCTCGGGGAGGGTAGCGCCCTTGTCGACATCCTGGGAGTCAAGCTCGGCGGTCTGCTCGGCGCGTTCATCTGGAAGGGGGTTTATCTGTACGAGCTGGGCTACGGCCTCAACCGCGCACACGTACTCGCCGACTGGACCATCGACCTCTTCAGCCGGCCGGACACCTCCAAACTCTTCGAAGAGAGCTAGCAGCCGAAACCTGATATCTGATGCCTGTAGCTCGAAACTAGCCCAATTGAGGGATGCTCCGCCCCATTTCGGGATGGACAGCCCCTCGGAGCTCAGCATGGAGGAGGCACATCGGATCATCAAGCTCGACCGCCCACTCCAGAAAGCCGGCCTGAGCCCGGCGGCCGGCGGCTATCTCGGGCAGATGGTATCCAAGCCATCGACCCACGTCCCCGAGGTGGTTGGGCTGACGGCAGCCGTGTTCATCTTGCTCTTTACCTTTGGCACCGTCGGCCCTACGAGCCCGACCGCGTCGACTGATTTTGTAGACCGCGACTTCGAGTAGCAGGATTTCCCTGCACATCCGTCATTCCCGCGAGGCCCGTCCCCGCGAAGCCTGTTCCCGCGAAAGCGGGGAGCGTGAATTCACTGTGCCAGGCGCTCCGTGTGTCCAGACCCAGCCGATCTACCGAATGGCCGTACTCGCCTGCGACCGTAGCGTTTAGAATACGTCTATGACGGTGTACCTGCTCTTGGGAGACGACGAAGAGAGGAAGTCCCGCGGCGTCGAGAAGTTGCGTGACGGAAGGACGGTCGAGGCATATGACGCCTCTGCCGTAGGCCCTGAGACCCTCGTCTCGGCCTGCAACTCCTTCTCCCTTTTCGGGGAGGGACCGTTCGTAGTCTTGAAGGACCTCGACGCCTGGAATGCGGCCCAGAAGGCGGTCATTGTCGACTACCTCGAGGACCCCTCGCCCGGATCTGACCTGATCCTTCTGGGCAAGAAGCTCGGCGCCCGTGAGAGGTTGCTCACGGCGGTCAAGAACTCGGGAGAGGTCCATACCTTCGACCAACCCACAGGCAAGGCCCTCGTCAGGTGGTTGGTCGGTCACGCGAAAAAGCTGGGCCTGGATCTCCCCGAAGACGTCGCCGAAGACCTCACCAATCGCTGCTCGGGCGACAAGATGCGCTTGCTGCAGGAGACGGAGAAGCTGGTGCTCTACGTTGGCGATGGCACCGTGACCCACGACGATGTGGCCGCCCTGTGCCCGCCCGATGTCCAGTCCAACATTTTCGCCTTCGTCGATTCCTTGGCCGCCGGGGAACGGGATAAGGCACTGAGGTTGCTGGAAGACCTGATGGCCACCGGCGAGCCTCCGCTACGTCTCACGTTCATGATCCGTCGCCAGTTCCAGCTCGTAGCCCGTGCTCGCGCCCTTATCGAACGCGGCATCCCTCGGAAGGAAATTGCGAGCCTGCTCAAGGTGCCGCCGTTTGTGGCGCGCAAGCTCGAGGAGCAGGGGCGCGAGCTCGACGAGGAGGACCTGGAAGGCGCCCTGGCCCAGATCCAGGGCCTCGAGAGCGGCCTCAAAGGCGGGAGCGACCTCTCCGACGAACTCCAGGTCGAGTTGACAGTGCTCGGGCTGTCCGAGGCGTCAGCTTGACCCACCAAGATACAGCCAACGTCAGGCTCGTCGAACTGCGCGCCATACCGTGAGTACAGATAGCATCTGGTGCGCGATTACGCGGTGGACAAAGTTTGCACCGGCGCTTGGTCAAAGCCCGAAGCAGAGCTACGACGAACGTAGACGGGCTGCTGCCAGAAGGTCCCGCCACGCGCAACCACTTCCTCTATTCGGTCAGGGACGATGCAGCGGGCGCCGAAGTCGGCACCGTACGGTTCGCGCTCAGCACCTCCAGAAGGGATCTCCTGAAGCTAATGCAGCTCCATTGCTAGCACGCCCATGGCTTCGTCATAATGTTCAGCCCAGACCTCCTCCTGGCTACCCTCTGGAGCCCTTTGCCAATCCTCGAGCCTCGAGGGGCCGGCCTCGTGTGAGAAGTGCACCCGGTGTAGCACCTCCCAAAGGTGCGGGTGGTGCACCCTCATGCGCTCTAAAACGGAGTGCAACTCGTGGTCGCCCTCGGGCTCTGAGAGCCTCTTCAACGCCTCCTCTTTGGCCGGGTGGTCACCTTCGCCCATGGTCTTCTCCCTTCATTGACCATCGTCCGCAAGTGTTCGTTAGGATGCTGGTCGTCTCCATCGCAGCGCCTAATCTGCGAGGAACACACCAACCAGGATCGCCATGGCAGCGACCAGGAGTGCTATGGACAGGTAGGCCAATCCCCTGGACCGTTCCGTGCTACCGCTTGCGGTCAGGGCTCCGAACGCGGCGAAGCCGAACCAGGCCACGGCGTTCAGCGTATCGCGATCGATAACCGCAGCGATAGCCCCGACGAGCCACAGCGCCGTCGCTATCCACATGAAGAGCCTGAAGCGTTGACTGCCTGTTCCTCTACTTCTGCCCATCTTCTAACCCTCCGGGTACCTGGCTGGGACACCGTAAGTATTTCATCTTCTGCGCTCTCCTGCTTCGACGGACCCGCGGCGAAGTCGAGGATCTTGCGCTTGAGATCGCCTGGCGTCAGGGCGAACATCCTGACGTATTCGTCCTTCGATCGCCCCCAGGGAACGACCTCGTCCAGGTTGGGAATGGAGCTTACTCGGCCCGGTTGCCCGCGAGTGCCTTGTCGAGGCGGCTGATCTTGCGGGCAGCCCTGTTCGGATGGATTATGCCTTTGCCCGCGGCTTTGTCGTACTCCCTCTGGGACTCGTCCCGAATGCGGCGGGCCTCCCCTTCGTCCCCCGAATCGACGGCCCTGTAGAAGCTTTTGGAGAGGTTACGAAGGCGGGTCCTGATGCCCTTATTGTGGGCGCCACGCTTGACGCTCTGCTTGTCGCGTTTAGATGGTGCGGGCACGCTGGCTCCTCAGATCTGATACTTGTCCGACCGGAAGAATGTAACACAAGTAGAGCAAAGGGACAATCATGGTAGAATTTCCAGGTGAAAAACATCGAGCGTACCCGCAATTTCTGCATAATAGCGCACATAGACCACGGCAAGAGCACCCTCGCAGACAGGCTACTCGACATAACAGAGGCCGTCCCCGAACGAGAGCGGATGGACCAGATCCTCGACACCATGGACCTGGAGCGCGAACGTGGCATCACGATCAAGGCCCAGGCCGTGCGTGTCCTCTACAACAGGGAAGACGGCGAGTACAACCTGAACCTGATCGATACGCCTGGCCACGTAGACTTCGCCTACGAGGTCTCGCGCGCAATAGCGGCCTGTGAAGGCGCGCTCCTCATCGTAGACGCGAGCCAGGGCATACAGGCCCAGACCCTCGCGAATCTCTATCTGGCGATGGAGCACGACCTCGAGATATTACCCGTGCTCAATAAGATAGACCTCCCAATAGCCGATGTTCCGTCCGTCACAGAAGAGATCGTGGAGCTGCTCGGCGTGGAAGAAGATGAGATTATCAAGATCTCCGCCAAGACCGGCGAGAACGTAACCGGGGTGCTCGACGCGATCGTGGACCGCGTCCCTGCGCCGCATACCGAAAACGATGAGACGCGGGCCCTCATCTTCGACTCCCTTTACGACCCTTACCGTGGCGTCATCTCACTGGCGCGTCTGTTCGACGGTGAGCTGAAGAAGGGCGACAGGGTCAGGGCGATGGGGAGCGAAGAGCACTTCGAGCTTCTGGAGGTCGGTTGCTACTCACCGAAACCCACGGCTCTCCCCGTACTCGGAACGGGCGAGGTAGGATATGTGATCGCAGGCCTCAAAGACATCGAAGCCCTGCGCGTCGGCGATACGGTCACGCGGGTGCAAAAGCCTGCCACTGAACCGCTGCCAGGCTACGCGAAGGCGTTGCCCACCGTCTTCTCTGGCCTATATCCTACGGAGGGCGACGACTTCGAACGGCTCAGGGAGGCCCTCGCCAAGCTGCACCTAAACGACGCCTCGCTCTTCTTCGAGCCTGAGAACTCCAGGATGGGCTTCGGGTTCAGGTGTGGTTTTCTAGGGTTGTTGCACATGGAGATCATCCAGGAGCGACTCGAGCGCGAGTTCGACCTCGATCTCATTGCGTCCTCTCCGAGCGTGAAGTACGAGGTCGTTGTCGAAGGCGACGTCGTCGAGGTAACCAATCCCAGCGAGCTACCGGAGATCTTCGATGAGATCAGGGAGCCTATAGTGCGGGCGACCGTGATCTGCCCCAAAGAGTACGTGGGGGCCGTGATGGGACTCTGCCACGAGAGACGCGGGGTCTCGGTAGGGATGGAGTACATCTCGACCCGCAGGGTGCAGCTCACCTACGACTTGCCACTGGCCGAGATCATCACGGACTTCTTCGATGCTATGAAGAGTCGCACGAAGGGCTACGCCTCCTACGACTACGAGCCGCTTGGCTACGAGCCTTCCGACCTGGTGAAGGTCGAGGTCCTCGTCTCTGGTGACACCGTGGACGCGCTCTCGATCATCGTCCACCGCGATAAGGCCTACCAGCGCGGCCGCGCACTCGTCGAGAAGCTCAAAGAGTTGATCCCACGCCAGCAGTTCGAGGTGCCAGTGCAGGCCACGATGGGCAAGCGCGTGATCGCACGCGAGACCGTTCGCGCCTATCGCAAAGACGTTACTGCCAAATGCTACGGCGGAGACATAACCCGCAAACGCAAGCTGCTCGAGCAACAGAAAAAGGGCAAGCGCCGCATGAAGCAGATCGGCAGCGTGGAGATACCGCAGGAGGCCTTCCTGGCGGCGCTGCGTATTTGAGAGCATCTCAGCAAGGTGCAGCGGCTAGTCATCACCGCGGCTCCGCCGCATTTGAGCAAGGCAACCAGAGCTCGCGTACAGGAAGCTGAAGTGCTGATTTGGGAGAACCCGCACCCATGTTAAAATCACCAGCGATATGAGGCACCTCGAGCTTTCAGAGAGGCAACGCGAGCTATTGCTCAAAACGCTGGAGATCTACATCTCCACGGGTGCCCCTGTCGGTAGCCATGCTCTGTCCGAGGAGTTGGATGCGAGCAGTTCCACGATCCGTGCGGAGCTGGCCCACCTCGAGTACCTGGGCCTGCTAGACCATCCGCACACGTCGGCCGGAAGGGTCCCTACGGACAGTGGCTACCGCTACTACGTCGACGCCTTGATGGAAGCGAACTCGAGGGATGAGACGGCGTTTGCAGCCCTCGAAGGTTACGGCAACGTGGACGAGCTGCTGCGTGGCGTCTCGGAGGGTATGAGCGAGGTGACCAGCCTTCTGGCCGTGGTCGCCGGGCCGACCGTCCTCGGCGAGTCGCCCGCCCGTGTCGACTTTCTGCCTCTTGGCGAAGGCAGGCTCCTGCTCGTTGTATCGATGGAGAGCGGCGCTTCTTCGAGTGCCGCGATCACACTCCCCATCCCCGTTGAGGATGATGAATTGCGCCACATCTTCGCAGCCCTCAACTCCTGGCTGGGAGGTCGTCCTCTCGGCACCGACCTTGAGCTCGGGCTCGCTGCCCGCACGGCGCTCTCGGACCACGACCCTATGACAGTGGGAGCCGTCCTGGAGGCCGTAGGCGCGCTGGGAAGGGCGACGGAGCGCGGGGTCTTCATCCAGGGCGCCTCGGCCCTCCTTAGCCGCCTGGACGACCTCGACCCTGGCAGCCTCTCGGCCGTGATAGAGGTCTTCGAGCGCCGGCGCTGGTTGCTGCGCCTGATGGGCGACGCCCTCCGTCGCTCCGTTTCGCGCAGCGGAGTCGTCGTCTCCATCGGCACGGAGAGCGGTTTCCTGAACCTGACGGGCACGAGCCTCGTGGCCTCGGCCTACAGCCACCACGAGCGGCCATACGGGGTTGTCAGCCTGATCGGCCCGAAGCGGATGGACTACGACGCCGCCATTACGACGGTCCGCTCGGCCGCGGAGGCCCTTACCAACTGTCTGGACGCCAGGTTCTAGTTGGCAACCAAGCGCGATTACTACGAGATTCTGGGCGTGTCCAGGGAAGCGTCGGACGCAGAGATCAAGAAATCTTACCGTCGCCTCGCCCGCTCCCACCACCCCGACGCGAACCCAGGCGACCACGAAGCCGAAGAACGCTTCAAGGAGCTCACCGAGGCCTACGAGGTACTATCCAACCCGGAAGCCAGACGCGCCTACGATACATACGGCCACCAGGTACCACGCGGCGCAGGAGCGGCAGGCTACCCAGGTGGGGCAGACCCGTTCGGAGGTTTCCAGGACATCTTCGAGGCTTTCTTCGGCGACCGCTCTTTCGGCGGCTCTTTCTTCGGTACTTCCACCGCGCAGGGCCCGAGTCGCGGTAGTGACGCTGAGGTCGAAGTAGAGGTCTCCCTACACGAGGCCGCTTTCGGGGCTGATCGTGAAATCAACGTTCAGGTGGTCAGGAACTGTGGTGTCTGCGACGGTATCGGGGGGACGGAGTCGCACATCTGTCCCACCTGCAACGGCGCCGGCTCAGTAAGGACGGTGCGCGAGAGCATTCTCGGGCAGATGGTTTCCACGCAGGCGTGCTCGACTTGTGGCGGACGTGGCCGCGTCATCGATGTCGTATGCGACAACTGTCGTGGCAGTGGGAGGATCTCCGAAGTAGAGGCCAGGCGACTGCGGGTGCCCGAGGGCATCGAGAGCGGCATGAGGCTGCGCGTCTCAGGCGGGGGACACGCAGGAGATCCAGGCGCTCCCCCAGGGGACCTCTACGTGAGGATCAACGTCAAAGAAGATCAGGAGCTCATGCGAGACGGTGAGGACCTGATCCACCGCATGAGGATCAGCTTCGTCGATGCGGCGCTGGGGGCCGAGGTGGATGTACCAACGCTCGAAGGGCCGAAACAGGTGAGGGTGGATCCAGGTACCCAGCCAGGCGCGACGCTGACGCTCAGGGGCGATGGGATGCCGCGGTTGCGACGGCGTGGGCGCGGGGACCTCAAGGTCGTCGTCGATGTCATGGTACCGACGCGTCTTACGGCGGAGCAGCGGGATTTGCTCGAGAGGTTCGAGGCTACCAGCGGTGAAGAGACCTACAACGGTGGGGGAGGCTCCTTCTTCGACCGTCTCAGGGGAGTCTTTCGGTAGGAGGTTTCGTTACGCGCACGCCCATAACCCGTATCTTCGTCGACTCCGAATTGGAGCCAGGAGGGGTGGTGGAGCTGCCACCGGACGAGGCCAAGCACGTCCACAACGTGCTACGTGGCGGGAACGGGGATTATATAGAAGTCGTGGACGGTGTAGGAAAGCTCCTTGCTGCCAGGTTGCGTGGTGGGAGAGAGGCTGTCGTCACAGAGGAGTTGGCGGCGCACGGTGGTGCCGGCGTCGAGATCTCACTCTATCAGGCGGTGCCGAAGGGTGGAAGGATGGACCTCGTTGTCGAGAAGGCTACGGAGGTAGGCGCCACGCGAATAGTGCCGCTGCTGGCCGAGCGTGGTGTCGTGAACCCGCGCGAGGGGAAGATCGGGCGTTGGCGGAGGGTGGCCGAGGCGGCGGCGCGCCAGGCTCTGAGGCTCAGCGTGCCCGAAGTGGCCGAACCCGTACGATTCGAAGACGCCGCCTCGGAGGTGGGAGAGACCGGTGTCCTCCTCCACAATGCTCCTGACCTCGAGCCTATCGAGGCCGTCGTCGGGGCTTCCGTCAGCCTTTTTGTGGGCCCGGAGGGTGGATGGAGCGAGGGCGAGTTGCAGCTCGCCGAGGAGGCTGGCATCACTTTCGGAGGGTTGGGACCGTACAGACTCCGCAGCGAGACCGCCGGTATCATCGCAGTGGCGCGTACGCTGGCCGCGTTGGAGAGCAGGGTAGAACGTTGGAGGAGGTGGCCGTGAGCGAGGCCGACTGCATATTCTGTAGAATAGTGCGAGGGGAGTTAGATGCAGAGGTGGTTCACGACGAGGACGATGTGCTGGCCTTCGAAGACATAAATAGCAAGGCACCCGTCCACGTTCTCGTCGTCCCCAGGCAGCATGTTGCGAACCTGGAGGAGATCGGTGCCCTGCCCGACACCGTAGTCAAGCGGCTCTTCGAAGTGGCGAGCACCGTCGCCGAGAAGCTCGGCGTAGGAGATGGGGGGTACGCCGTCATAATCAACAACGGCCGCGACGCGGGGCAGGAAGTCTTCCACCTCCACCTGCACGTCATGGGCGGCAGGAAAATGGGAATGCCGTGACCGTAAGCGACCGTATACAGAGCGACACCAAGGCCGCCATGAAGCAACGCGACAGGACCCGTGTCGGCGCCTTGCGTATGCTCGGCGCTGCGCTCAAGAACGCCGAGATAGAGGCGGGGAGGCCGCTTACCGAGCAGGAAGAGCAGACCATACTCAGGCGCCAGCTCAAGCAGCGCGACGAGTCGGCAGAAGCGTTCCGCAAAGCCGGACGAGAGGAGCGGGCGGCATCCGAGGTAGCCGAAGCCGAGATCGTCCGCGAGTATCTTCCCGAACCCCTCTCACAGGATGAGCTCCAAGCGATAGTCGACAGGGCCGTCAATGAGACAGGAGCAAAAGGCATGAAGGACATGGGCACCGTCATGAACCGCGCCATGGAGCTCTCCGAAGGCCGCGCCGAAGGCCGCACCCTCTCCACGATAGCCCGCACCAGACTACAATGAACGCAACAGGTTCCAGGTATCGGAAAGCTGAAATGCTGACGGGCGGAGGCCGAAGGGAGGCCACACGGAAACCACAACCGGCAGCCAGGTAGAAGTCAAACTCGTCATACCGCCAGGCAGGACGCTCCAGGTCTTCGGAGAACGTGACTCCGTCCTGAGGCGGGTCGAGGAGCTCGTCGAGTGTGAGGTCGTCGTGCGGGGGAATGAGATCGTCCTGCGCGGTACCGAGGGTGCCGTGGAGAGGGCCGAGGCCGTCTTCGATGGTCTCGTCGGGCTCGCTGAAGAGGGGCACCATCCCACCCCGGAGACTGGCGAGCGCCTCTACAAGATGGCCGACGGCGGCGGCGGGCGGGAGGTGCTGGGGGATGTGATCCTCACGCACCGCGGGCGCCGGGTCGCGCCCAAGACCCGCAACCAGAAGGCGTATACAGATGCCATTCGCCAGCATCAGGTTGTCTTCGGTATCGGGCCGGCGGGCACAGGCAAGACGTACCTGGCCGTGGCCCTGGCCGTCGAGGCTCTGAAAGGAGGCGAGGTGTCCAGGATCATACTTACCAGGCCTGCTGTCGAGGCCGGCGAGTCGCTCGGGTACCTGCCAGGCGACGTGATGGCCAAGGTAGATCCCTACTTCAGGCCACTCTACGACGCGCTCTACGAGATGGTCGATCCGGCGAAGTTCCAGGCGCACCTGGAG
>DASSCV010000131.1:0-10525 GCA_035697505.1 Rubrobacter sp.
CCTTGGTCCGGGCCGTCGCCAAGGCGTAAGGTGTCGCCGCCACCCCAAGCGTGGATGCGGTCAGCGCCACCGTAGCCGTAGATAGTGTCATCATTAGGGGTGCCTACAAGGGTGTTGGGTTGGTCATTGCCCTTGATAGAAGCCGGCGAGAGCCGGGCGTAGTAGTTCTGGGTAACCCCGTTTACGGTGAGGAACTCTCCTCCGGTGTGCAGCCTAGCTCCATCAACGTGCAGCGCCCACACCAGGCTGTACTTGCCCGCATACATCGCGCTCCATTTGGTGTCGAGTCGTCCGCTAAACGAGTAGGCGGCTATGCCCTTTCTGGTCGCGCACTCGTTATTGGGATCGAGCGCCTGTGTGCCCCCCGCGCGGTGCCCGCACTGGTCGCCAAGCTGGTCGGCGACCTCCCAGAAGTGCCCGCCGATCACCAGCCGTCCGTCCATCACCTCTACCACCTGCACCGAGCCCGAGGTGTCGCGCACCCACCCGCGGGTGCCTCCTGCCTTCTTATCGTACTTGGCCAAGTAGTCGCTGCCCCCCGTCCCTAGGTACAGCGCACCGTTGGTCTCAACCAACGACATCCCCCATGAGGCGAGGTCTGCTTGGGCGCGCCAGGAGGTGACATGGACTCCCTTGGTGCTCAGCTTGACCAGCACCTTGGCCGCCTTGCCGCCAACCGCGTCGCAGGCGCAAGCAGCCCAGATCGTCTGGCCGTCGAGCTCCAGGTCGCGGTAGCCAGGCGACGGCGCGTCAGGGTAGCGGGTGGTGTCTACGGTGGTCTTCGCTTTGGTCCACAGCTTCTTGCCACTTAGCTCGAAGGCAGTGAGACTCTCTCCACCAGCATAGACCTTGCCAAGCGCGGGCGCCGCAAGAACCGACTTCAGCGAAGGCGCGTTGTACCACCGGATCACATCCCCAGTTTTGCCGTCGACCAATACCAGGTTCTTCTGGGTGCTGCTAGATCCAGAGAAGTTGCCCGCTATCAGCACGTCCTGGCCGTAGAGGGTCATGTCCCACACCTCGGAATCCGTGCCGCCAAGTCTAGGCGCGATGTTCTTGTACTTGTTTGTCTTCGAGTCGAAGACGGCCAGGTTCGAGACGTTGGCCACCACGGTGCCGCTGTGCTGCTTGACCTGGGTGAACTTGCCGCCAAGCCAGATGTTGGTGCCGACCTGTTCGATCGCTCGTACGGTCCCGTTGACCATCGGAGTCTGGTCGGGCTTCTCCGATGGCAACGCCAGTACAGCTCCGCTGGCAAGGAGAAGACCAACCGCCGTCGACAACAGCAACAAAACGATCCTTCTCATCCCTAACTCCTTATTTGGCCGGGAGGAAGAAAGGAAGAAGACCCCCACCCCGTTACGTATCTAACGGGGAATAATAGAGCATCTCTACGATAAACACATCGGCTACGGACCCCGGCCCTATCACCGTGCCTTATTCTGCATACTGCACCGCAGGAGGCGAAGACGCTTCAGCAGCAGGTGGGGTCGACTGCTGCTCAGGCGGAGACGCCTCAGGAGGCGAAGACGCTTTAGGAAGCGGGGACGACTGCTCCTCAGGCGGAGACGCCTCAGGAGGCGAAGACGCTTCAGCAGCAGGCGAGGACGACTTCTCCTCAGACGGCGGCGACGCAGAAGATGAGGCGGACGAAGATGAGGCGGACGAAGATGAGGCGGAAGATGAAGCGGAAGCCGACTCGAGAGATTCCTCAGCCATTAACGTACTTCTGGCCTCAGGACCTGACATACTACTAGCCTCAGGACCTGACTTACTACCAGTCTCGGAATCAGACGTACCACCTGCCTCGGAGTCAGTCTTACTACCTGCCTCAGGAACTGACTTACTAATGGCCTCGGGAAGGGAGATGCCAATAGGGTTTATGTGCGCGATAAGCGGCTTCATTCTGGGAAGGAAGTAGCCGAAGTACAACAATACATTGAGGGCCACGGCGACCACCCCCACCACCAGCACGATGATCGGCTTGTTGAGGGTCTGCTCTAACCTACTCATTTACTCGGACACCCCTCCTTTTTTGATCTTTTTGATCTTTTCTTAATCTCCATGTATATAGGATAACGCAAACGGCGAAGCGTCGCTACAGAAGAACCGTCGTTGCTGCATGTATCTCGGACAATGCCTCCATCTACGCACTCAGGTGAATAAGGACGCTCACCACTTCCACAAAACCTCTCGAAACGAGGTAAGAGAAAACATCTCATGTGTCCACATCCCGGTCTTCTTTCGAAAAACTCCTGACGGTATCGCCCGAGGGCGTCGCGGTTATGTTGCTCGCTCATCAGATCTCCTCCGCTCTACGTGGGGTATCTTTGGTGTTGCCAGAGCGTTGCTAGTAGTTGCGAACTCCGCAGAAAACGCCTTCTACAAAGTGAGGTGAATAGAACCGTAGCGAGCTATCCAGGCAAGGTTGCTGTAGGGCCGAACTCATGCCTATACTGTGAATTCGAGGAGCCAAGGAAAGGGGAGCATAGGATGGCAGGCGAACAGCACGGCCGATACTACGCTCAAGAGCTTGCGGTGGACCAGAACGCGAATGTCAGGGAGCAGATTCAGAGCGCCCTCGACGAAGGCGACAGGCACGAGTGGCACCTCGTCGGGGTGTCGGACGTGATTGCGGATCACGGCGTAATCCTGTTCTGGGACACCGAGAGGCCCAGCTTCGGTATCAGCCACAGACAGTAGCCAGTCCAGACGTGGCTTCGCAGTTCGGTGAATTGGGCAGTCGAGAGGGGTGGCTCTAGTAGGGAGCCGGAGAGCGTAAGGAGGTAGTCGAGATGACCATGAGACCTTACCGCGGTTTCTACGACATGCAGAGCGAGATGAACCGGATGTTCGACGAGGTCTTTGGCGGCCTCTCCCGCAGGGGGGGGAGGCAGCATGGAGACGAGCCGACACGGTGGGCGCCGGTGCTCGACGTACTGCAAGAAGACGGGGACATCGTCGTCAGGGCGGAGTTGCCCGGTGTGAAGCAGGAGGATGTAGACATCACGTTGCACGATGGGGTACTGACCATTTCCGGGGAGCGCAAAGCCGAGGAGCAGCGTGAAGGTTCTGGCTATTACGTGCGGGAGCGGCGCTATGGTTCGTTCAGGAGGAGCATGACGTTGCCGCAGGGTGTTGATGAGAGCAAGATCAGTGCCCGTTTCGACGGCGGTGTGCTCACGGTAAGAGTCTCAGGCGCGGCGGCCGTACAGGAGCCGAAGCGCATCCAGATCGAAGCCGGCGACGAAGGTACGGGCGAGGGTACCTCAGACGGTTAGGCGACCGCGTAGCACGCGTCAGAGGTGAACCGGGGCCGCAATAGGCCCCGGTCTTTCGTGGGCCAGCGACTACACTAGCGGTGTATGGGGTCGTGGAGGGGCGAATAGAGGAAGAACGTGCCAGGGTCGAGGCCGAGTACAGGCAGGTTCTGAAGAGCTCGGTCCAGTTCGAGAAGAGGATCAGAAACCGCTGGCGGGAGAAATGCCTGGCCAAGAACCGGCGAATCGCCGAGTTGGAGGAGCGCGTCGCCTACCTGGAGCGGCGCCTCGGGGAGAGGGAAGAACTTTAGATCACGGTCTACTCTTCGGGGAGGTACGATGAGATCAAGTCGGCGTAGAGCCGTTGGCCTCCGGGACGGAGATGGTAGCCGTCCTTGTAGAAGATCTCGGGCCGGTCCGCGCTAACCGAGTGCCAGTCGACGAGCACGGCGTTGGGGTATCTTTCCACCCCTTCTGCGATCACCTCGTTGTTCGGATCCTCCCAGGCGCGGGGGACTGCCACGTTGACGAATACGACCCTGTCTACGCCGGAGAGTATCCGCATGATCTTGTCGAACTGCCCTTTGGTGAACGTACCGTTGTTACCGAGGTGCACGATCACCACGTCCCCAAGTTGCCCCAAGGAACGACGGTATCTCAGAGTGTCGGTAGCGGCATAGACCTGTAGGCCGACCTCCGCGTCAACGACCGTGAGCCCGTGTATGTCTTTCTGCAGCCCTTCGACGGCGCCGAGCATTACCGAGTCACCGATGGCGCTCACAGAGCCGGTAAACGCGGAAGAACCTGTTCGCCCGCTATTCCAGGTCTTCTTCGCCGCCGTCTGTGCCTTGACCTGCTCCTGGCCTTCTTGCTCTAGAGATGGCCCGGAACTCACTATCCCGGCCGTGGAGGACGCATGGTGCGATTGTTCCACTGTGTGTACGGACTTCATGGAGGCTAGATAGGAGGGTTTCTCAGGCGGTTCTGCCTGGGCCACGGCTACGCCGAGAAGCGCGCAGGAGGCCAAAATGGGCACGAGGACCCCGGCCCACTGAAGGCGGAGCCGCCGGCGCAGCGGTCCCTGTGCCTCGCGGAGCGTCCTCCAGGCCCGTCCCAGGGCGCCGCGGCGTATCGGTGTCTCGATGTAGCGGTAGGAGAGGTCCGCCAGCACGAACGTAGCGCCCAGGCGCAGCGCGAGCAGGGGCAACCCGTCGATCGGCACGTCGAGGTCAGGGCGGGTCACCATGAAAACCGGCCAGTGCCAGAGGTAGATGCCGTAAGAGCGCACCCCGACCCAGCGCAGCGGGGCCGACCCGAGAATGCGCGAACCTATGACTGAATGCGGGTGGACGACGGCCATGATCGTCGCCGTCGTCGCGATCCCGACCAGCGCGAACCCGCCACTGTAGAGGAAGGGTTGGAACTCACCGAGGTTGACACAGAACCAGACCAGTGCCCCCAACGCGGCGAAACCGACGATGTCCAGCAGGAGTGGGGCTGTCCACCCCCAGCGACGCCTGAACCGGGACCGACCCGGAAGCCCGAGCCTGTGATGGCGGGCCTCCGAAGGACGGTACTTATCGCCCGGCGACCACAGAAAGGCGAGCGTGGCCCCACAAAGCAACCCCGTAGCGCGCGTGTCTGTTCCGTAGTATATCCTGGACGGGTCCACGCCGGGCACGTACAGGAGCGCCATGGCCATCGCCGATGCCACGGCGCCAAAGATCACGACGGTCAGCACGCGCCGTCGCCTGAGGCGCGTCGCCCCGATACAGAGCCCGAGGGCGAGAATAGGCGGCCAGATCAGGTAGAACTGCTCTTCGACGGCGAGCGACCACAGATGTTGTAGCAGCGAAGGACGTCCGACGGCCTCGAAATAAGACTCCTGGCCGAAGATCAGATACCAGTTGGTCACGTACCCCAAAGCAGCCAGCACGTCGCCGCGCAGTCCCGCTATCTCACCGGGCAGGAAGACCACGGCGAAGGTCAAGGTGGCCACGAGCAACACGTAGAGCGCGGGCAGAAGCCTCCTCGCGCGCCGCAGCCAGAAGGTCTTCAGGTCGATGCGACCCCTCAGGCGCCACTCCGCGAGCAGCAGCGCCGTGATCAGGTACCCGCTTATAACGAAGAAGACCTCGACCCCCAGGAAGCCGCCAGGGATCCAGGCCAGGTCCGCATGGTAAAGGAGTACGGCGATGACGGCGAACGCGCGCAAGCCGTCCAGGCCCGGTCTGTAAGGCAGCCGTACATCAGGGGTGCCCGGCGTTGCGCCGGCCCGTCTTTGCGCTCCCTTGCCGCCGGTCGCGGGATCGGTTATCTGCGGTTGTCGCAGCGTATGTTTCGTAGGTTCCCGCCCTCCTAAAGTTGGAACGTGATCCTAGCACAGTCTCAAAGAGCTATGCAGGACCAGGCGGATAGAAAACTATATATAGTATTAGAGAGATGTCTTCGGCCCGACCCCGGGGGCCGAGATCTCATCTTTCAAAGCACGGGACTCCGCGTCGAGGGCTGCCAGGTCTTCTCCGGCACGGGACATGCGGGCGTGCTCGGATCGGACGAAACGGGTGTAGGGGCCTATGGCCTCCCGCATACGCTCGACGGAGCGGTTGGACTCGACTTCGAACTGACGTCTGACGACCTCACCCAGGCGCCTGCGCAGGGAGTCTGTCTTCTCACGGAACTGTTCGCGGGCCTTGCGCCGGCGGTTCGGTAGGATGAACAGACCGTAGCCGGCGACTATCGCAGCCGCGATAATCCCCGTTACGTCGAGGAAGCGCGTTGTCGCGATGGCGACGACGACGCCCCCTATACCGACGGCCCCGACCTCGAGCGCGGCGGTCTGGGTAACGGCGCCCTGAATGGAGAGCGCCAGCTTCTCGGACTCGCGCTCCCTGTCGTAGCGCTGCACCACGTCCTGGGCGTTCTTGCCCACGGACTGGATTAGCCGACCGCGGTTGTATTCGAAACTGTCGCCGACCTCCCCGATCAAGTGCTCGTCGTAATCGGCCTGGCGGCGGCGGTTGACGTACTCGACGACCATGCGCCACTGCTTGAGATTCCTGTCGACCATCCAGTCTATGAGCTCGTCCACCCGCTCGTCCACGAGTTCCTCGGTGTCTGCGACGACCTCCCGCTTGAAACGCTCGCTCACCTTCTCCTGGCGGAAGAGCTCTCGGATGTTGGCGAAGCGGATGTTCTCCTCCAGCCAGGTATCGCCCCGCTCGTTCATCTTCAAGACTATGTTCTCGATCTCGGCTATCCGCGCCTGGAAGTCCCTGCCCATGTCTTCCTTGTATAGTTCGAGCTGCGACTCGACGTTCTCCGCGGTCCTGAAGTCCTCTTCGAGGAGCGCCAGGCGCTCGTCCACCGCTCCCCTGTAACGCCGGTTCAGCTCTTCGACCACCCCGAGTGGGCTCTCCATCTTCAACCGGACCCTTCCACCTTCATCGAGCAGGTCCTCGACGTAGCTTTCGAGCTCCGCGAAGCCGCTGGCCTTCATGAGGGCGTCACGCTCCATGGCGTTCGTCGCCGCCTTGGCCTTGCGGGCAAGGAGAGCAGAGACGAAAAAGATCGGGGGCGTCAGGCCGAGGGCCGAACGTATGCCGCCGTCCACAAAGGTGCGAACCTCCTCGACCTTCGATTCGTCGGCCAAAAGATCGGCCTTGTTGATGACGAGCAGGATCTTCTTCCCCCAGTCGCGGATGAGCTCGAGGTACCCGCGCTCGCTCTCAGTGAGGGGCCGCTCGGCGGAAGTGACGAACAACACCAGATCACTCCTCGGCACGAAGCCCCTGGAAAGCTCCTCGTGATGGCGGATGATGGCGTTGGTCCCAGGCGTATCGACGATGGCGATCTCTCGCAGGAACTCGTTGGGATACCCCTTCTCCAGAATCCCGTCGCTTCGCCCTTTCTCGACGGGCTTGCCGGCGTGACGCAACAATGTGATGCGGTCCGTTGTCGGTGTGACGCCCTCCTCGGAGATGTGGGCCCCGAGCAACGCGTTGACGAACGCGGACTTACCCGAATTGAATTCGCCCACGATGACCAGCAAGAACAACTCCTCGAGGTCCTGGTGCGCTCGCCGGACGAGATCAATGTCCTCCGAGGGAGCGCCGAAGTCCTTGAGGAAGGATACCAGCCGCTCTAGAAGCTCCCGTTCCCGCTCTACCAGCGCCTCGCGGCGCTCGTCGAGTATCCGCACCCCTTATACCTCCTTCTGCATGCAAGCATTATATACGACTTACGGTTTCGCGATGCCCCGCTCGTGGTAACAAGAGGAATAATCATCTGGCAAGGACTACACATGGAGGCTGCGTGAACTACAGAACGCTCGGCAGGACGGGCCTGGAGGTATCGGAGATTGGCTACGGGGCCTGGGGCATCGCCGGCGACGCCTGGCTCGGTGCGAAGGACGAGGAATCGCTAAAGGCCCTGAACAGGGCCGTAGACCTCGGGCTCAATTTCATAGACACGGCCCTGGCCTACGGAGAGGGACACAGCGAGCGGCTGGTAGGGAAGTTGATCCAAGAGAGGGACGAGACCATCCACATCGCCACCAAGATCCCGCCGAAGAACAGGGTCTGGCCTGCTCCTGAGGGCATCCCCCCTGAAGAAGCGTTCCCCGGGCATTACGTCAGGGAGTGTACGGAGCAGAGCCTCTCCAACCTCGGATTGGACACCATCGACGTGCAGCAGTTCCACGTCTGGCAGGACGACTGGGTCGGTAATGGAGATTGGCTCGAGGTGGTCGAGGACCTCAAAAGAGAAGGTAAGATCCGTGCTTTCGGCGTCTCCATAAACGACCACCAGGCGTCGAACGCGGTAAGGCTCATCGAGACCGGCGCGGTAGATACGGTGCAGGTGATCTATAACGTCTTCGATCAGAGCCCGGAGGACCGGCTACTGCCAGCCTGCCAGGAGCACGACGTCGGCGTCATTGTCAGGGTACCATTCGACGAGGGCTCCCTGACGGGTAGGATCACACCGGATACCACCTTCGAAGAGGGCGATTTCCGTAACGACTACTTCCGCGGTGCACGCAAACGAGAAGTCTACGACCGCGTGCGGGCCATCGTCTCCGAGCTAGGTGTGAGCGAGGATGAGATGGCCGAGATAGCGCTCCGGTACATCCTGAGCCATCCTGCCGTCTCGAGCGTCATCCCAGGCATGCGCTCCGTCCGCAACGTCGAGCGCAATATGGCCGTCGGCGACGGCAAGGGACTACCTGAGGATCAGGTGATGGTTCTCAAGAACTACCGCTGGGACCGCAACTTCTACGCTTGAAGCGACTTCTCCTGTAACACGCCCGGGGTTCAGGAAAAGACGTCTCTGTAAGGTAAATGAATCGCGCCACCTCCTTTTGCGGCCTTCCTGCTAGACTCCCTACGGTATGTTCGGGATCTAGGGGAGAGAGCTATGGTGGACCATCTCGTGTTTTTCGCCGTTCGGGAAGAGGCCTCGCAAACAGAGGTCGAGGATCTCGTCTCGTCGATCCACAGCTTGAGCGAGGAAGTCCCAAGCACCGTGGACCTCTCCGTGGGAGAGGACTTCTCAGGGCGTTCCGGACAATACACCCACGCCATCTTCGCCAGGTTCGAGGACGCTGCCGGTCTTCAGGAGTACATGGAGCATCCAGCACATCGTGCCGTCGTCGAGAAGCTCGACGCCACAACGACAGGACGTATCGTCGTCGACTACGAGTTCTAGATACATGGAAGCCTCCTGCTACGAAAACATAACGCCGCGCTCTCTGAAGAGCAGGCTCGATGCTGGAGAACGTCCCACGTTGCTCGATGTGCGCGAGCCATGGGAGTTCGAGCTCGCCAGAATAGAGGGCTCGGAGCTTATCCCCATGTCCCAGCTGGAGGAGCGTTTCACCGAGCTGGACCCTGACGCTGAGATCGTCGTAATCTGCCACCACGGCAATCGCAGTTCCTACGTGGCCATGGCCCTCCAGCGAGCCGGCTTCGAGAACGTCCTCAACCTGGAAGGCGGCCTCGACGCCTACTCCTCCGTAGACGATTCTGTCCCGAGGTATTGACCCCTACGCGTTCCTGACGATCTTTTCGATCCGTCGGTAGAGCCCTGCGGCGAGGCCCTCCGGTTTTGAGGAACGCTCTGCTAGCATCTCGGCTACGCGGCGTGTCTCTGTCTCGCCTGCTATCTCGAAGGTGAGGACCACGGGCTCATCGTCGTCGAGGCCGAGTTCCTCGGCGATGGCCCGGCGGACTTCGGAGACTTCGCGGCCTGTCTTCGCTGAGATCTCACGGCTCACGGCTTCCGGGTCGAACTCCTGGCAGATCTCGATGCCGCCTCCCAGGCGCCGCTCCCACCACCACGGGGCGCTTACGCCTGTGAAGCTCTCACGCACCAGGGCCGTCGCGCTGTCTGCAAGAAGTGCTTTGAGATACTCGGGCATGGGTGATTTATACCAGGCGCACGCTTACCCGTGGCGATCGGCTACTATACAATGCGATGAGGGAAGGAGTTATTCGATGCTTCTCGTTAAAGACTCGATGACGCGTGAGATCGTGACGCTCGCGCCGGATGAGACGGTGGGGACGGCGCTAGCCCTGTGCAGGGAGAGGCGCATCAGGCACCTTCCAGTCCTTACAGAAGGGAGGCTGGTGGGGATCGTATCGGACAGGGACCTCCGTTCGGCCACCCCGGCGTTTGGGGACCACGCAAGGGCCGCCGCGCTGCAAGAGATCCTGGTGGAGGACGTGATGGCCAGCGACGTGGTAAGTGTCCTCCCCGACGATCCGATAGAGCAGGCCGCGAACACCATGCGCGAGCGCAGGATCGGCTCCCTCCCCGTCGTCGAGGGCGGGAAACTGGTCGGCATCATCACTTCCTCTGACGTCATGAGTGCGCTGGTCTACCTTGTGGGCGCCAACGAGCCGGGAAGCCGCATGGAGATCGCGGTTCCAGATAGGCCGGGGTCCCTGGCCGGCGCGGCGGGCGTCTTCGGGATGTGCGGCATAAACATCGTCAGCGCGGCGATGGGGCCGATAAGGGAGCCCAATGAGGAAGGAGCTGTCAGGGAACGCGTCGTCGTTTTCAGGGTAGACACCATCGACACCACCGAGGTGGTCGGATACCTGGAAGAGGCAGGCTACTCCGTCCTGTGGCCGCCCAGGCCTTGAGCGGCCGGGCCGCCATCGTCCACGACCTGGCCCTCGAGAACTACGGCTTCGGCGGTGACCATCCTTTCAACCCCCTCCGCGTGCGTCTCGCCCTCGAACTCTGCGAAGCCCTCGGGCTGC
>DASSCV010000132.1:0-11608 GCA_035697505.1 Rubrobacter sp.
TCGGCGATGTAGCCGTCCAACGACATCGAAGCCTGGGTGATGACCTTTCCCATGGCGGCTCCTCCTTTTGACGCTTACTGTCCTCGCAACGATCAAGTAGCTCTCTGTGCCCCTGGGCGCGGACGCGCGGAGGATGATGTCCTGCCCCTACCCTCCGAACACCCTCCTACGCCACAATGGGACCACACAATTATAAAGTCCGTCTGTGCAGGCCACGATTTTCCCATACACGACGCCGAAGGTGTTTCGCTCTGGTTCTCAGGCTAACGGTTGCTTACTGACGGAACTTCCGAGAATTTCTATTCCACGTACTTGGGTGAATAACGCGAGCGGAAAGGCCGGAGGGCGTAGCACCCTAACGCCTTCAGGGGGTACCAGCGTTCTGTGAGACCACAGCGAGGCAGGAGACGAATACGACTGACAGAATAATAAACACAATAATGACCACAGCTGCTATCAAGAGACAGCTTCCGAAGGTGTAGCCCATACCTCTCAACCACGCTGGGCTTTCCCGCGGAGGTGGTGTCGGAGGTGGCGGAACGTTGGACGGCGGCGTCTCTGTACGCTCTTCTTGTGGCGGCGACGCTGGCCCCCACTGGTCCTGACCGCAGTTAGGACAGTAACGCCAGTCCTCGGGTAGGACTTTCCCACAGTTTTTGCAATCTGCCATTTACTATCCCTCCTCTGCCCTCCGCTTTGTACAGCTTTCCGCATAACGGCGCCTGGCGCAAACCTCGCTTGGCACCGGCCCGATTGTCAGCACGAACTTCATGGAACGCAAGTTATGCGAACTTCGCAGAATTCTTCTTCTACGAGGTTGGGTGAATAAGCCTCCGCTCGGTGCGCCAGAGGACTCCGGGTGGCATCATGGATGTTGTTGCCAACCCGTTGGAGAAGAACGTAGGTTGGCAAGAAGGAGGTAGCTCTGCTGTGTCGTCGGAGGCTGAAGAGAACAAGGCCATCGCTCGCCGCTTCTTGGAGGAGACAATGGCCAAAGGAAACCTTGATGTCATAGACGAGCTGGCGGCCCCCGACTTCGTCGACCGCACTCTGCTGCCCGGACAAGGTCCGACCCGTGAGGACTTCAAGCGCTCGGTAGCGGAGGCCCTCGACACCACCCCTATCACCAGCTTCACCATCGAGGAGCAGATCGCCGAGGGTGACACGGTCGTCACCAAGTACAGCCACAGCAGTATCCAGCGGCGCGAGGTCATGGGCATACCTCCTACCGGGGAGGAGAAAACCGTAGCAGGCATCTACATCCACCGCATATCCGCAGGCAAGATCACCGAGGAGTGGGGCATAATTGATGCTGTTCTGGCGATGGAGTCTCTCGCGCAGGAGGTACGTGAGCGCGAGCGCATCGAGCAGGACCTTAGAGTAGCGCGAACCATCCAGCAAGCCTCGCTCCCTAAGGAGGTGCCTCAGCTTGAGGGTTGGCAGATCGCTCCCTTCTACCGGCCCGCTAGGGAAGTAGGAGGAGACTTCTACGACTTCCACCTCCTCTCTGAGGGTCGGCTAGGACTAGTCACTGGGGACGCCACCGGCAAGGGCGTGCCCGCTGCATTGGTGATGTCTACCACGTGCGGCATGTTGCAACTCGCCGCTCAAGTCCTGGACTCCTCTTCGCCAGGGGAGGTACTTGAGCGGGTCAACGAGACGTTGCTGGCTCGCATCCCCCTCAACATGTTCGTCACCTGCTTCTACGCCATCCTCGACCCAGAGAGCGGAACCTTGCGCTACGCCAACGCAGGCCACGATCCGCCCTACCTGTGGCATGGTGGCTGTTGCGAGCAGCTGAGGGCAAGAGGGATGCCCCTGGGGCTGATGCCAGGGATGAGCTATGAGGAGGGAGAGGTCTCTCTAAGAGAGGGAGACAGCGTCCTGTTCTACAGCGACGGGCTGGTAGAGGCTCACGACCCCAAGGGTGAGATGTTTGGCTTCCCACGACTTCGTGCTCGTGTCGCCGAACATGGTGAGGAGAGGTCGCTAGGGGACTTGCTCTTGGAGGAGCTCTGCTCCTTCGTTGGAGAGGGCTGGGAGCAGGAGGACGACATAACCCTCCTTACGCTGAGGCGTTCTGCATCCCTAAGCTGAACTTCCGAAACTTCGGTACATGGCGACCTTCGGAGAACGCTTCTTTCACGACGTTCGTGAATAAGGGCAAAGAGAAAGGGTCGAGGTCTAACAGCCCCGGCCCTCTCCGCTTAGACCTCCTCTGGAATGTTTACCTACTTGATCTCACCCAGGGGCGCTTGGATTTTGCTTGGCTTCTTCTCACCCAGGGGGCCTTTCAGGTCGGGGAAGTTGCGGGTGCTA
Source organism: Rubrobacter sp. (assembly GCA_035697505.1). GTDB lineage: Bacteria > Actinomycetota > Rubrobacteria > Rubrobacterales > Rubrobacteraceae > Rubrobacter_D. Next base: position 2,320 of record DASSCV010000132.1, read on the forward strand.
AGCGCCTGGATGCCCGCCTCGTGGTCCCCGTCAAACGGCGTGACGGTCCCCGAGCAGCCCGCATCCTTGGCTTCCGTTGGGTCGGCAAACCACAACCCAAGATGGAAGGTGTGAACTGGCTTGAACTTCGGGTTCTTCTCGGCGTCCTGGTCGTCCACCTGGGGCGCTTTGACGCTGCCTGGGGCGATGGCGAACACCTCTTCATTGAAGATTCCTATAAAACGCCCCTTACCGTTGCCCTTGTTGTCGGTGGATATGTCGCCCTGGTACCAGGAAATGCCGAAGGGGTCGTTGGGCTGCTGGATGACGAACAAAGTGAACGCCGTGTTCTTGGCCGCGTGTTTGAGGGTGACGTCCATGATCTGGTTGCCTTCAGGCGTCGAGCGGATTTGCACGCTGGCGGATGCCTTTTTGAGGCAGTCTTTGGCCACGGCCGACTCGGAGCGCACCATCTCGAAGTGGGGTTGCACCCTTTTGGCCATGGCCACTCCCGCGAGCAGCACCCCCACAAGCAGCGCGACTCCCAAGATGAGCCACAGCCGCGCAAGGTTTCTTGTTCTCACTTCCTCTCGATCCTTTCCTCGTCCGATGCTTCTTGGTCGTTTCGCCCTCTCCCTAGGAGCAGTGTCGATCGACACTGCTCCTAGGGAGAATGTTGAAGGAGGCCGTCTGTCCTCCTCACATTGTGTGTACCCCCCTTCCTCGCTTTGGGATTGCCCTACACGAACAGATTCAGCGTCTTTGCTAGGGTACCCCCTTTGGCTAAAGGGCGGGGCGACTAAGGTCCCGCCGTGTCGACCAACGCACCCATCCTAGCGACCGTCGCTACCAGACGCATCCTCTAAGATCGTATTTCCCCTAGGGGACTTTTCATGCACGAACTTCGCAGAATTCCCCTTCCACGCACTCCGGTGAATAGGGCTCTTTGCTGGTGCGTGTGCGTACCGTTAGGTGCGTTTGCGGCAGACCACGATGATGCTCGGGCTGGCCGCGGTTAACGGCTCGCCGTCCCAGTCGCCGTACCGCCGCGCGACGGTAAAGCCGTTGTAGTGCAGCAGCGCCGCGAGTTCCTGCGGGAAGGTGTAGCGCAACGCGATGCGCGTGATCTTGGTGCGCTCCTCGGAGCCCTTGTGCCAGCGCCGGTATGAAGTCCAGTGCAGAACCTGGGCGACGTGATCGTAGGTGCGCGTCCTCCACTCGCGCACCTCGCGTCCGTCGGCGTCAGTAAAGGACGGCCGCGCTTCTTCCTCCGAGCGGGTCTTGAGGTCGACGAACAGGCCGTCGCGGTCCTCGTCCCGGTCCTCGCGGGTGCGCCAGCGCGGGTTGCGGGTTTCGAAGGCGAAGAGCCCTTCGTCGTGGAGGTGGGCGCGCACGCGCCCGAGCAGCGCCTCCTGGTCGGCACTCGTCACGAAGGCCTGGAAGGCGTTGCCCGTCAAGAAGATGAGCCGGAACCGCTCGTCGAGGTCGAACGCGCGCGCGTCGCCCTCGATCCAGCGTATGGGCAGACCGGCGGCCTTGCTGCGTGCCCGTTCCAGCATGCCGGGGACGACGTCCATGCCGGTCACGGCGAGCCCCTGTCGCGCGATGGGGATGGCGACCCGGCCCGTGCCGCAGGCGATCTCGAGCACCGGGCCGCCGGTCTCCCGCGCGAGCGACGCGTAGAACGCGACGCCCGTGTCGCTGCTGTCCTGCCGGTCGTAGTCGACCGGATCGGCGAACGCCTCCAAGTTGTCGTGTTCAATCAACGGCTGCCTCCCGAGCGTTGCGATAGCGCGCCAAGCTTTTCGAAGGGTCGCCCCTGCCGTGCTTTTGGCACCCGACCACCGTAGCACGGCGCGGCCAGATCCCGCCAACGCAAGTCCGCGCCGTAGCGCTCGGCTGGCGGCTAGAGGAAGGGCCGGGGACCTTCGGGAATCCGACCCTTCCCTCGTGCGCATCGAACTTCCGAGAACTCCGTTAAAGCGAAGTCCACGGGCATAGCTCATCTACCTCATAGCCCCGTCCGGAAGGCCTAACCCAGGAAGGGCCAGAATACATTCGAGAGGTATTATCGGAGTCTTATGTACGACACATCACGATACGCCCTGCGCTGTACATCAGGAAGTCGCACACGAGCGGGACGCAGGCAAGAGAAAAGCCAGGCCGTTCCTCGGAGGGGCATGAGGGGCGCCCGGCTTAACAATGACCTGATTGTATTACCGAGGGGGACCGCAGCGCATACCCCAAATGAGTGATCTTTTCGAACTTCGTAGAATTCGGATAAGGCGAAGTTCACGACGCCGTGAAAGTCTGCATCGCGCCGGTCCGATGGGCCAGGTACGCCGAAGGGGAGATCACACCCTCGGGGTATTATACGGAAGATAGGGCAGGCAAGGCCGGAAGAGGGCTTAGGGCATTGGACCGGGGGAGAGCGGCGATACGCACCCTCGGCGAAGGGGGTCGCTGAGCGTCGTTGGTCAAAACTTCCCTGCCTAGGTCCGCAAATGATCGTCCCCATCGTCCCCCGACGGCGAAATCCGCATAGATACACCGCATTCTCGGGGGACGATCACCATACATCGGCCGTCCCCCTGACCGTCCCCTGACCGTCCCCTCGAGGATGATCGTCCCCCTCAAAACCTCATAGGTAAGCCAACTTGAGCGAGGGGGGACGATGGAGGGGACGGTCAGGGGACGATCATTTGCGAGGCGTGTTCACACAAAAAACCTTGAGCTTCCGCCCGCCCTTGTGGGAGGGGAGCCGCACGACGTAGACGCCGACCTCTACCAGCGACGGGGCGAGGCGGTTCAGCTGCTCGGTGAGCTTGTTGGGCTGCTTGGGCCAGTCCTTCGCCCTTTTGAGGTCGTCTTCGGCCTTCTCGTTGAGGGTGTTGAACAGCTCAGTCGCCGTCCCGAGCCAGGCGCCATCGTCACCCTCGAAGCCCTTCGCGAACTCCCACAACGTCTCAACGATCGGCCATGACTCGAGCGCGGTCTCGACCGCCTCTTCCTGCGAGGCGGTGTAGGCCTCCATGAAGGAGCCCCCCTCCCCGCCGAGGGGCTGCTCGGTGGCGGTCCCCCACCGAGCGAAGTCCGCCATCCGGGGCAACCCGTCTAACTTCACGTCCTCCTGGGTTGCCAGCCCGGCAGAGACGGCGCTGAACAGAGCGGCGAGGATGCCCGCCTTCGCCTCTTCCACCTCCGCCTCGAGAACCCGCTCGAGCTTCCGTGACTCCTTCGGGATCGGGGGCAGGTTGATTATCAGCGAGCGGTCGAGGAGGTCGGGGCGGGTGACCACGTCCCCGATCCCGTTCAGGATCACCGGGCGCATGGCGTCGAAGAGGATCTGATCCTGATCGGTGTAGAGCTGGCGCGTCGAGAAACCGCCGCCCGTAGCGAGCTGGCACAGGGAGTCAGAGAGCCACAGTGGGAGGCTGCTCATGTTGTCCAGGGCGATCACCCACCCCGCCCGCGCATCGATGTAGAGGTTGTGCTCGTCCCGCGGGGCGGTCCGAAGGGGGACGCTGCTCGCGTCTACGATGTTCCGGAGGATGCGCTGAGCGGTGCTCTTCGCGGCCCCCTGCGGCCCTAGGAGCGTCAGCACAGGGTAGGGGCCAGTCGGGGTGAACGCCTGGGCGAGCCATGCGAGGATCAGCCGCCAGTTGCGCTCGCCGTCTGCCGAGTTTCCGATGTTCAACAGAGAGCGGAGTTTCGGCAACGCATCGCCCTCATGGGCGGGCTCCGGCAGGGGGAGCATCCCCTTGCTGCGAACGAACTTGACGGGGACCTCCTCGCTCGGAATCACCCTCCAGCCGTCCACTGAGATCTCGACGGCCCGCCATGCCCGGTCGCAGAGGTCCACGTAGATCATCCCGTCCCGTCTGGCGACCCGTACGTGAACCTCCTCCTCGGGCCCCTCGAAGAGCGCGAGGCTCTCGAAGTGGCTCACCACGTCCCCAAGCGCCCGGTGGGGGAAGATCAAGGGCTCCAGATCTTCCCCACCGGCCTCCTCCAGGCGCTCTTTCTCCCGGCGGTGAAACTCCCGGCGGAGCCAGAGCTGAAAGCGGCGGCTGTGGAGTGGGTAGGTCTCCCGGTGCCCCGTCTCGATCTTCACTGTGGCGTACGCTTCCGTCTCAGAGGTGTGGAAGTACTCCCCGCCCTCTTTTGCGTACTTGATCATCAACTCCATGGGACCGTCCTTTGCGAGGAGGTCCCACAGAGTCTTTCCCTTGTCTTCGTCGTCATCCCCGTCGACCTGAGAGCTCATCGCCAGGGCGACCATTCCGATGTCTTCCAGGATGTTCGGGGTGGTGTCCTTGCCCTCCCTGGTGAACGCCAGGCGGGCGTTACGGGCGAGCCTCTCGCGGAAGCTCGCGTTGTTCAGGTTGCCGGTATCCGGCGGGACCAGGTCCATGCCACGCCACAGCTCGACCACGGTCTTTGTGCTCGAGGTGGTCCACCGCAGGAGCATCTTGACTTCGTCCCGGAGGTGGAACAGGATGCCGTCCTTCCTCTTCTCGAATGGCAGGCTACTCACGGGTAATCTTCACTGTCCTCTCTGGCGGCGCTTTGGCGTCGTTAGGGCGCCCCGCGTGGCGGGTGATCCGAACAACCTGACCGCGAACGGCCATCCTGAACTCCGGCCATCCCCGTCCCTGACAGTGCTCGTGGTTGCAGTAGAACCACAGCCCGCCGTCGGTTCTCTGCCCCACGTAGGTACCTGTCCTATCCCCGCCTGAGTGCTCCTGGATCCACGGACAGACGATGGCGAGCTTATGGCCGCGGCCGTCGGCGGCCTCGCCGAGGACCTCGACGCGGGCGAGGTACGGCTCGAGGTCCACCTCGGGGCCGTCGTAAGCCCCTGCCGCCCTCCTTACCTTGGGCTCAGGCTCGCGAAGCGGCGGGATCGCCTCCTCCATGACCTCCGGCTCCCACGGCCCGGCGCCGGTGGGCTGCCCGACGACGAGGTCCACCCGCGGGCATCTTTTGTAGTTCGCCGTGCCCGTGGCCCGCAGGACCGATGCGGCCCCCGCCTTGCCGGCGTCGCCCCCGGCCCACACGGCAAGTCTGCGGTTTATGCTCACGGCCCACTCGACCGTAACCGGGCGGCTCAGGCGCCAGTAGAGGTGCCGCCGCTCGGCCGACGAGCGGACCGTGGCCGTGGGTTCTGGCCCGATCTCGGGGTACGTGCCTCCGTCCTCGTCGAGCCAAAGGCTCCTGACCGTAGCCGCGGCGTTCGAGGCGAGGCGGTTGCCCGGCTCCCGGAACAGATGAACGCCGATGTATGTGTCGCGCTCGAGCTGCGCCTCGTCGACGAGGTAGTCGCCTGCCTGCTGCGCCTCGTCGGGGTAGCGCCAGGACCTCTGGCGGATGCCCGTGAGCTCGTTGTGCCTGGCCGATGGTCGACGGAGCCTGGTTTGCTGGCCAGAAAAGGTGACCAGAAATCCTTTGTCCTTGCCGAATAGGTGCCGGAAAAGGGGCTCGGGACGGATCATCTGCTGTATAATGGCTTTGAGCTTTCTGAGGCTTGCGGCTCATCCTGATCACTGGGGCCGCAGGCCTCGGTTTTTCAGAACGACAGATCTTGGAAATCTAGATCTTCTTCGGCCTCGGCTTCGGCGGCCTTCTCCTTTGTTGGGAGCGGTTGCATGGTCTCCCAATCGACGGTCGAGCCGATCACCGCGCCCGTTGCCGGGTTCTTCTTCGGCTTGACACGACAGAGCATCTCGAAGCCCTCGAGGTCGTCTTCGGTGAGCTCGGGGATCGAGTCGTCGTCGAAGTAACCCAGCTTGATGACGCCTGCCAGTATGCCGAGCTTTGAGTTCTCCTTGTTGAACCACTCACCGCTCGGGTCCTGCTTGTACTTGAAGGACTCGAAGAACGTAGCGCCGTTATCGGAGCCGTCGCGGTTATCGTCGATAACTTCCACGGTGCACTTAAAGCCGGGATCGAGCGTGAACTGGCTTCCGTCGGATTTGCGGATGACGGTGTAGGGCTCTGTGTGCTCCTCGACGTCAGAGAGCCTGACGCGGGCGTTCAGGATGTTCAGGACTGGTGCGCCGGAGGACCCGGCGTCTTTCCTGCGGGGGAGAGGCATATATCTCGCCTTCTTTTCGCTACTGTTTGCACCAACTTGTGCAGGATTAGCTACAAGGCTTCTTGCGACTCGGATGTCGCGGGAGTAGAATGATCTGTAGCTGGCTATCACCTCCGTTTCGCAGCGTCGAGGTTTGTCAGTTTCTTCCGAGGCTTCGGGGTCCCGCCCGAAACCTCTCACTCAGAATTTTAGCGCACTAGACACCGGCTGTCTACTGTGGTAAATTGTCGTCAACGTGTTTTATAAGAAACACAATGCCCCACAGTGGTCCTGGCCTATCGGGGCCGCCGACAAGTCAGCATTTCAGCCAACGTCGTGAAAGAGGAATTCTCGGAGCTTCGAAGTAGCAAGCTCTGCCCCAATCCGATACCCCCTAGCGGACCGGGGCTGTGCGGGCTCTAGTCCTCCTGTAGCGTGTGCTCCGGCGAGCTGGGCCTAGTCCTGCGGGCGTCTATAAAGGCGCGTAGGTCGCTCTCGGCCACTCGCACACTGCCCGCCTGCGCCGAGAGTCGGATCACCACTAGGTTTCCCGCCTCTATCCAGCGGTTGACCGTCCGCCGCGACACCTGCAGTTTCTCTGCTACCTGGTCGAGTGTTAGATAGGTGTCATCCATCTTAAGCATCATACCTGGCCTCTCTGTCCGATTTTCCAAATCGAGGATGGTTATGCCTTGTCAAATTTTGACATAAAAGGACAATACCCGTACAATCCAGCACATTAAGGACACGGCCCACAGGGAGAGGAAAAAATGACCGAGGAGCGGCAGACACAGAGAGTCGACCGAGGAATCGTCATCGCGACTACTCAGGCGCCCCGCAAGGGGGGGCGGCCACTACGTCGTAAGCGGTTGGTCCTGCGACGTTGATAGCTGCGCCTGCCCCGACTTTGAGCACACGGGCGCTACCTGCACGCACATGCTCTGCTGCACCATCTGCTCGGCTCGGGAGAACGTGAGGGCCGCGTAATGGCTACGGTGTGGTTCTTTGTGGTGGCCCTGATAGCGAGCTGCTGACCATCTTGAGTGGTTCGTTCCTAAGACGCCGTTTGCTCTCCGGCGGTGCCTGGGCCTCCGCGGGGAGGATCGGTGGGGCCATGTTCGGCATCGTCACCACTGGCCTACTGGCGCGCATGCTCTCCGAGCAGGAACTCGGCGCGTACTTTTTGGCGTTGTCCATCGTCTCGCTCGGAGCGGTCGTGGGGTCTTTGGGGCTCCCCAAGACGGTAGTGGGGTTGGTCGCCGAGAGCATGGGAGTTGGCCGCCCTGGGCGCGCTCGCCGGGTGATCCGCACGGTGCTAGGGCTTGGCGTCTTCGGGGCCTTGGGCATCGGCCTCGCCTACCTATTGGTCGGCGACCTCGTTAGCGAACACCTGTTCCACTCTTCGCTTTTGGTGGGGGTTACCGGGCTGCTGGCCGGCTGGATAGCGATCGCGGTGGTCCAAGAGATCACGGCCGAGGCCTTCCGGGGTTTCCACGACATCCGCTTGGCCACCTTGCTCGGTGGCTTGGCGACGGCGGGCAAAAGCGGCGGCCTGATAATGAGGGTCCTGCTGCTGGGCGTCCTGGTTCTGCTGTGGGTGAGGAGCGAACAGACAAGCCTGGCGACCGTTATGCTGGTTTGTATGGGTTCGGGCTCGGTGAGCGTGGTGGTGTCGCTGTGGCTGTTGTACGGCAAGGTGTCCTCGCTCAGTCCTTCGGAAGGTGCACAGGATGAGGTGGAGCCGGTAAGCGCGAAAGAGGTGCTAGACGACGCCATCCCGTTCTTGGCCATCGCCCTGACCTCGCTCGTCCTGCTCTCGGCGGACGTCTGGATCTTGAGCGCTTTGGGCTCGCTAAAAGAGGTAGGGATCTACGGCGCCGCCTCCAGGCTGGTCACCTTCGTGACGATGCCGCTGTTGATCGTCAACCTGGTGCTGCCACCCATCGTCTCGGAGATGTACGCCCAGGGCCAGACCGGGAGACTGGAGCGCACGCTACGCACCTTCAGCACCCTGGCGGGGGTCCCGTCCCTGGCGGTCCTTTTGGTGTTCATGCTCCTGGGAGGGCCGATCTTGGGGTTGGTCTACGGCAAACCCATCTACCACGGCGACACGGCGATATTGGTGCTCCTGATCTTGAGCGCCGCGAAGCTCACGGCCGTCTGGTCCGGATCTTGTGGGCTGGTGCTGCAGTTCACGGGCCACCAGAGGTCGATGTTGCGGGTAAGCCTACTCACCAGCCCGTTGTTTTTCGTCGTAGCCATATGGGCGACCCAACGCTACGGACCCGTGGGTGTCGCCTGCGCGGTGGCCGTCACCACGGCCTTGCAGAACGTGATAATGGTTTTGTTGGCTAAGAGGAAGACGGGGATGTGGACCCAGGTTTTGTTCTCCGTCTCCCCGTTTCGGAAGGTGTTGTCGAGATGGTGAGCCTCGTATTCGCCCAACGACGTAGAAGAAGAATTCTCCGAAGTTCGGATATAGGATCGTGCATAGAACGCCCTCCAAGACTATGCGCCTAGGTGCGGCTCAAGAAGGGTCGACCCGCTTGTGCCTCTCGGCGATGATCTCCTTGTTTAGGATACGTACCTCCTCCACCATCAGCAGTCGCAAGTCCTCCACGATGTATCGTGCCAACTGCTCCTCGGAGATGTCCTCACCTTCTATGTCGAGCCTGAAGTCCTGTCCCTGCAGGCCGCCTCCGTTGGAGAAGTCCACCTCGAAATCGAACTTCACCCTTCTCTGTGTGGCAGGTTCGTTGCCCATCGATCGCCTCCATCCCCACAACATCCTACGCTATTCACCCAACCTCGTAGAAGGGGAATTCTCGGAACTTCGCGCCGGTCTACGTGAAGTGGCATCATGTTTGTGGTCGAAAGGGTTAGAACCCCCCTAGACAGAGCGGGATGGGAAAGGGGCAAGCTAGGATGCAGTACCTCGTAACCGAAGAGTTGATCAATCCGGGGCCGCTACTTCCCCCTGATCAGCTAGTTGGGATAATGCGCCAATGGGTTCTTCCTTCTATGGATGCTCTTATAAACCTGAAATCAGAGGGCAAGATTATTGCCGGAGGGGTTCCAGTCGGAGAGAGGGCTCTACAGCGTGTTGCGATGAGAATGGTCTGCATGGCATCATGGACTGATGAAAGCTTATTCCAAAGACCTCCGTCGGAAAATCGTGGACGCCATAGAGCGAGGGATGTCCAAGGCCCAGGCCGCTCGCACCTTCGGGGTCGG
>DASSCV010000133.1:0-8166 GCA_035697505.1 Rubrobacter sp.
GTCTCGGTAGGGGAGAAGGACCTCGTCAAGAGCACGATGCTCGACCTTGGGGTGGAGCAGGTCTTCTGGGGCGTCAAGTTCAAGCCTGGCAAGCCCCTGTTCTACGGTACGCGCGGCGAGACCCGCCTCTTCGGCCTTCCAGGCAACCCGGTCTCCGCGGTGGTTTGCTTCGACCTCTTCGTCAGGCCGGGCCTGATGGGTATGATGGGCCGCACGGACAGGAGTAGGCCACGCGTGCCGGTCTACTTCGAGAGGGACGTCGTCAACAAGGTCGGCAGGCTGCACGCCATGCGCGTCAGCCTGAAGAGGACGGAGAAAGGCTGGTTGGCCGAGTCCGTCGGGGCACAGGGCTCGGGGCTGGTCAGCTCGCTGACGAGAGCCGACGCCCTCGCCCTCGTCGGCCCGGCCTCAGAGGGCATTCCCGCCGGAGAGCCAGTCGAGGCCATTGTGTTGCGGCAGGAAAAGCTTGCCGGCTAGTCAGCACTTCAGCACGCCGCCAAGTTGGAATGCTGACGAGACGCCTGTTCCAGGCGACGTGCTGAAATGCTAGAATCAAAGTCCGATGTTCGAGTCAGATCTCGAAGATAACGTCTTCCGCAGGCGGTTGATGAAGGAGGTTGCACCGGGGATGCCGGTGCACTTCACTTTTTATTCGCCTTCGGTCAAGGTACAGGTGATGCACCCCGCGGAGAATCTCCCAGGAGCCAACGGCCGCTACATCGGGGACGCTGTCACCATCGAGTTCGTCCCCGATGACGCTGCGGCCGTGGAGCGGGTCCGCGAATACGTCTGGCACTGGGAGGGCTACAACGCCTTCACGGCGGTGCGCAAGATCAACCACCTCAGACGCGGCGTCTGCCCCGAGAGCGTGCAGGGCATCCTCGAGAGGGTCCGCGGCATAGACAAGCGGGCGGCCGCGAAGACGGCTGAGGTCTTGGATCCTGAGGAGTTGTGGGAGCTACTCTCCAGAGGGGACTTCAAGACGCTGGCGCGGCTGCCGGGCATGGGCGAGAAACGGGCTCGTGCCGCCGTGGAGTTCTACGAGAACGAGAGGGGTGAGCGGCGCTTCTTGTATGCCGCCAACCGCAACGACCGTCTCTGGGGCAAGCCGGTGATCACGGAACTAGACCTAGGGGGCGATCTCGAGGCGCAGGTGTGGAAACACGCCTTGCTGGCGCGAAGTCTGGGCGACCCCGACCCACTCGGACCCGAGGAGCCTCCCGGTCACACCACCGTTCGCAACGCGAACCTCATGCACCCGCTCCCGATGACGCCTTCACTGATGGGCCGGGGCGTCTACTACTCCGAACAGGTCCGGCTCTTCGCCGATACTTTGAGACGTCTCCTCGTTGAAGGGGAGAATCTCGCCGGTGTCGGCGCCCTGCGCATCCAGCGCGGCAAGCTCTTTCACACTGCCAAGATGGCAGGCGTCGGGATGAAGACGCGGGACAGGGTCCTTGCTAGCGGGCTGCTCGACGACGAGTACACCTACGAGAGCCTCGTCGCCATCCCCGGCGTCACGGAGGCACAGGCCACGACCATCGCCAGGGCCGCAATGTCCGTGAAAGAGGTGCCTGTCCCTATAGGGGCGGCGCGGACGGAGGTCCGTGTCTCCTAGTATCTACGGTTTCGTGAAAGAACACGAGCCTGTGAGCCCGGAAGAGATCTCCACAGGATTCCTCTCGCTAGCCAGCCCGAACGGTGATGCCCGAGCCCTAGTCGAGAGGCTCATCGAAGGAGATTCCAGGTTCATCTGGGAGGGCGAGGACTTGAGAACCGCGCATGCCGGCTCGCTCGCCCTCTGGGAGGCTCCTTACGTAATCTTCGACGTGGAGACCACCGGTTCTGCGGCCGGGAAGGGGGGCGCCATCACGGAGTTCGGAGCCCTCAAGCTCGTGCGCGGGGAGGTAGTAGACCAGTTCTCGACGCTCGTCAACCCGGGGCGCCCGATAGACCCCTTTGTGGTACGCCTGACCGGCATAACGGACCGCATGGTCTCGGATGCCCCTTCCATCTCCGAAGTCATGCCAAGCTTCGAGGAGTTTGTCGAGGGGTGTGTTCTTGTCGGGCACAACGTCCATTTCGACTGCTCCTTCGTCACGGCAGCAAGAGGTGGGAGTCCACTCCCCAACGAGGTCCTCGATACCCTGAAGCTCGCCCGTTGCCTGGTGCCCGGTCTCAAACGCTACCGTCTGAGCTCGCTCGTCAGCCACTTCGGTGTGCGCCAGGCGCCGAACCACAGAGCCCTCTCCGACGCTGCCGCGACGACGGAAGTGTTCCGTAAACTGCTGAAGCTCCTAGGCTCCGCAGGAATAGAGAGCGTCGGAGAAGCGCTCACTATCCGCGGGGGAAGGGGACGTATCAAACCCCAGAAGCAGCACCTTGCAAGCGGGGTGCCCAACACGCCGGGTGTCTACTACTTCGTCGACAAGCATGGCACCACCCTCTACGTCGGCAAGGCGAAAGACCTGAAGGCCCGCGTCAGGACCTACTTCAACGGCGGGGACGGACGCCGCAAGGTAGGACGTCTCGTCGAGGAGGTCGCCGAGGTACGCGTCAGGGAGACAGAGAGCGAGCTTCACGCCCTCATCCTCGAAGCCAGGGAGATAAAGCGCCTGTTGCCGCGCTACAACTCCGTCGGCAGGGACGACAAGGCGAGCTGGTTCATAAGGATGGATCTGGACGAGCCCTACCCCGTGCCCGAGCGGGTCTCAGAGAACCCGCCTGAGGGCGCCCTTATTCACCTCGGCCCTTACAGGAGCGCAGTTGTACTGGACACCTGCATCGAGGCGCTCGGCAGGATCTTCCCGCTCAAGAGGTGCTCCGGGGATGGGGAGGTCTGTTTCTACGGGCAGATGGGACGCTGCGCGCCGTGCATGGGCATGGGCGAGCATGAATACCGCGAGCGGGTCATAGACGAGGTGATCGCGCTTTTGCGCGGCGATGGTGGCGAGGAGCACCTCAGGGCTCTCATAAGGGAGCGGGAACGGCTGGCCGCCGGGCTGGAGTTCGAGGCTGCGGCCAGGCTGCGCGACCTGATCTCCGGTATAGAGCGGATACGCCTCACCAGGACGGTAGTCGACGCTGAGGGGGTGCAGGCCGTCATCGCCCCGTCGACGGAGCCTGGTGTGATAGAGGTTTTCATCCTGAGCGCAGGCCGACTTATCGCCCACCGCGGCTTCGAGCCTGGCGATGCGATCGAACTAGGGCGCTTCGCTGAGGAGGCGCTGGCCAGGCCTCAGGAGAACGGTTCACGTCCCGATAAGGAAGGCTTGAACGAGGCGCGAATCGTCGCGGCTTATCTCAGGCGCCGGCAGGTGGTGGTCGAGGCCGTGCGTTTGAATGAAGCTCGGGATCTTGTGAAAGCGGCAGAACGGGTCGCCGAGGCTGCGGCCCCGCTGGCTTGAGGACCGGTCGGGTCGAGAGGCTTGGTACTCCATCATGCTAAAATAGAAGCAGGCGAATTGACGGTTTTTGTGTACAAGAAGAGAGTTTAGCCGGGGATGGTACAGGATCTACAGGGTGTGACACGCAAGATACTTCTGGTCGACGACGAGCCATCGCTCCAGAAGATGCTCACTCATGCCCTCGAGCGCGAGGGGTTCCAGGTCCAGGTCGCTGGGGACGGCGAGGCCGCATTAGAAGCGTTCAAGACCTTCGAGCCGCACCTGATAGTGCTCGACATCATGCTCCCCAAGCTCGACGGCACAGAGGTCATAAGGAGGATCAGGGCGCAGAGCGACGTGCCCGTCATCATGCTGACCGCCCGCGACGACGAGATAGACAGGGTCGTCGGGCTGGAGCTCGGGGCTGACGACTACGTCACCAAGCCTTTCGCCGTCAGGGAGCTGGTGGCGCGCGTCAGGGCGATCATGCGCAGGGCCGCGGTGCCTGCGGGCCAGCGTCCAGACGAACTGACCTACGACAGGCTCAGGATCAACCTGCCAAGCCGCAGGGTGTCGGCCGACGGTGAAGAGGTGGACCTCACATACACCGAGTTCGAGCTCCTGGTGACCCTGGCCTCCAGCCCCGGCAGGGTGTTTTCGCGCAGCGCGCTTCTGCGCAGGGTGTGGGGCGACGAGTTCCGCGACGAACGCACGGTGGACGTCCACATCCGCCACCTCCGCGAGAAGATAGAGCGCGATCCCAGGAACCCCGAATTCATCCACACCGCGCGGGGTGTCGGATATGTTTTCCGCTAAAGAACGGTCGAGCCCGGACCTAGACTTCAGGCGAAAGGCCAGTAAACTGCTCGCCTCGAAGACGGGGGGCGAGTTCAGGCCCCGCCTGAGCATGCGCATATGGCTCACGGCCCTCTTCGTGCTCGTAACCGCCTTCGCGGCGATAACCGCTTACGAGATCGTGCATCCCATCCTCTATGAGACACTCAACCGGTCGAGCGAGGCCGCCTTCAAGCAGGTCGGGGACCAGTTCGAGGACCAGGTGCAACGGTTGAGGGAGCGCGGCGAACCCGTGACCGAGCAGCGCATCAACGCATTCGCCCGCTCCCACGGGTTGCAGTGGGGCATAGTCAGGGCCGAGGATGGCCAACAGACGCAAGGGGATCTGGAGAACTGGTCCTCCGGGCCGGTGAGGCGTGCCGTAGAGGAACCCAGAAGGCCGAGCGACGACGTGGAACCGATCGAGACGGGCGTCCACAAAGGACAGCTGCAGGCCACTTACGCCCATCCCATAAACGTGGACGTCAAAGACAAGGCCGAGCCGCAGCCTCGGGCCCTAGTCTTCGTCAAGTTCTTCACGGAGAGCGACATCGAAAACGTGCGGGCGGCAATGAGGAATATAGAGCGGTTGGCCCTACTCGCCGGCACCCTGGCGCTGCTCATCGCCGGGTTCGCAGGGTACTTCGCGGCGGTTTTGATCTCCAGGCGCGTCAGCCGGCTGGGGCTTGCCGCCGAGCACCTGGCCGCAGGTAACTTCGACGCGAGGATAACGACGCGCGTCGAGGATGAGGTAGGCTCTCTGGGCGCGACGTTCAACGCTATGGCAGTCTCCCTCAAGGGGGCTTTCGACCAGATAGAGCAGGAGAAGGAGCGCGGGAGCGCCATACTCGACGGTATGACGGACGCGGTCATCGGTGTGGACAGAGACCTGAACCCGGTCTTTTTGAACCCCCGCGCAAGGAAGCTCCTCGAGTCATCCGACCATGCCTTCCACAATCGCCTGCAGGAGGTACTCGCCAAGACCCGATACAGCGGTCCCGTGACAGAGGCCGGGGCGAAGGCTGGGGACAGGATCATCGAGATCCGGGCTGCCCCCCTCGAGGACGGGGCGCTCGCCATCCTGCGCGACGTCACTGAGGAGCGCCATATGCAACGCGTCAAGGCCGAGTTTATCGCCAACGCTTCCCACGAGCTCAAGACACCTCTGACGGCCCTCTCCGGCTACCTTGAGATGCTTGAGGACGAGGAGGATGAGCGGGTCAGGGCGGAGTTTCTGAACGACATGCGAGCCCAGACCAGGCGCCTGCAGAGCCTGGCACGCACGCTGCTCGACCTCTCGCGCCTCGATGCCAACGCCGTCACGTTCCGAAAGGAGGAGGTCGACCTCGAAGACCTGCTCCACGAGCTGCGTAGGGACTTCGGCTACACGGGCCGCTCACTGAACATCAGGGCCGAAGAGGATGTGCCGCCCGTGGAGACAGACCCGAACCAGCTACACAGGGCTCTCGCTATCCTCGTGGACAACGCCCTCAAATACTCGGATGAGGGGTCGCCCGTCGACCTCGGCCTCTCCCTCCAAGATGGGCGGGTCGCTATCAGCGTAAGGGACCGCGGTTGCGGCATCCTGGAATCCGAGATACCCCACATCTTCAACCGTTTCTACAGGGCCCAGGGCTCGTCGCGCGCTGATGGTACAGGCCTCGGACTGGCCCTCGCCCATGAGATCACAGACCACCTCGGTGGTGAGATCCAGGTTCAAAGCCGCCCCGACGCCGGAAGTATCTTCTCCGTTCTACTCCCCCTGGCCGCAGACCCCCCTGGCAAGAACGGGAGCCACGCTCTTAAGTCTCTGCCTGAGGTATAGCTTACGCTTTAGCGGCTCAAGGGGTACAATACATTTGGGGTAGCATGGCCTCCGTAGATTCTCCCCCCTCCCTACGGACCGTGCTGCCCCTTCATGAGCTATTCAGCAAGTCACACTTCAGCAAGCCAAGAGCTGACTTGCTCAAAAGACCACGGGGGGGAGACCGAGAAGGGTCAGGAGGGGTAGTACGGGGGCGAGCAGGATGCTCAAGACGGGGAGCTTGGTCACGAACGAGATCAGGATGATGCCGAGCAGGATCATGGGTCCGTACTGGTTCATGAAGTCTACAAAGCCGTCAAGGGCGCGCGGCAGGAAAGGGAAGATCACCTTCGAGCCGTCGAGCGGGGGGATCGGGATCAGGTTGAAGACGAAGAGCAGGGCGTTGGTGAAGGCGACCATGACCACGAGTATGAACAGGTAGCCATCCTGATCTCTGAAGGGTGGAAGCAGATACAGGGCTGCGCACACGGCCACGATCAGGAGGTTCGAGACGGGTCCTGCGAGAGCGACGGCCACGGGTCCGAACACGCCACCCCTGAGCTTGGAGGGTACCACCGGCGTTGGCCTGCCCCACCCGAAGCCGGCCAAGAGAAGCATCATGCTGCCCAGCAGGTCGAGGTGTGAGGCGGGGTTCAGGGTCACCCTACCGTCGCGATAGGCCGTATCGTCCCCGAGGAGGTAGGCCGAGGTCGCGTGGGACGCCTCGTGCACCGTTATACCTATGACCAGGCCGAGGAGGAAGGCCACAGCGGCGGACGCGTTCCATTGGAAGAGGCTCAAGAACATAGACGTTCGTATGATACACGCATGTCAGCGAGTCAGCACTTCAGCCAACAAAAAGCTGGCCAGATGACAAGCGAAAGCCGAAGGCTGGCGCGAGCTGCCGAAAGCAGAGCGACTTAGCCGGACTCGGAGACATAGACGGTGACGTGGTTGCCGGCGTCGGTAGTGTAAGAGGAGAGTTGGGGCTCCAGGACTTCAGCCGAGTCAGCCACGGTGCCTAGTTCGGTCTTACCTGCCGTGACGGAGTCGTTGACGCCCGCTTCGCCGTCGCTACGCACCAGGGCGACGCTAAGGCGGACGTCAGGATTGGCGTCTGGTTTTATCTCTATGACGTTAGCGTTCTGAACCATAGGGTCGGGACGGATCGCCGTGACCGTGCCTGTCACAGGGGCGTAGACGGTGGTCCCCGTCGCTGCGCCGACGTCGACGGCACCGGTCTGTGGCCCACCCCGACCTGCGGCATCCATGACGTAGTAGTGAATCCTCTCCGGTGTCTCTCCACTGAGTAGCAGGCCGAGGACGACATTGGCCGAGAGGTTCTTGCCCCGCGGTTCCATTGCGGCGAGGCTCTCGCCCTCGGGATGGTACCCGAGCCCGGTGAGGCTCGCAGGACGGATCGGGGTGGAGATACTTACAGCTGAGGCTTGCGCCAGCACAGTGGCGGGACCAGCGTTGTTCGGGTCGATAGGGACGGCGCGCTCTGCCGTGTCCGAAGCCTTGGTCTGGACGAAAACAGCGAAGACCAGCGCGACGGCGCCGAGCACCAGCAGGGAAACGGCCATAAAGCGCCTTCGCCTGTAGACTTCGCCCCGCTTCGCCTTTCTGGCCTCGCGCAGCTCTATAAAGCTGCTCTCGGTGCGTTCGCCCGCTGGGCCTGGTCGTGCAGTTATACGCCGATGGACCGGCGCTTCCCGCCGACCCCCAAGATGTTGGGCCTCCTGTGCGTTTCCCCCTCTCATACTGGGCCGGGATTATACAGAGGGGCATGCTGAGTGTAAACTCGCGCGCCGCCTCGTCAGGGGCTGGTATATTTCGTATCGTAGAGATCCGATCGGAGTCCGGGTGTCAGCCAGAAAACTGGTCGTTTCGACATACCTGCAGTACATCGTGCTCGCGGTGGGGATCCTACTGCTGGTGTCATTTGTGCGCCAGGTCAGCGGCGTGCTGCTGACCTTCTTGGCCGCCGGTGTCCTGGCATACACCTTGAATCCCCTCGTGCGT
The DNA here is from genome assembly GCA_035697505.1 of Rubrobacter sp. Taxonomy (GTDB): domain Bacteria; phylum Actinomycetota; class Rubrobacteria; order Rubrobacterales; family Rubrobacteraceae; genus Rubrobacter_D. Next base: position 8,050 of record DASSCV010000133.1, read on the forward strand.
CGTCTCGAAGGACTGCGGATACCGAGGGTTATAGCCGTGATCGGGGTGTTCCTCGTCTTGATCTTCGTCGTCGTTGTGACGTTGCTTCTGATCATCGTTCCATCGGTCGGGCAGGTA
>DASSCV010000134.1:0-14774 GCA_035697505.1 Rubrobacter sp.
GACCATTCAACGCGACGGCACAAACGCGCCCGCGGGAGGAGACCGACCCACCACGAACCGGTCTGACGAACAGCGTCGCACGACCGGACCGGGGGGAAAGAGGACTATGCCGCCTGCCAGGAGTTGGCTCTGGTTCGCACTCATATTGCTCGCGAACTTCCTCCTGGTCAGGTTCCTCTTCCCCGGCCCGGAAGCGCCCGTCGAGGTTCCCTACACCTTCTTCAAAGAAGAGGTCCGGGCGGGGAACGTCGGGGCGATCTACAGCCAGGGGGACACCGTCGAGGGCCGCTTCGAAAATCCAGTCACTTACCCGCCGAAAGGAGCGGAAGGCTCGGTGCCCGACGCGCCGCCTTCGCGCACCTCCAAGACCTTCACCACCGTTCTCCCTTCCTTCGTCGACCCCGGCCTCGAGGAGCTGTTGATCGACAACGGCGTGGAGATCAGCGCCGAGCCGATACAAGAAGGCGGTGGCCTTTGGCAGACGCTGCTCTTCGCCTTCGGGCCTGCGCTGCTCCTGATCGGAGGATACATCTGGCTCTATCGGCGCGCTCAGCAGCAGGGCGGCGGTATGGGCAGCGCCCTCACGGGAGTCGGTCGGAGCCGCGCTAGGCGCTACGACCAGGAGCAGGACACCAGGGTCACCTTCGAGGACGTCGCCGGCATCGAGGAGGCCGAGAACGAGCTGGTCGAGATCGTGGACTTCCTCAAGGACCCCGAGAAATACACCCGCCTTGGGGGAACGGCTCCCAAGGGTGTGCTGCTCGTGGGAGCCCCGGGAACGGGCAAGACGCTCTTGGCGCGGGCCGTCGCGGGCGAGGCGGGGGTTCCGTTCTTCTCCTTGAGCGCCTCTGAGTTCGTCGAGTTGTTCGTGGGCGTCGGCGCTAGTCGCGTGCGCGACCTCTTCAAGCAGGCCCGCGAGAACGCCCCCGCGATCATCTTCATCGACGAGCTCGATTCCATAGGACGGTCCCGCGGTCAGACGGCGATCGGGGGATCGAGCGAGCAAGAGCAAACCCTCAACCAGATCCTCACCGAGATGGACGGTTTCTCTTCCAAGGAGGGCGTGATCGTGCTGGCCGCCACCAACCAGGCCGATGTGCTCGACAAGGCACTTCTGAGGCCCGGGCGCTTCGACCGGCAAGTGGTGGTGAACCTTCCTGACAAGGCGGGCCGCGAGGCGATCCTCAAGGTCCATACCAGAAGCGTGCCGCTCGCCCATAGCGTGGATTTGGGGGAGCTTGCGGCTTCGACGCCCGGGCTCTCTGGCGCCGACCTCAGGAACCTCGTCAACGAGGCGGCGCTCTTGGCGGCCCGGCGCGAGCAGGAGGAGGTGCGCCAGAAGGACTTCCTGGACGCTCTGGAGAGGATCGTGCTCGGCCCCGAGCGCCCACTGTTGATGAGCCCCGAGGAGCGGGAGCGTATCGCCTACCACGAGGGCGGTCATGCCATCCTGGGCCTCGTCGTGCCAGGAGCAGATCCCGTAAACCGGGTGACGATCGTGCCGCGGGGGCAGGCCCTTGGAGTCACCTACCAGCGTCCCGAGGATGATCGCTACAACTACCCGGAAGCCTACTTGAGGGCGAGGATCGTCGGCGCCTTGGGGGGACGGGCAGCGGAGGAGATCGTCTACGGCACCAGGACCACAGGGGCCGAGAGCGACATAGAGCAGGCCACCGACCTTGCGAGGAGGATGGTCACCCGCTGGGGGATGAGCGAGAAGGTGGGGACCGTAGAACTCGCGCCCCGCGAAAACCCTTTCCTTGGTGGACAGGGTGGTTACGGCGGAGAGAAGCCCTTCAGCGAGGAGACCGCCCGCGTCATAGACGAAGAGGTGCTGCGCATCCTCGATGAGAGCCACGAGGAGGCCCGCCGGCTCCTTACGAAGCATCGCAAGGAGCTCGAGGCGCTCGCCCGGGCGCTGCTCGAGCGGGAGACCCTGGACGAGGAAGAGATCCTGGAGGTCACAGGCCTCCCGCCCGCGCCGCCGCTGGAGAACAGGAAGGTCCAGATCCCCGACGCCGGCTCGCATGCATAGGCGCGAGACGCGGCTCGAGCCGCACCACGACCCTTTATAAGGAGAACGACATCGCCGCCGAAAACACCCCAACCCGGCCACCCCCAACACCATCGTCCAGATCCTGCTTGACCACGGCTATGGGGCAGCGGGTGTGGCTATAGAATCACTTCGCCATAGCCCTACACGTTTTATCCAACTTTTACCGATGGTTTACGCCTGTTTAACACCGAGCCACTGGGGAGGGTGTAATCTGTCGATGGACCCGGGAGTACTGCTGTCTTTCTCTCAGAGCTTCCGGGATCCGCAGCCTAGCGGCTGGACGTTCCCCCCTCCACTGTCTGCTGCTAGGTTACCCGTGCCTCGCGTAGGCTTCTTACCTCGCGTCACTCCAAGGCTCCCTCTGCGAGGGTGCCGAAACTCTCCCTCCTTGCCGTCCGGAAAAGCCGCCCAAGCGCCGCGCGTGCGCTGAGTGCGCAGCGACCTGTAGAATTGGAAGCGCAGGATGAGAAGTCGCTTGATGTGCGACGACACTGTGCCCCGCTAGCTCGCCCCTGCCGCCGGAGAGGTCGTCGGCGTCGCCCCTTCCGACGATAAAGTCGTCTTCTGCCAGCCCGGAGATCTCGTCTTTTTGAGGCGTGCCTATAAGGTAGTTCTCGCCCACGTTCCCGACGACCACCTTCGCCGAAGCCATGCCCGCAAGCGCGAGGGTCGACACCGCCACGACCGCTGCCACCATCCGTATCCGCTGTATCCTCGTCGCCATCGCCTTAGCTCCTACGTGCCTCGCGTTTTTGCGTCCCGGCCACCATCTCATAGGTGCAAAGGGGCCGCGAGTCCCTTCGCCTCCTGTATACGGCCCGCCCCGCGGTGACGTTCACGAAGAAGCCCCGGCCCAATCCGTCTTACGTACCCGCGCCACGTTAGGTGTTAGGCCGATCCGTCCGGGTAGGTGAGCATCACCAGGGCAGGGTAGTATGTCGAACTGTAACGAGAAGTACAGCCTAAGGGGTGGAACCATGTGGATTGCTGACGGCGTATACGTCCTGCCCATACCGAGGGGTTCACGGGGAGCCGACGGCTACCTCAACTTGACCTTGATCCTGGACGAGCAAAACGGCAACACGCTGGTCGACGCGGGCTTGCCGGGTCAGGCGGAGGTAATCGGCGCCGCTCTGGTCGAGGCCGGCATAGGGGTGCGGGACCTGAGGCGCATAATCTTCACCCACCAGGACCTCGACCACGTCGGTTCGGGGGCGGCTCTCGTACGCCAAAGCGGAGCAACGGTGTTCGCGCATCCCGCCGATGCCCCCCACATAGACGGAACCCTAAAGCCGCTCAAGCCTTCGCCAGAGATGCTCGAACAAAGGCCACAGATGCGGGAGGTCTTGGAACGCCTCGAACCCGTCCGGGTAGACGAGCACGTGGAGGACGGCGACCGCCTTGTCCTTGCGGGCAGGACTCGGGTGATCTTCACGCCGGGCCACACGCCGGGCCACCTAAGTCTCTACCTAGAGCGACCGAAGGTCTTGGTAGCAGGAGACGCGTTGACGGCGGAGGGGGGTCATCTGAACGGTCCGAACCCGCCACTCACCCTTGACGTGCGTGAGGCCGCGCGGTCCGTGAGGAGGTTGGCGGATCTTGAGATAGCCACCATCGTCTGCTACCACGGCGGCGTGGTCGGCGAAGACGCCAACGGTCAGCTACGAAGGGTTATTCAGGAGGCCTCTGGTGAGCGCGCCAAGTGAGAGGGATACTCTGTTTTCGTAGCTGAGGACGCGCACCTCCTCGTGCGTAAGCTCGCCGATGGAAAAGTATGCCTCCTGCTTGCGGGCACACGGTCCGCAGAAGGCTACACCCAAGATCTCAACCTCTGCGCTACGGGGGCAAGGACTCTCCGTGTAAATGCGCACCTGGCAGGGTCCCGGCTTCGTCGCCGCCTCGGTCAAGGAAATCCAGTCTGCCAGCTTTTAGACTGCCTCTTTGAGGGCGTTGCCAGCGCTGAAGGAGGGAACATTCTGGGCCTCGCTCTTGGGCACCCCGGCCTCCTTGGCGATCCGCTCGATGAGTTCCTTCTTCTTCATTGTTGCTCCTTTCTGTGATAATCCTCGGCCTTCGGGCGGGCCTGCTTGGGTTGCCTACTTCCTGTTTATATGGGAGCCGGAACCACTTGCCACCCCCTCGATCCCGACGGGTTTAGCAGAACGGATGTTGTGGGGGCGTGTGGTGGGACATACACCACATTTGGTACAGCCTCCTCGGGAAGGCGAGGACGGAGTTCGACCCTTATCCTTCGTTCGCCTTATTGTCGAGAAGGTGGAGTACTCATAAGTTCGGCCTGGACCATCCTCACGACCCATCCATGTTCCTCCCCCAGACCGATGATGCAGCCGGTGCTCGCGGGTAGGCTCTCTATAAGCGAATTACGGAGGAGGAGCGACTCATGATGAAAGGGCTCCGATGAAGCCGCCCAGTCCCTCGCCCTCGGGCGACGCGGCTACCGGCAAAGCAGCGTTCAAGTTGAGTACACCGCCTGGCGTGCCCAAGGTGGTGCAGGCGTCGTTCCTGCTGTGGCTAACCGCCGTCGCCGCGGGTGTACTCGAAACAATCATCCGCGTTTTCGACGCGTTGGCCATGGGCTGGGCCTCTGGCAGCGGCGGAGAGACGGATGTAACCGGCACAATCTCTGGCGTTGTTATCAGGGTGATCGTCTACACGCTGGTGGTTTACATAATCACACGGATGCGTCTTGGAAAGAGATGGGCCCGCCTGACCCTAGCGGTGCTGCTCGGCGGGATCGGGACTCTCTCCCTGGTTATCGACCCGATCTCGTGGCTGGCTGGTGGTAACTCGCTAAGTGATGTCTTTACTGAGGCAGATCTGCTGTTCTTCCTTATCGCGCCGATCAGGGCCGTTCATCTGGCGGCGGTCATTGCGGCGCTGGTGTTCATGTTCTTACCGGCCGCCAACACTTACTTCCGAGGGTCACGATCCGCGAGGAGGCGAACGTTAGCCTGAACGGCATAGCACCGTTCAGGCGCAAGACACCTATCCACCCCGCCCATTAAGTGGTCAGCTACTCCTCGTTGCGCTACCGCCATCTGGAAGCCAAGGGAGTTACGTGACGACTCGCCTCGTTCTCTACCGACCTGTACCCCAACTACCTGATTCTGGCCTGACTTCGAACAAACACTGCTCCGAACCCTCGGCGGCACACTGAACCTCTCGACACCTTAACTGCTGCGGGTTGCCTTTCGCCGTCATGATGTATCCAAGGGCGCCCTCCAACCACCCTTCAAACATGTAACAGACCTCGCGTCCAGCCTGGCTCCCGCGCTCCGCTACGAAGACGGAATGGCCAACCCTCACTCTAGCGTACCCAGCAGCAGTATCCAGATGCTCCACCGAGAACTGCGCCCAGCCACGCTGCGACAGTCGCTTCATGTAATGATGGAAGATCGCAGGCCCGCTGAGACCATGCGTCTCTGCTTCCCTGGCGCACCATTCGCTGGCTGAGCGCTTGCCGGGTTCGCGGAAGAGGTCGCGGGTTGCCTCGATCCCCAATAACCCTTCTACCGCACTTTGATTATTGACGATGAAATGCCGGGGGACGAGGATCATCGGGATGCCGTCTACCGACCATTCCCCGGTTTCAGCGTTCACGCGGACAGGTACCGGTAACTTTTCAGTCACCCCACACATCCTCGAGCAATCGCAGCCAGTTTTCTCCCATTACGCGGCGAATTCGGCTCTCTTTCCACCCGCGCCTTTCCATCTTGACCGTGAGGTTGGGGAAGTCTTCAATCCGCTGGATGCCTTGCGGCATGACGATCTCCCCGAAGTCCACCAACTTGCGGTACCGCCCCTTGTCGTGGGTGATGTAGTGGAAGAAGCTCTCTCCGTGCCCCTGAGTAAAGTCGGTGCCGATGCCTACCTGCTCCTCACCGGCCACGTTGATCGTATACTCTATGACATCCAGGTAATCGTCTATCGTTGATTGGGCTCCGCGCGGGAGGAAAGGCGGAAACATTGTCACGCCGACGAACCCGCCGTTGTCTGCAATCTGCCTCAGCTGCGCGTCCGTCTTGTTTCGCGGATGATCCTTGAGTGCCGCTGGGCAGCAGTGAGAGTAAGCTACCGGCCTCTCTGACGCATGGATGGCATCTTCGGAGGTCTTAGTACCGACGTGGCTCAGATCGATGAGCATCCCTACCCGATTCATCTCGGAGACTACTTCGCGGCCGAAGTCCGTAAGACCTCCATCATGGCTCTCATAACATCCGCTACCGACGCTGTTGGCTGTGTTGTAGGCGAGCTGCACGACACCTACGCCCAGGTCCTTGAACAACTGTACGTATGGTAGGTGGTCTCCGAAGCCCGTCGAGTTCTGCCAACCTAGGATTACACCTACCCTGCCCTCTTCTTTGGCGCGCCGGATATCCGCCGTCGTGAGTACCTGCGTGAGGATATCTGAATGTTCCCGGAACCACTGCTTCCACCGGGCCAAAGCTTCCGTGGTCTCAAGGAAGCCCTCCCATACGCAACATGTGCAATTCACGGCAGTCAACCCGCCCTGATGCATCGCCTGGAAGGTCTCTGGACCCCATCTGGATATGTTCAAGCCATCGATCACTATGGCGTCGCGATGCAGAGTGCTCTTCATAGCTCCTCCCTCGGGTCCCCCGGGAATGAAACCCTAAGCCTCCCGTGTCCGGCGCGTTGGCACAGAGTCAGTATAAAGCCGATTGTACAGAGCCGACGAGCGGACTCGAACCGCGAGAACAGGCCGTCAAGGAACGGGGCCATCTCCCGCCGCCGTCAACGCCCGCTCCGCGCCGGCTCCAGCCCGTAAGACTTCTTGGCGAGCCCGTAGGTGGAGACAGAACCAGGGAGCAGCACCTTCAGATACTCAGGTAGCCCGTGGCTCTACGAGAAGCTCCTGTTGTGTTTCCACCATGCGGGAGTAAAGGCCACCGGCAGCGCGTAGCTGCTCGTGGGTGCCCCGCTCGACGACGCGGCCGGCGTCGAGCACCAGGATCTCATTGACCTCCTCCATACCCACGAGTCGGTGCGTGATCAGGAGCACCGCGCGATCCCGTGCCGCCTCCCATAGGGAGGCCAGCAGCTCCCGCTCGGTCACCGTGTCCAGGTTGGCCGTGGGCTCGTCGAGCACTAGCAGCGGAGTGTCCTTGAGCAGGGCGCGCGCCACCGCGAGCCGCTGCCGCTCGCCGCCGGAGAGCCTGGCCCCATGTTCTCCGACGTAGGTGTCCAGCCCTTCCGGCAACCGTTCGACGAAACCGGAGATCTGCGCCCGCTCCAACGCCAGCTCCAGCGCCTCGTCGCTTGCCTCCGGGTCCGCAATCAGCAGGTTGTTCCTCAAGGTGTCGTCGAACACGTGCGTCCTCTGCGGTACGGCGGAGACAAGGCGGCGCACGTCCACATCCGCGTGGTCCGCGAGGTTCCTGCCGCCTAGCCGGATCTCGCCTCTCTGTGGCTCCCGGAAGCGCAGGATCAGGTCAGCCAGCGTGCTCTTGCCAGACCCCGAAGGCCCGACCACCGCCATCCGGCACCCTGGCTTCAGGGTACAGCAGATGTCTTCGAGCGAGAAGGGCTCGTCCTTCCCGTAGCGGAAGCCCACCTTATCGAACTGTAGGGTGAAGTCTTCGGGCACCGGGAGAGGGCTCATCGGGTTGCGTATCGCCAGCTCCGAGTCGGAGACTTCGAAGAGGCGTTCGCCGGCGGCGGTGGTGCGGCCGATGGTCCGGAAGGCGGCGCCGAGCGGCGTCACGGCCTCGAAGGCGCCCAGCGCGACGAGCGCGAGAAACGCGAGGTAGACGCCGTGGACCTCGCCCGCGGCCACCAGTGGTATCACCAGGACGAGCGCCGTAAGCATCGCCAGGTTGGTCAGCAGGTCGCCCAAGGATTCCTGGAGTCCCTTGATCGAGGCCATCTTCCGCTCGGTCCTCCCGAGCTTGTGGTTGAGGGCCTCGATCTGGTGGCGCTGCTCCTCTTCGCGCCCGAAGGCGAGCAGGTCCTGCACGCCCTGCGTCCCGTCGACGATCCGGGAGTAGAGCTCCGCCCTCAGCCCCAGCTGCCGCCGCCCAAGCCCCCGCGAGAGCGCCCACACCAGGAGCGGCACCCCCGCGCCCGCGGCGGCGAGGAAAGCAAGGACCGTGAAGGCGAGCGCCGGCTCGAACGGGTACAGCGTAGCGAAGGCCAACCCAGAGACGACCGCGGCGACCAGGACCGGACATACGGCCCGCAGGTAGAGGTTCTCCAGCTCCTCGACGTCTTCGACGAGGCGGGAGAGGAGATCCCCGCTCCGGTAGCGTTCCAGGAAAGCGGGCGCCAGGGGCGTCAGGCGGGCGTAGAACCACGACCGCACTCCTCCCAGCAGCCGGAAGGTCACGTCGTGCGAGACGAGCCGCTCGAAGTAGCGCGAGAACGAGCGGGAGACGCTGAAAAAGCGGACTAGGAAGATAGGGATCGTGAGCAGCGAGATGTAGGAGACCAGCGCGGCGGCAGAGATCACGTAGGCCGCCGTGGAGAGCAACCCCACGTTGCCAGCCACGGTCGCAACCCCCAGCAGCACCGAAAGCGCCACGCGGAAGCGGTACGCTTTGAGGAAGCCGAGCAGGCGGAAGAAGATCCTCACATTCGCCCCCCTACCTGGGTGCCAACGAGCCGGGCGTACAGCGAGTCGCGCCGAAGAAGCTCCGCGTGCGTACCGACCTCCGCCACCTGGCCCTCTCCGAGCACGACGACGCGGTCGGCGGTGTGCAAGGTGCCCACGCGGTGGGCCACGATCAGGGTCGTCCGGTCTTCGGCGAGGCGCTCCAGGGCGAGCCTTATGAGGCACTCGCTCTCCGGGTCTAAACTGGAGGTGGGCTCGTCCAGGATCAGGACCGGCGCGTCCTTCAGGAAGGCGCGGGCTATCGCCACCCTCTGCGCCTCCCCGCCGGAGAGGCGCGCACCGCGCTCCCCTACTTGCGTCTCGTAGCCGCCTGGCAGCCGCCCTAGGAACTCGTGGGCGCCGGCGAGCCTCGCCGCCTCCTCGACCTCCTCGCGGCTCGCCTCGGGCCGCGCCAGCCGGATGTTCTCCAGGATGCTGCCGTAGAAGAGGTGCGGCCTCTGCGGCACGAGCGCCACGTTCTTGCGCCACTGTGCGGCCGGGAGAACGGAGATCGGGGCTCCGTCGGCGAGGATAGCCCCCTCCGAAGGATCAGCGAAGCGCATCAGCAGGTTGACCAGCGTGCTCTTACCGGTCCCACTCCTCCCGACGACGGCGGTGAGCGTCCGGGGCTCCAGGGCCAGGTTGATCTCCCAAAGCGCCGGGAGCTCGCTCCCGGGGTAGGCGAACCCCACGCCGGAGAACTCGATCCGAGGAGCGCCGGAGATCCGGGCGGACGGACCCACATCACCGCTGGTCGGGACGGGAGTGTCCAGGATCTCGAGTATCCTCTCCGCAGCGGCCTTGCCCTCCATGGCGCCGTGCCGGTGCGTGCCGAGATCCCTCAGGGGCCGGTAGAACTCCGGCGCCAGGAGCAGCACCACCAGGGCCTCCTCGAACGGCATACCTCCCGAGACCAGGCGCACCCCGAGCACGACCGCTATGAGCGCGATGGACACCGCCGTCATGAACTCCAGCACGAGCCCCGAGAGAAACGCGAACTTGAGCACCCTCATCGTGCGCTCCCGGAACTCCTCGCTCACCGCTGCGACCCTCTCCCCCTCCGCCGCCTCCCGACCGAAGACCTTTAGCGTGGTGAGCCCCTGCAGGGCGTCGAGGAAGTGGGCGCCCATGCGGGAGAGGGATGCCCACTGGCGCCGGATATGCTCCTCGGCGTAGCTTCCAACCAGGACCATCATCACCGGGATCACCGGAGCCGTGATCGTGAGCAGCACGCCACTGGAGACGTCCCGCGGGAAGACGTAGGCTACCACCAGCAGCGGCACGGCCGCGCTCAGGGCAACCTGCGGCAGATACCGGGCGAAGTACGGCTCGATCCGCTCCACTCCCTCTGTAGCCGTGGTCGCCAGCTCCCCGGCCTTCTCACCCGCCGCGTAGGCCGGCCCCAGCCGCAGGAGGTGCGCGTACAGGCGCTCCCTGAGCGCGGACTTCACCCGCACCGCACCGCGCCCGGCGACCACCTCCCGCGTCCACAAGAGCGCAGCGCGCGTGAGGACGGCGGCGAGAAGCAGGAGAAGCAAACCTCGCACGTCCGCAAGGGCCGCCCCTTTCAAGAACGCGCGGTCTATGATCCGGCTCAGAAAGGTCATCTGCGCAACCGTAGCGGCCGCCGACAGGACCCCGAGCACCACCGCCGCGCCTACCCAGAGGCGAGCCGACCGGACCTGCTGGAAGAGCTCCCCGTTCAACGAGCGGCCCGAAGGTTTAGTACCCATCGTCCTCTAAACTCACCTTGCCGCGGAAGAGGCGGTAGATGAGGACGAAGTAGATGGCGGCGAGCACCATTCCGATGCTCCACCACACAAGTCCGACGGCGAGACCGTAAGCGGAGCCGGAGGCGTTGTAGACGGTCAGGCTGTTCTCCGGCTCCACGGCGGGCAGGACGTTGGGGTAGATGGCGAAGGCGGTGGAGGCCATCATGCCCGCGATGTAGGCGCCGGAGGAGAGGAAGGTGGCCCTGTCACGCCCCTTGAAGCCGAAGTAACCCACGAGGACAAGGCCCGCGACGGCGAGGGCGGGAAAGACGAATCCCCACGGGCGCTCGGAGAAGCTGGAGAGCATCCCGGGCCTCAAGGAGAACGTTGCGACCGTGGTGACCGCCGTCAAGGCTACCAGCGCTAGCCAGCCGATCCGGGCGGCGCGCCTGGCGCGGGCGTTGAGCTCGCCCTCGGTCTTGACGGCCACCCAGCTTGCGCCGTGGACGATGAGGGCAACGAGCGCCAGCAGGCCGATCAGGATCGTGTACCAGTCGAGGATGCCGGGGGTCGGGTTCGTGGGGCTGAAGTTCGTCCACAGGGGCTGGAAGAAGTAGCCGTTCTCCCCGAGCGGGACGCCGCGCACCACGTTGCCCAAAGCCACGCCGTAGAAGACCGCGAGGAGGGAACTACCGACAAAGAACATCCCGTCCCAGAAGGAGGCCCACACCGGGCTCTCTATGTGGCTTCGCAGTTCCACGGAGAGGCCCCGGATCATCAGCAGCCACAGCACGATGATCAGGGGCAGGTAGAACCCGGAGAAGCTCGCAGCGTACAGGAGCGGGAAGGAGAAAAAGAGCGTGCCCCCTGCGGCGATGATCCAGACCTCGTTGCCGTCCCACACGGGGCCTATGGACCGCAGGACGAGACGCCGCTCGGTGTCGTTCTTCGCGACAAAGGGGTGTATCGCCCCCGCCCCGAGGTCGAAGCCGTCGAGGAGCACGTACATGGTGAGCATGAACGCTACCAAAACGAACCAGAGTGTCTCCACGTTTCTCTCTCCTCCTTCAGGTGGTCAGACTTTCGCCCGACGGCGCCTGCGCGGCCTCCGGGCCGTGGGCCACCTCGCGGACCATCAGCACGAAGTACAGGAGGCCCATGATGAGGTACATCCCCGCGAAGCCGATCAGGGTGAAGAGCACGTTACCCGAGGAGACGAGCGGCGAGACGCCTTCCTCGGTGCGCAAAAGCCCGTAGGCGATCCACGGCTGGCGCCCGAGCTCGGTGGTGAGCCAGCCGGCGGTGTTGGCGATGAACGGGAAGGGCGTGGCGAGCATCAATATCCAGAGCATCCACCTCGACTCGAAGAGTTTGCGGCGCCACAGGAGGAACGCCGCGACCACGGTGATCGCGATGAAGATTGTCCCCAACCCCACCATGACGTGGTAACTGTAGTAGAGCAGCGGGATGTTGTCCGGCCAGTTCTTCTGTGGGAATGCTTCGAGGCCATTCACCTCGGCGCCCCAGTTCTGGTAGACGAGGAAGCTCAGAGCGCGCGGGAGGAGGATGGGGTTGTCTATGCGCTCCCTCTCCAAGTCGGGCTGGCCGATGATGACCAAGCCCGCAGGCTGCTCCGTCTCGAAGAGGCCCTCCATGGCGGCTAAAGCGACCGGCTTCTTCTCCGCGACCTGCTCGCTCTGGAAGTGCCCGGTCGGGAAGAGCATCCAGATGCTGGCGATCACGGCAGTAATGAGCCCCACGCGGACGAACATGCGCCCGTAGCGCTCGTGTTGGCGGGCCAAGAGATAGTATGCTCCCAGCCCCGCCATCACGAAGGAGCCGGTCACCACGGCCCCACCCTGGTTGTGCGCGAACTGGACGAACACGTAGGGGTTCAATAGCACCGCCCAGTAGTCGGAGATCCGCACCCCGCCGCCGGCGACTTCCTCGTAGCCGACCGGGTTCTGCATCCAGGAGTTGGTCGCCAGGATGAAGTAGCCGGAGGCCCAGGTCCCGAGGAAGATCATGAACGCACTGAACCAGTGCACCCTCTGCCCGAAACTTCGCTCCCCGAAGAGGAAGATCCCCAGGAAAGCGCTCTCCAGAAAGAATGCGAAGGCCCCCTCCATCGCCAGGGTTTGGGCGATGATGTCGCCGGCGAAGGCGCTAAAAGCTGCCCAGTTGGTGCCGAACTGGAACTCCATCGGGATGCCGGTGACGACCCCCATGACGAAGGTAATGGCGAAGATCTTGCCCCAGAACCGCGCGGCGACGTTGTAGGTCTCGTCCCCCCTGCGCAGGTACAGCGTCTTCAACACCACCAGAAGGAGCGCGAGCCCCATGGTGAGCTGAGGGAAAAGGTAGTGGTAGACGATCGTGAAGGCAAACTGCAACCGCGAGATGAACGTGGGATCTTCCAAGGTCCTTCCTCCGAAACTCCTCGTTTGTTCCGCCGGACTCCATCGTGAGCCGGCGTTTTTCACGGATTCTATTTCTCTCGGAGAGCGAGCGTTGTTAGTTCCCTAACCGCCTACGCTGCACCACCGAGCTCGCGCACGAAAGCTACGAGCGCCCGCGCGTTGTTGTGTTCGGCGTCCTTGGCGCCAAAGAGGAGGGTTACGTTCCTCTCTGTGGAGCGCCCTCCGATCGTCCGGAGGACCGCGACCTTACCCGCCTCCTCTCGCTCGCTGCCCTCCGGAGCCGGCGGGCCTGCACCAGGCCGCTAAACAAGGTTACGGGCCGTGCCATCTTTCTCCTCTCTAACCGCTGTGTGGCGAACCCGCTCTGCTTCTTCAACCGTGGTACGCTCCTCGAGCGACCGGCGGAACGTAGGTCTCTAGTCCCTCGTCGGGCAGGTGGACGGTGCTGCCCGTTTCGGCGGAGCGATAGAGCGCCATGAGCATCTCCACGACGGCGACCCCGTCGCGGAACGTCTCCAGCGGCTCCTCACCCTTGCGGAATGCCTCGACCATGTGCCGGTCTTCGAGGGTGTATCCGTAGGTCGCGGCTTCGTCTTCGAGTACCGGCATCAGGCCCTGCTCGGCGCTCTGCTTCTCGACGAGGTCCTCGCCTTCGGCTCCGGTCACGTTCCGCGAAAGGAAGACCTTGAGACCGGTGTTGAGGGTGCTGAACTCCATGGCGTACTCTGGCCCGAGCAGCTCGAGCTGGATGCGCAGGCCCGGGCCCACGTAGGACCAGGAGGTTGTGGCCTCTATCATGACCGTCTCACCAGCCTCGTCCTCTAGGGTCAGGGTTCCCCGCGCGAAGTCCTCGGCCGGGTGATTTGCGTAGTCGATTTCGGGGCCCATCTCTCGCTTGAGCTGCTCGGCGTACCTCGGGCGGGTCCACTTGAGGTTGGCGACCGTGGCGTTGGCGCTCTTGAGCTCGAGGCTCTCGCGACCCTTGCCGGGCTCGGTGAGGAGGTAGCGAGCCACCTCGACGCTGTGGCACATCATGTCCGAGAGGACGCCGCCCCCTTGCCGCTCGCCGAGCCAGAACCAGGGGGCGTGGGGTCCGCTGTGCTCCTCGGAGGCACGGGCGAGGTACGGCCTGCCGGCGGCGGGAACGCCACGGCGCCAGATCACATCCTTGCCCCGCTGGACCGCCGTCGAGAAGACCTGGTTTTCCAGGTAGCCGTGGTTGAGACTCGCCTCCTCCGCGAGCCAAAGCACCTCGCGAGCCTCGGTGAGGTTACGCGCCAGCGGCTTCTCGCAGGCGACGCCATGCAGGGAGGCTCCTTCCTGCATGGCCCGACTGATGGCGCGCATATGGTCGAGGCGGGTGTCGTTGGGGCCAAGGATCCAGACGGCGTCCACCTCCTCTGAGGCGACGAGCTCCTCCACCGATCCGTAAGCCTTGCACGGCCCAAGACACATCCCGTTCGCTGTGTTCGCCAAGGCCTCACGGTGGGCGCGCGTGGGACTGAAGACTCCGCTAACCTGGGCATTGCGAACGCCGAGGAGCGCCTGGAGGTGGAAGTTAGCAATAAAGCCGCTTCCGAGAAGTCCGATCCGCAGGGGACCGTCCTTTTCGACTCGGCGCATCGCACTCACCCCTCTACTGCCTGAGCGCCTTCTGGCGACCGTAGAGGGAGAGCAAGAGAAGCAGGGTGGCGCCATAGACGATCAGGCGCGCAGACTCCGGAAGCTCCAGGGCGGTCAACAGGCTGGTCAGCAGCGTCAGGACCAAGGCGCCGGCCATCGTCCCGAAGTAGCTACCCACGCCGCCGGCGAGAAGCGTCCCCCCGACCACCACGGCGGCTACTGAGGGCAGCGTGTACGGGTCTCCGAGGTTGAGGAAGACCTGCTCGGTGTAGCCGAGCAGCACGACCCCGCCGAGGGCGGCGAGCATCCCGCTCAGGGAATACGTTAACACC
>DASSCV010000135.1:0-3106 GCA_035697505.1 Rubrobacter sp.
ATATGAACGGCGGCAAAGGGATCTACGTGGGCGGGACCTTGATCTCGATCCTCATCTCGCTAGCCCTGTATTTCTCGGGCAAGCGTCAGACGGCGATCTTCGTAGGGCTTTGGGCCCCGACCATCCTCAACCTGGGCCAGAATCTCTTGGAGGAAGACTAGACCAACAAAACCGGGTTTAGGGGGAGACCTCGCCAATAACCTCGCAACGCCGAGGCTGAGCCGGGACCGGCAGAACGGCTTCCTGTTGTGAAAAGGCGGTGAGTCAGAAACTGGCCGCAAACCCCAGGTCATGGCATCCTTCCCGTCCCACACTCGGCTCTCTGGAGGGGGAGGCATGGGAAGGCGAAAGAGGCGGCGCATGGACCCGACCGACGACTGGCGGCAGCTCGAACTGCTATGCGTCTGGGAGGAGCAGAGGGAGTACGAGAGGATCAGGCCGCTGGTGCTCTTCGGCGGGCCGGTCCCCGGGCGGTCGGCGGAAACCGGGGTCTCGGAAAGGGTGCTCTACCGCAAGATAGCGGCCTTCCGCGAGGAGGGCATGGAGAGCCTCTTCTCCTCGCCGAAAGCCAAGCGTAGGGTGTTACCCCCTGCCATCCGCAGGAAAATCGTGGACCTCAAGGCCGAGCATCCCCCGCTGAACCTGGAGGAGATCGCCAACATCTGCGGCACCCTCTTCGGGCGCAGGCCCGACGGCCAGACGGTGAAGGCCGTGCTCGAGGAGAGCGCGATCCCCCGCAAGCTCATCAGGCGCTTCCTGCCCTATCACGAGATCCCCGACGACCGGGAGCGCAGGGAGGCCGCGGTCACGTTGCACCTGGAAGGCTGGTCGGACAAGAGCATCGCGCGCTACCTGGAGATGGACAGGTCCACCGCCTACCGGGTCAGGAGGCGCTTCGAGGAGGAAGGCGAGGAGGGGCTCCGAGACAGGCCCGCGGGCCGGCCGAGGGGCGTGGCCAAGGTGGACCTCAGGGCGATGGTCGAGGCGAGGAGGTTGCAGGAGAACCCCGAGCTCGGCGAGTTCCGGGTGCAGGCCGCCCTGGAACAACTGGGCATACACCTCAGCCGCCGCACGGTCGGGCGGATCCTCGCCGCCAACCGGGAGGCCGAGGGTTTGGAGAAGCCCTCCAGGGGGCGCAAGGAGAAGCGGGAGATGCCGTTTGCGGCCTCCTTCCGCCACGAATACTGGACCTCAGACGTGCGCTACATCGACCACTCCATTCCCGAGACGGGCCAGGCCTACGTGGTCGCGGTCCTCGAGAACTACTCCAGGGCCATGCTGGCGAGCGCCGTCACGCTTTCGCAGGACACGAACGCCTACCTCTCGGTCTTGCACGCGGCCATCGGGCGTTACGGTTCGCCCGGGACCATCGTCACCGACGGGGGCGGCATCTTCCGCTCCGACCGGGCCAAGGCCGTCTACGCCGCGCTGGGCATAGAGAAGCTGGAGATCGAGCGCGGGCAGGCCTGGCAATCCTTCATCGAGACCAACTTCAACCTGCAGCGCAGGCTGGCCGACCACTTCTTCTCGCAGGCACAGACTTGGGAGGGGCTGGTCGCCGAGCACGACCTGTGGCTGGAGCGGCACAACACGCAGAGGCACTCCGCGCACGAGAAGCGCGAGGACGGCAGGAGGAGCCCGGCGGAAGTCCTGGGTCCGGTGAGGGTGGTCCGGCACCACCCGAGCGATCTCTCCCGCGCGTTCTTCTCGACCATGCTCGTGCGCAGGCTCGACGCCTCCGGCTACGCCCGGGTGAAGCACTGGAGGGTGTACGCCGAGGAAGGACTCGCCTCCTGCGAGGTGGCCGTCTGGCTCGGCGATGGGGAGATGGCCCTGGAATACGGGGGGCGAACCCTCTCGCGCTACGACGTCTCGCTGGGCGCCAAGCTGGAGTCGGTTACCAACCCGCGCCTGTTCGCCAGCCCCTACGAGACGGGACAGCCCAAGCTCTTCGCGCTCTCCGCCCTCGGCGAGGGCGGCTGGATCAAGGCGATGAGGCTGAAGGGCTACGCCCCCAGGTCGCCCGGGCGCCCGAAAGCCCTCCAGCAGGCCCTGTTCCGCTACGCGGAGGCGCTTTAGCGCGGGTCCGCTGCCGACCGGGTCGGGCGTGGGGGGCGCTCCCGTCGCTCAATCCTCGGGGGTGGCGACCCTGAGCCTGCTGCCGTCGGGGTCCCTGATCTCGATCTCCCGCGCCCACGGGGCCTCTTCCACCTCCGCGCCGAACTCGCCCGCCGCGACTACGACGACCAAGGCACCCCGACTCACGACCACGCCAGCACACCACGAGACCAGGACGCGCCAGCGTTCGGGGAACAGCTCAGAGAACTCCTCTGACTCGCTGGTAGCGCTCGTAGATCACGCGCGAGCCGAACGTCCTGGTCTCGATCAGGTCCAGTCGAATGTCTTCGGTGACCGGCGGCAGGTACGGCGTCCCGCCGCCGACGACGACCGGGTATCGGAACATGCGCAGCTCGTCGACGAGGCCGAGCTCGATCGCCGCCGCGGCTAGGCCGGCGCCGCCGATCTCGACGTCCTTCTCGGTCGCCTCGAGCGCCGCAGCGACCTCCTCGGCCACCGACCCTTCGGCGAGCCGGGCGTTGCCCTGGACACTGTCGAGCGTGCGGCTGAAGACGACCTTCGGGAGCGCGCACCAGACGTCGGCGAACGCGGCCCCGAGCTCGTCTTCGCGCAACGACGGGTCCGTCTCCCACACCAACATCGTCTCGTAGAGCCTGCGGCCCAACAGACAGCTGCCGAGCTTGCCGACCTCCGCGGTGTGGAAACGAAACAGCTCCTCGCTAGGGCCCGACCACCCGAACGCGCCCTCGCGGTCGGCGATGAAGCCGTCCACCGAGACGCTCATCGAGTAGATCAGCATGGCTTCACGGTAACGGGACAGCGCGCGCCGGTCAGCTCGGGGATCGCCTCTTCGTGCATGACCGCTCCTCCCTGTTTCGGTTGCCTGCCGGAAGGATTGTACGGGCGACGAACCCTGCTCCCACCACCGATCCGTCTTTCGCTGCGGGGCGCGGGAATCGCGGCGATGTTTCTCGCTTCTGCCGTGCTTCGCTCAGGGCGGGCGTTGCGAGGTTATTGGCGAGGTCTG
>DASSCV010000136.1:0-20766 GCA_035697505.1 Rubrobacter sp.
TAGTAATGCGGCCTCCTTCTGTGATCGGGTTCTACGCCTCTCGCGCAACCCGCTCGTAGAAGAGGCTGCCCACCTCTCCCCACATCTTCCAGAACGGTAATGACCGTCCTGCTGGACTTGGCACCTTGCGGGAGTAGCTCACAGCACCCCGTGGGTTGCCGCGGTTTCTCGGGGCCAGTTCCCTCCACCGCTCTCGATGCGAGTTCGCGCTAGGCGTTGATGCTAAAACACCAGGGTGCGCCCCGTCAAGCAAGTCGCGCCTTCTGAAGAAAGGTACGGGCCCCTTCCTACCGGTGGGCCCAGGGATAGCGTACGTACACCCAGGCATTCTGGTACTTCTTAAGGCCCATGCTACGGGCGACGTCCGGTGTCATGTCGACCCCGGCGGGGTTGAGGACTTCCCTGCCGAACGCGTCCTTGCCCCCGTTGAAGTTCTGGTAGTAGGCGACCTGCGCCTCTGGCTTGCAGCGCGGAACGCGTTTGAACATCGTGCGGTGCTTCTTCCGCATCCAGTAATTATCGTATGTGTTCCACGGCCCGACGTCCTTGACCCTCGGCCCCACCGCGGGCCCGCCGCTGACGCGCCAGATGCGAACCCTCGCCTGGCGGCCGAACTTGAGGTAGCGATGCGGCAGGGCAACCTCGCGTTTGGTGTACCCGTTGTACTGCGTGGCGAAGACTTTGCAGCGTATGCCCTTCCTGTGATTGGAGGGCGAGTAGGTCTCGGAGGAGGCCGTGAAGTCTTCCGTGGAAGCGGCCTGAACCTCCTGGTCCCACTGCTCATCCACCCAACCCTCGAGGTCGGCGCTTTGATCCTGGGGCACGATGGCCTCGATCCTCTTCTTCGTCCATGCTACGGCCGCGGTGACCTTCTCGTCGTAGTCGGAGGCGGCGATCTTCTTCGCTATCTCCTTCTTGGGGAGATCTTTGTTCGCGGCGAGCACGATCTCGCTCTCACCAAACTCCTGTGCCAGAATCCAGTTCTCGCGGCGGATCGCGGCGAGGACGTCGTCGACCTGCCCGTCGCTGAGACCGAAATGCTCCTTGAACTGCTCGATGTTCTTCTGCTCGGAGAGAATTACAGCGATGGCGGGCTTCTTGGGATCCGAGTACGCAGAGTACTCCTCGGCCTCTACGGCGACATGATCTCCCGCCAGCAGAATCAGGACAGGCATAAGCGCCAGAAGCCCAAGAGGCGCCCGCCAGCCACTTCTGTATCTGACATAAGACAGACACCATCTTGCGGCGCATAGTACGGAAGACCGCACGGAGACCCCCTCCAGGCAGGCGCGTTAGAGCCAGGCGCCCACGTTATGTTACTTAATGCGCAAATGGTAACCCCTCGCGATCCTGGAGTCAACGGATCGGAGACCGGGAACAGGCACAGACCTCAGTAAGCCCGGGCGAAGATGGCGGTACGGCCCGGCCTTCCCGAGACGAGGTCCTTCCCCTCCTCCCGCTCGAAGGGCAGCAGCCGGATCGTGGCCCTGGTGTCTTCTTTGATCTTCTGCTCGGTCTCCTCCGTGCCGTCCCATGGGGCGATGACGAAACCGCGCTCCCTGGCGATGATCTCCTCGAACTCCTCGTAGCTTTCGGCCCTGCGGGTGTTCGCATCGCGGAACTCCGTCGCCTGTCGCAGCATGTTATCCTGGATCTCGCCCATCACCGCCTCGAGCCGGGCGGACAATTCCTTCCTGTCCACGAATTCCTTCTCCCCTGTATCGCGCCGGACGAGGACGGCCTGCCCCCTCTCGATGTCCCTGGGCCCGAGTTCCACCCGCACGGGCACGCCCCTGAGCTCGTGCTCGTTGAACTTCCAACCAGGCGAGTGCTCTTCGTCGAGGTCGACCTCCATCCTGAAGCCGGAGTCTTTCAGTTGGGCATACAGAGCTTCGGCCTCGTGGCGCACCTTTCCCTTGTTCTTGCCGCGCCAGATCGGGACGATGACAGCCTGAGTCGGCGCGATCCTCGGCGGCAACCTGAGGCCCCTGTCGTCGCCATGGACCAGGATCAAACCCCCTATCGTCCGCGTCGAAAACCCCCACGAGGTCTGGTAGGGATGGACCCTTTCCTGGTTCTCGTCGAGGAAGGTGATGTCGAAGGCGCGGGCGAAGTTCTGCCCGAGGTCGTGGCTGGTCGCAGCCTGCAAGGCACGCCCGTCGCCCATCAAACCCTCGCAGGTGTAGGTCTCCACAGCCCCGGCAAAGCGCTCGGATGGGCTCTTGGCGCCCGTGAGCACGGGAATAGCCATAGCCTCGTAGAAGCAATCGCGGTACACGCCCAGCATCCGCAAGGTCTCCTCGCGCGCCTCCTCCGCCGTCGCGTGGACGGTGTGTCCCTCCTGCCAGAGGAACTCCGCGGTCCTGAGGAACGGGCGGGTGACCTTCTCCCAGCGCAGGACGTTACACCACTGGTTTATGAGGATGGGCAGGTCACGGTAGCTCTGGATCCAGTTCCTGTAGAAGGCGCAGATGATGCTCTCTGAGGTGGGGCGGATCGCGAGGCGCTCCTCCAGCTCTTCTCTACCCCCTATTGTCACCCACGCGAGCTCGGGGTCGAAGCCCTCGACGTGCTCGGCCTCCTTCTTGATGTAGCTCTCGGGGATCAGCAGCGGGAAGTAGGCGTTCCTGTGGCCCGTCGCCTTGAAGCGGTCGTCGAGATCGCGCTGGACGCGCTCCCAGATCTCGAACCCGTAGGGCCTGATCGCAAACGTCCCACGAACGGGCCCGTAATCGGCTAGCTTGGCCATCCGTACGAGCTGCAAGTACCACCTGCTCGGGTCCTCGCTCTTCTTGACCAGCTTCTCGACCGCTTCTGTCATCCCGACGCTCCTCTCCTGATGCAAGACGGACCAGCAAGAGAGTATAGCGCCCGGGAGACTACGGACGGAAGGTGAAGTTTTCGAGTAACACGTACCCCAACAGCGTCGAGATGAGCGAGGGTTAGGGCGGAGTCAAGCGTTCCCTGCCTACGTATGGGACCAGGATCTCGGGTAACGTAACCGAGCCGTCCTGTTGCTGGTAGATCTCGAGGAGGGAGATCAGGGCCCGGCTTATAGCGAGGGCCGTGCCGTTGAGGGTATGCAGAAGTTGGGGCCTTCCGCCATCTTTGCGGTAGCGTATAGCGAGTCTGCGGGCCTGGTAGTCGGTGGTATTCGAGGTGCTTGTCACCTCGCCGAAATCGCTGCGGCCCGGCATCCAGGCCTCCAGATCGTACTTGCGGTATGCGGCGCCGCCGAGGTCGCCCGTACAGATGTCGACCACGCGGTAGGGCAGGCCGAGGCCCTGAAAGATACGTTCCTCTATCCCGACCATCTCGTCGTGCATTTCCTCCGACTGTTCCGGTGTGGTGAACGCGAACATCTCGACCTTGGTGAACTGGTGGACCCTGTAGAGGCCGCGGCTCGCGCGGCCGTGGGAGCCCGCCTCCGTGCGGAAGCAGTGGGAGAGGCCGGCGTAGCGCAGGGGGAGGTCTCTCTCCTCGATTATCTCGTCTGCGTGCTGGCCTGCGAGTGGGATCTCCGCGGTGGCGACCATAGAAAGGTCAGTGCCTTCGACGGAGTAGATCTGGGTCTCGGGCCCGCGCGGTGTGAACCCTGTCCCGACCAGCATCTGATCCCGCGCCAGGTCGGGCGTTATGGTTGGCTGGTACCCGTACTCCACAAGGATGTCCATCGCGTAGCGGATCAGGCCCAGTTCCAGTAGCACGGCGTCGCCGCGCAGAAAGTAGAACTTGCTCCCTGTGGTCTTCGCCCCGGCGTCGAAGTCTATGATGCCGAGATCCTCGCCTAGCTCAACGTGGTCCTTCGGCTCGAAGAGGAAGTCGGGGATCTCGCCCCAACGCCGGATCTCGACGTTCTCCGTGTCGTCCTTGCCGATAGGGGAGTCGGGATGTGTCAAGTTCGGGATCTTCGACTGCTCGTCCCGCAGCCGCTCCTCGACCTCATGCAGCTCCCTTTCTTTGGATGGCAGCCGCTCCTTCATGGCACGTGACTCCTCGATGAGCCTCGCCCGCGCCTCCTCGTCGCGCTCTCTGCCGATGCTCCTGGCCATCTGGTTCTGGCGCTGCTTGAGCTCGTTAGACTCTTGTATGAGATCCGAGCGCCGGTCTGCCAACTCCACGACCAGGCCCACGTCGGCCTCGACCCCACGATTCCTCGTGTTCTCCTCTACGGCTTTCACATTCTCGCGGATGTATTTGAGGTCTAGCATTGTGCCTCCCTACGGTCGGCAGGTTTCAGGCTACAGGTATCAGCAAAGGGCTGTCAGCCGACGTTATATTATCCTGCCAGCTCTCTCAGCGCCCGGTTCTCTGTTCGGATGCGGACGTAGAGCAGGGCGGCGTTCAGTAGAGAGAAGACGACCGCTGTTATCCAGGCGCCGAAGATGAGCGGGAAGGTCAGGACCTCCACGGCGACGACGACGTAGTTGGGATGAGGGAAGTAGCGGTATGGTCCCCTCCTGACGAGTTTTCCGCCCGGCACGACGAGTACTCTCGTGTTCCAGTTCTCTCCCAGAGACAGGATCGCCCAGTACCGCAACGGCTGGAGCAGCAAGAACGTCGCCAGCGGCACGGGCCACCACGCTGGAGGCTCGGGTCCGCGCAGAAGCCCCTCCACGAGCGTCGATACCAGCCACAGAGAATGGATGGCGACTATCACAGGATAGTGACCGCTCCCACGCTCGACCGCACCACGAGCAAAGAGTCTCCGCTCGTTCCGCCGCGAATAAAGGAGCTCCAACAAACGCTGGACGCCGACGATAGCCACGCCTACAACCAGGTACACGACGTTCAATGAGCCCTCCACCCCACCACAAAGAGCTGACTAGCTGAAATGCTCAGATGCTGACTGCCTGGGGCAGTCAGCATCTGAAAAACACATGCTCCGCGGAGAAGCCGGGGCCCAAGGCCGAGAGCACACCCAGGTCGCCCTTCGCAAGGTCGCCGCCATCGAGGAAGCGTTCCAGGATAAAGAGTACTGTGACGCTCGACATATTGCCGCAGTCGCGCAGCACGTCCCGGCTCGTAGCAAGCTCGCCCCGTTGCATTCCGAGTGCCTCTTCGAAGGCGTCGAGAACTCTGGAGCCGCCTGGATGGAGCACGAAATGTTCGAGCTCGTCGAAGTCGAGGCCTAGAGAAATACAGGCCTCCTCCAGGTTGTCGCGGACCTTCTCGCGCACGATGTTCGGGATACTCTTGGAGAGTTGCGCTTGCAGGCCTCTCTCGACGAGATCCCAGCCCATGACATCCTCTGTATCGGGCCACGTGGTGCTGTAGCCTCCGAGTACCTCGGGGCCCGTGGTGCCTCCGAGCAGCACGGCGGCGGCGCCGTCGGCGAAGAGGCTGGTGCAGATAAGGTTGCTCTTCGAACGGTCGCCCCGCTGGAAGGTCAAGCCGCAGAGCTCGACGGCGACGAGGAGGACCAGTTGGTCGGGATAGAGGCTGGCGTGTTCGGCGGCGCGCGCGATACCGGCCGCCCCCGCCGAGCAGCCGAGACCCCAGATCGGTACGCGCCGCGTGTGCTCCGAGAGGCCGAGGCGGAAGATCAGCTTCGAGTCGATGGAAGGTGTCGAGATCCCGGTCGTCGAGACGAAGAAGACCGCACCGACCTCATCGGGCCTGGCCCCGACCCTGTCCAGCGCCCGCCTCGCGGCCTTTTCGGAGAGGTCGAGGGCGTGCTCGACGTAGAGGGCGTTCTTCTCGGGGAAGGTGTGGTCTTGCTCGAACCATTCTGCAGGCACGCAGAAGTAGCGGTTCTGTATGTGGACGTTGTCGAAGATCGGGAGCAGTCGCTCGATGTCACCGTGTCCGTGCGAGAACATGCCCCTGGCGAACGTCTTCGCCTCCTCCTGCCCCACCCGGTGGGGCGGCAAGGCGCTGGCGACAGAGAGGATTCTGGGTACGTTCAACGTGCTTCCAGGGGTGTCTGGGTGGCGAAGTCGGGCTCGGGCTTCTCGCAGGTGTCGCGGAAGACGTACTGCGAGATACGCTTGCGCTGGCGGCTCGACCAGTCGATCGTCGGCCTTCGCTGCCCGTCGGGGACGTACCCGAGCCGGTAGACGGCCATCAGCTCCAGGTCGTCGGGAACCTTCAGCAGCCGCTTCAGCCGCTCCCAGTTCTCGGGTATCTCCATCGGCGTGGAGACGAACTGGATGCCCATGCCAAGCTCCGTCGTGGTTAGCCAGATGTTCTCGACGGCGGCCCCCATCCCGAAGATGGAGTAGAAACCCGAGAGCTCGCCGGGACGATACTCTGTCTTATCGAGGAGGACCGCCAGGAGTAGCGGCGAGCCCGCGACGAGCTTCCTGTTGTCCTCGCCCAGGGTCCTGGGGACGCCGAAGCGGTTCATCACGGCCTGGCCTGTGTTGGAGAAGATCTGGCGCGAGAAAGGCTTGAGGACGCCTGGCATCTGGTCGAAGTGGATGCCATCGCGCTTCTCCTCCATCTCGGCCTCAGTGAAACGGAAGTAGGGCCTATAGCGCTTCCAGAACGTGCCCTCCTCCAGAAGGCGCTTCATGCTCTCGCCGCTTATCCTCGCAACCTCGTCTATGGTCTCGCGGTCGTCTACCAGCACGAAGCGCCAGGGCTGGCTGTTGAAGTGGGAAGGTGCCATCGCGGCGACCTCGACGAGCAGGCGCTGGTGCTCGGGCTTCACAGGGTCTGGCAGAAAGGGGCCGTTCGTGGTCCTGCGCCTTTTGAGTACCTCCAGGAAATCCAATCTCAGCCTCCTAAAGCATCCATACGAATCCTGAAACGTAGAAGAGCATGGCCCCGCTGGCTAGCGCGGCGTGCCCCGGCGTTCCGGCCCGTACCCGCGGCAGGAAGGCGAAGAGAATAAGGACAGGTAATAGAACCCAGCGGTAGGGCGCTCCCTGCAGGAATCCGACGCCAACCGCTAGGGCGGCGGAGGCGAAGACCGCGAAAAACAGGGCGTGATGGAGCCAGCGAAAGGGTTTCGTATCCACTATGCGAAACTGCACGAGTACGCCGAGCGCGAAGTTCGCAACGAAGAGGACCATCGCGATGTAGAAGATCAATGCTCGCTCCGCCGAATCATCCTGGAGGGTTATAGCACAGGGCGGGTCGCGCCGGAGTCGACGGGGGCCTGTGATGCTAAGATTCGTAGTTCGATGAATCTTGGATTTTGCTAGGGGGCGAGATGGCGAATAGGCGCCCGGAGGCTTACATTACGGGGATCGGCGCGGTCACCCCAATAGGAGTAGGGCGCAAGAACCTCTGGAGCTCGCTCCTGGCCAACGAGAGCGGGGCAGGCCCCATAACGCTCTTCGATCCCCAGGATTTCGAGGTGCGTATCGCCGCCGAGTGCACGGACTTCGACCCCGAGAGCTTTATGGACCGCAAAGTGGCGGCCAGGACCGACCGGTTCGGGCAGATGGGCCTCGCCTCGGCCAAGCTGGCCCTCGAGGACGCGGGCGCCTGGGACGTGCTCAACAACAACCCGGAACGGGTCGGCCTAATCCTCGGCAGCGGCATCGGGGGCGTAACCAGCATGGAGACGACCCAGGCGACCATAGATAGCAAGGGACCCTCCCGCGTCAACCCCTTCGCCGTAACCAAGATCATGCCCAACTCCGCCGCAGCCCACGTAGGCATACAGCTCGGGGTCCAGGGACCCTCGATCACCGGCGCGCTAGCCTGCACCTGCGGCACGGACATGATGGGCCTGGGCTACGACCTGATCCGGCGCGGTGACTCCGACGTCGTGCTCTGCGGCGCCTCGGAGGCCGCCCTGGCACCCGTTATCGTGGCAGGATTCATAGCGATGCGGGCGATGAGCCGCCGTAACGACGACCCCGAGGGGGCGTGCAGACCCTACGACGTCGACCACTCGGGGTTCCTGATCGGCGAGGCGTCGGCCATGGTGGTCCTGGAGAGCGCCGAGTCTGTAGAGCGCCGCGGGTCCGAGCCGTACGCGAAGATCACCGGCGTGGGCCGCACCACCGACGCGTACAACCTCACCGACCCAGATCCGAAAGGCTTCGGCATCATGCGGGCCATGCAACTCGCCGTCGCCGACGCTGGACTGAGAGGGGAGCAGATCGGCTACATAAACCCGCACGGCACGGGGACTGTGGCCGGTGACGGCCCCGAATCGCAGGCCATGGCCAAGATCAACCCCGACGTCAGGGTCTCGGCCACGAAATCCACCCTGGGCCACTCTCTGGGCGCGAGCGGCGCAGTCGAGACCGCGATCTGCGCCCTGGCTATCAAGGAGAGGAAGATCCCCCCGATGAGGAACCTCACGAGAGTAGCGGAAGGCTGCGCCGAGCTCGACTACGTCGTGGACGAGCCGCGCGAGGCGCCCGACCTCGAAGCCGCCCTCTGCGCCAACCTAGGCGTCGGTGGCCACAACGCAGCGGTCGTCCTGGAGCGGGCCTGATGAGCAGCCAGGAGAACGTATACGAGGTTCCAGAGGGTCTACCCGAGCCGGGAGACGACGGCGCCTGCGACCACCTGCCAGGTATGCGGATGCCTTCCGTGGCCCTGAGGTCCACGGCGGGAGACTTCGTGGACCTCTCGACCCTGACGGGGACGACCGTCGTTTACTGCTACCCGCTTACAGGGAGGCCTGACCAGGACCTGCCACCAGGGTGGGACGACATCCCCGGCGCCCGGGGCTGCACCCCCCAGTCGTGCGCCTTCCGCGACCACCACGCGGAGCTGAAGGAACTAGGGTCACGGGTCTTCGGCCTGAGTACCCAGGATACCGCTTACCAGCGCGAGGCCGCCGAAAGGCTTCACCTCCCATTCCTGTTGTTGAGCGATGAGAACCTGGAGTTCGCGAGAGCCCTAGGGCTGCCGACGTTCGAGGCCGAAGGCATGACCCTCATAAAACGCCTGACGCTCGTTGTGGAGGGTGGGGAGATCCTGAAGGTCTTCTATCCTGTGTTCCCACCGGGCAGGAACGCCGAAGATGTCCTGGGTTGGCTCACCGAACGTAGCGTGAGCTAGAGAGGAAGTGTAGATGAATCCCTTCGCGACCGATACTCTGAAGAAGAGGCTGGCGGAGCTCGAACAGATCCTCGCACCCTACGGTAGCGCGCTCGTCGCCTTCTCCGGCGGGGTCGACTCCTCGCTCGCCCTCGCCGCCGCAGCGAGGGCTTTGCCGAAAGACAGGGTCCTCGCTGTTACATCGAACAACGAGACTTATCTTCCTTCGGAGTTGGATCTCGCGCGGGAGTTCGCCGAATCTCTCGGGGTGGAGCACCTCGTCGTAAATACCCGCGAGCTCGACAACCCGGACTACGCGAGCAACCCCACGAACCGCTGCTACTTCTGCAAGAGCACGCTCTACGCGGACCTGACCAAGCTCGCAGAACAGAAAGGTTACGCCTGCGTCGTTGACGGGGCGAACAAGGACGACGAGGGTGACTACCGTCCGGGCAGAAGAGCCGCCAGAGAGATCGGGGTCGTCTCCGTGCTCTCGGAGGCCGGGATGTCCAAGGCCGAGGTCAGGGAGCTAGCCAGGTACCTTGGTCTGCCCACGTGGGACAAGCCGGCTCTCGCATGCCTGTCGAGCCGTTTCCCGTATGGGCAGGAGATCACACCCGAGAAGCTCTCCCAGGTCGCGCGCGCCGAGGAGTTTATGCGCAGGGAGGGCTTTTTGCAGGTCCGTGTCAGGCACCACGGGGAGATAGCCCGCCTCGAAGTCGGCCCCGAGGATCTCGAATGGGCCTTCGCCATGAGGGAGGAGATCTCCACCGAACTCCGTGAGGCAGGCTTTCTCTACGTCACCCTCGACCTCGCAGGCTACAAGTCAGGAAGCCTGAACGCCGCCCTGAAGAAGGGCAGGAGCAAGAAAGCCCTTCCCCTCATCTCCTCCTAGAGTATGGACGGCGTAGAGGGCCCGCTACTCGCCCTCACCCTCGTCTTGATGTTCGCGGGCCTGCTGGGAAGCGTCCTGCCTGGTCTTCCTGGCGTGACGCTCATATTCCTGTCAGCCCTCGTCTACGCCATCATCACGGACTTTCGCACCGTCGGAGTCGCGATCCTCGTAGTCCTCTTCATATTCGCCGCGATCGCCTTCCTTGCCGACTTCGTCGCCACCTCATACGGCGCCCGCCGCTTCGGGGCTAGCAACTGGGGGACCGTGGGTGGGGCCGTCGGCGGCATCGCCGGCGCCCTGATCGGGCTTCTCTTCCTCGGCATCGGCTCCCTGTTCGGCCTCATCCTCGGTACCATCGCAGGCGTCTTCATCGGCGAGTATCTAAGGCGCGAGCGGCAAGGCGACCAGCAAGAAACAGAACCTACACAGGCCGACTGGCGCCGCGCCTCGCGAGCAGCAGGAGGCGTGCTCGTCGGCTACCTGACCGCAGCCGTCATTCAGGGGCTACTCGGTCTCGCCAGCGTCGTAATCTTCGTGCTAGCGGTCTTGTATTGACTTTTCAGCCAGCACGCGAAAGCTGACTAGCTATCTTCTTCGCGACGGTGTTCGCGGAGGAAACCTTCGAGTTCCTTGGCGAGTTCATCGCCGGAGGGCAGGTTGCGCGGGCCCTGATCTGCCTGGGAGTCGAAGCGTTCTTCGAGCATCCTGACGTAGGAGGAGAGATCGGAGTCCTGGGAGACGGCCACCGAGACTTGCTCCTGATAGGTGTCGGCAGTGCTTTCGAGGTCAGCGGTATCTACATCCATGCCGAGCAGGCCCGAGAGCTTGTCCAAGAGGGCGAGGGCAGCGGGGGCAGAAGGGACGGCGGGCAGGTAGTGCGGGACGGAGGCCCAGAAGCTCACCGAGGGCAGACCGCCGTCGGCGCACGCGCGGTGCAGTACGCCGGTGATGCCCGTCGGCCCCTCGTAGCGCGAGGCGGAGAGGCCAAGAGATTCGACCAGGGCGGCGTCCTGGGAGTTGGCGGAGACCGAGACGGGACGCGAATGCGGCACGTCTGCGAGCAGGGCTCCCATCGTTACCACGAGCTCCACGTTCAACGCTTTAGCCAGCTCGACGACCGCCGTGGAGAAAGTGCGCCACCGGAAGTTCGGCTCCGGTCCAGTAAGCAGGACGGCCCCACGGCCACCGGCGGCTTGTAGCCTCGACTCCGTCGCCGAGAGCATGTTCTCGGGCCATTCGATCTCGCGCGTCACGCCGTTGACCAGCTTGACCTGGGGGCGCGTGGTCTGGAAATCGAAGAACTCCTCGCCGTCAAAACCGCCGAAACGCCGCGCGTCCCACGAGCTGGCCATGGCCCCGACGGCGACGCTCGCCGCGTCGGCGGCGTCGTTCCAGCCCGTGAAGCCGGCGATGAGAACAGGCCGCTCCAGCTCGGGCCTCCAGTCGATGTCGATGTGTCGTATATCCATAGAGCAAGCTTACCACGCGGCAAGCGACGATCCGAAAGCGACCCCTCTACACAAAGGAGCACTCCAGGCTAAGGGCGTGCTGCAGGCGCCGCAGGTACTCGTACTCGGGGATCTCACGCGCCCCCAGCCGGGCGAGGTGGGAGTTCTGGATCTGGCAGTCGAGAAGCTCGTATCCGCGTTCCTGCAGCCGGTTCACCAGGTAGACCAAGCAGACCTTGGAGGCGTCCCTCATGCGGGTGAACATCGACTCGCCCATGAACGCACCGCCAAGAGTGACCCCGTAGAGTCCGCCTGCAAGCTCGCCGCCGGCGTACGCCTCGACGCTGTGGGCTTTACCTGCGTGGTGCAGCCTGATGTAAGCGTCGATGATCTCCGAGTTGATCCAGGTCTCCTCCCTGTCGGCGCACGACCTTATTACACCATCGAAGTCCTCGTCCACACGCACTTCGAAGATCTGTTTGCGGATCACACGCCCCAGGGAGCGGGGGACGTGCAAGTCTTCGAACTGGAGCACGCTTCGCGGGTCGGAGCGGTAGAACTCGACGCGCCCGTAGGCATCCGCCATCGGGAAGGCGCCTGCCCTGTAGCACGTTTCGAGGATCTCCGTCGTCAGCTTCATTGGCCTATGGTACAGTCGCCCGGCCCTACCAGGACGGCAATCGCCCGTCAGGCGCCATCTAGGCTACGTCGTCCATCCCAGATGCGTAAACCGCTCCTGGAGGTGCGGAGATCTGGCCGCAGTGGATTCCCGCTTGCGCGGGATATGACGGATGCACTCATGCTGGGAGGAAGTGGACAGGAGTCGAGCGCGCTAATGAGGTCGTACACCGCGGAAGTGATCATGTGGATCCTGAATGAGTCTGGGTCAGAGGCCAGATCTCACCGACCTTCTCACCGTGAAGGCCGCGCACGTCGGAGACCGCCTCGGGCACCTGGACGCCCATGCCGCCAAGCGAGGCGAGCGCCGCAGGACGCACGGCCCTGACCGCTCCGTCTGAGACCTTGAGCGCCATCCCCCAGCCGTCCTGGCTCCCGACAGCGAGCACGGCCTCGGCCCCGCCCTTGACGAGGAGGTCCGTCGACTCCATAAGTTCCGTGTCGAACCTTCCCGTGCCTGCGACCATAAAGGGATGCTCCCGCATCGCGTCCCTGATGCGCAGGGCTGAAAGGGCGAGTTCGTCAGTAATGGCGTTGCCCGTGACGAAGCGGGCGAGGCCCTTCGCGAAGCTCCTCAGCGGCAGGGCGAAGGCGGGGACGCCACAGTCGTCGACGGCGACGAGCACCTCGTCCTCCCGCAGGCCGCAGACCTCGGCGATGAGACCGAGTATGCGGCGTTGGAGCGGATGAGCGGGGTCGCGGTATGTGGCGGTCTCGTAGCCCTCGTAGACGCAGACGGCAAGCATCCCCGCGTGCTTGCCAGAGCAATTGCCGTGGATCGGACGCGGCTCTTCGCCGCTGCGGATCAGCCCGTCTGCCTCGGGTTCGTGCAGCGGGAGATGGGCGCCGCTCTGCAGGTCTTCCTCGGTCAGGCCGGCCTTCTCCAGGATAGATTTGACGGCGGCGAGGTGAGGCTCCTCGGCGTTGTGCGAGGCACAGGCTACGGCGAGCTCTCTGTCCGTCAGCCCCAAAGCGTCGGCGCCCCCCGAGAGGACGAGCGGCAGCGCCTGGAATGGCTTGGCCGAGGAGCGGGCGTAGATGTAGACCTCCGGGTCGCCGACGGCCCTGAGCACGTTGCCATCGGGGTCGCAGACAGCGAGACGCCCGCGGTGGACGCTCTCGACCAGCGCGCCGCGTGTAACGGCCGCGAGTGGTGCATCCTCGGCCAGACCGGCGTCGCCTAGGACCTGGCTACTCATCCGAGAGGCGGATGATATGTAGGGACAGCAGGTCGTGGGCAACCCGCATCCTGCCCATCGCGACGGAGAAGTCGCCGCCGGCCAGGTACTGACGCCCCTCCCTGACAAGGGCACGTAGCTTCTCGATCAGTTCGTCGTCTTTGCCACCAGGACTCCCACCCCGCAGGCTTGCTTCGACCATGCCGAGCATGGTGTCGGTTCTGGGGCTCGCTATCCACATCGCGAGGATCGCGATGTCCATGTAGCTGTCGATCCTGAGCAGGTGCGCCGTCCTAAGCGCCGCGCCGACTCTCGCCCCCGCCTTCACGGGAACCACCGCCTGATGTTCTCCGAGAGAATCCCTGACAGGGCCTCCTCAGGCACCCCAGCGGCATCGGCCGCCGCGAGGATGGCGTGCAGCGTCGATGGCAAGTCGCCATAGGGTATGTCCGACCCGTAAACGATGCGGGATGGGTCCATGGAGGAGCAGAGCTCGTACAGGTCTTTGGCCTGCACAACGGAGGTCTCGAACAATACGTTCTGGTGCCCCTCGAAGGCATGGGCGGCAGAGAGTACCTCCACCATCGCCGAGTGGCCGAGAATCAGGCGCAGCCCAGGATGCGCTTCGACCGTCGGCAGGAGAGGCTCGACGATCCTCTGCATGGCGAATCCGGCGTGGATCAGAACCGGTAGATCTATCGCCGCCGCCATCCCGAACAGGCGCACGACTCGCGGGTCGTCGAGCTCGAACTTCTGCGAGACGGGATGGAGCTTGAGGCCCATAAAGCCGCGCTCCACGCAGCGCCCGAACTCCCCGTCGTAATCGAGGTGCGGGTTGAGCCGAAAGAAAGGTATAAAAGAGGATGGGTACTCCTCGTACGCGTTCCAGACGACATCGTTCGGACCCGAGTAGTCGTCGCGGGCGTTCGGATCGTTCAGGGGAAAGACTATGCTCTTCTTCACCCCTGCGGCCTCCATGCGCTCCCGCATACCGTCTCCGGTCATCGTCCTGCCGTCGATGTCTGACCCGATGTGAGCGTGGGCGTCGAAGACCTCGACGTCAGCAGGGATCTGCCCCTGCACCCAGGACCAGATAGAGGCCAAAGCCCCGCCCGTAAGCGCCTCGATGTCATGCTCCATCCGCAAAGTGACCGCCGATCCCAGACCAACAGCCGTGAAATGTTACCAGGGGGGGTTCGACGTTGCTAAAGGAAGCCGCAGGGCCTCTGTTTCGAACTCTACTGCCGAGAGGCAACCTGCTCCCGTACGAACGTCTCTAGGCTCGTTGGCGGAACACGGAAGGTAAGGGAGATCTCGTCCATCTCGATCGCCGAGTCGGACGGTTCCCGAGGACTTCGATCCCGATATACATACCATGCTTGGAGCGAATGCAAGACTTTCACGATCCCTGCGAACCAGGCCGCGAACCCTAGCTTGCGAAGAAGAGGGTCAGCCAGTACAGGAATCCTACAAAGAACGTGATGGCGAATACGAGGCTATAGAACAGCATCTTGTTCGTCCACTCGCCGCGCTCGGCGTCTTCACTCGGGTTGCTCCTGAATTCCACCCAAGCGATAGCGCCGGAGCACACCACGACGACCAGCAATGAAATGCCGATAATCCAGACCAGCCATGCCCCTAAACTCTGGGTAAATGCGTACACCGCCATCATCGACACGCAGACCGATGCGGCAACCCAGAACATCACCGTCAGTACAGGAAGCGCAGTACGTATGAATCGACCCTGCTCCGGACGGTGCGTGCGCTGCTCTTGCTCTCTGCCCTGCTTTGGATGGTACATCTCTCGCTCCCGTCATCGCTTCAGGCTAATGCTACGCATGTAGCATAAATCCTGTTGGGGTAGTGGGTATCACTCAAAGTACGTATTTTTGGAACCATTTCGCGAGATTTGGATGAGCTTCGGAGAAGGCTACTGAGGAATCTAGGCGTTTTCGTTCCGTTGGAGGGTGAGCATCGAGACGCGGGGGCCGTCGACGCTCTTTACCTGCATTGTGGCGCCGTAGGCCTCGACGGTGTCGCCGGTCTCCGGCGGGCGTCCGAGGGAGCCGAGGATATAGCCGCCTATGGTGTCGAAGTCCTCGTGGGGCAGGTCCAGTTCGAAGCGCTCGTTCACGTCGGTTATGGGGATACGGCCGTCGACGGCGTAGAGGTGGTCACTGATCTTCTCGATGGCCGGCTCGCCCTCGTCGAACTCGTCCTGGATCTCACCGACTATCTCCTCGACGATGTCTTCTATGGTGATGAGCCCCTCGACGCTCCCCCACTCGTCGATGACGATGGCCATCTGCAGGGTACGGGTCTGGAACTCTTTGAGGATCTCCTCGATGCGCTTGTTCTCGGGTACGACCAGGCACTCCCTGAGGATCGAGCCTATGTCGAAGTCCTCGGGGCTCTCGCGGGCGGCCCGAAACAGGTCCTTTACGTGTACTGCGCCGAAAATGTGATCGAGGTCTTCCTCGTAGACGGGGTAGCGCGTATATCGCCCGTAGACGGCGGCGTCGACTAGCTCGGGGAGCGGGGCGTCGCTCGGGAGGGCCTCTATGTCGGGCCTCGGGACCATGATCTCGCGTGCCACCCTGTCACCGAAGTCGAAGACCTTGTTCAGGTAGTCACGCTCCTCGGGCTCGAGCACGCCAGAGGCGGTCGAGGAGGAGATCATGATCCTCAGCTCCTCCTCGGAGTGGGCCTCCATCTCCTCCCCGAGCCTGATGCCCCAGGGCCTCAAGACGAAGTTGGTCGATGCGTTGACTACCCAGACCACGGGATTGAAGAGGAGCCTGAACAGGTTCAAGGGACGGCTGATCCAGAGCGACACCTTCTCGGCCCTCTGGATGGAGTAGTACTTGGGCGCCTGCTCCCCGAAGACCAGGTGGGCATAGGTTATGGCCGAGAAGCCGAGGACAATGGCGATGATGGAGACGATCCGCTCGTTCGTAATGCCAATGGCCTCGAGCAAGGGACGGATGAGGTGTGAGACGGCAGGCTCGCCGACCCAACCTAGCGCCAGGGAAGCTACTGTAATCCCAACCTGACAGACGGAGAGATAGGAGTCCAGGTCGCGCAGCGTATCGCGTACTACTGAGGCCCGCCTGCTACCTTCCTGTTCTAGTTGTACGATGCGCGACTCCCGCACGCGCACCAGCGCGAACTCGGCCGCAACGAAGAAACCGTTCAGGCCCACCAACACGAGGGCCAGAAAGAGATTGAACGAGGATAAAAGGGGTTCCGGCACTTCTACGCGCGCCCACCGGCGATCGGGCCGCAGGGTTTTCGTCGGTAGCGTTTAGCGTGAGGTTCGTCCATCGCGTTACGGGGCGGATTATACCGCAGCCGGAGGCCCGCACAAATCCCACAGCATGAAATGAGGCCCGATCTTCGTCGCCGGGCCTCTCGGTAGGGCGTTTCCTGAACGCTATCGCTAGGCCAGGCCGTCCGCTTCGTACTCGCGCAGGAAGCCTTCGAAGAGGCGCCTGTGCCCCTGTTCGTCGCGCAGGATATCTATGACCATGTCCTGCGTGACGGGGTCGGCCTCCTCAGTCTCCTCCACGATGTGAGTGTAGTGCCTGATGGCGCCGTCTTCGGCGTCTATGACACCCTTTATTACGTGTACTACGTCTACCTGGTCCGTTGGCGGCTGCAGCGTGTCCTGCGAAGCCTTGAAGTCCATCGAGCCTGGCACGACACCGTAGAGCTCCTTGATGCGGGTCGCAAATTGCTGGGCGTGGGCAAGCTCTTCCTGTATGTCTTCCTCCACGCTCTCCTTGACCTCCTGGGCACGAACGCCGTCGGGGTTGATGGAGTTGGTGACGTAGTTCATGACGGTCTCGAGCTCCATAAAGTAAGCCGTCTTCAGAAGCTCGACGATAGT
The DNA here is from genome assembly GCA_035697505.1 of Rubrobacter sp. Classification (GTDB taxonomy): domain Bacteria; phylum Actinomycetota; class Rubrobacteria; order Rubrobacterales; family Rubrobacteraceae; genus Rubrobacter_D. The sequence continues at coordinate 17,041 of DASSCV010000136.1, forward strand.
CTCGCGCTTCTCCGCCATCTCTTCGGAAAGAATGCCTTCACTGCCGCGATTTGTCTCCACGCTTTGTGACCTCCTATCAGATCTCATGGATCCACACGGAGAATGTACCCTCGCACCCCCCGATTAAACCCTCTACCCCTCCTGCAGCTTCGGCTCCGTGCGGGCCTCCATCGCCGCCTCTATGCACTCCTCAGCGTCAGCCCCGGTCGATGCTGTGACCCCGGCCGCGAAGGCCCCTTCGACGAAGGGAGCGTCGACCAGGGTGACCCTTTCTCTTCTCTCCGGGGGCAGCATCTCCAGGACGGTCTCTGCGGAGAGGACGGCGCTACCGAGGTCCATGAACACGAGCACCTCGTCGGCTTCGAGGTCGCGTATGGAGGCTTCGATCCTCTCCGGGTCCGTGCCGAAAGAGCCGTCGGCGTCACCTCCGACGGCCGAGATCTCCACCTCTCCTGCCATCTGCAAGACCAGGTCAGCCGTGCCATCGGCGATCTCCTTGCTGTGCGAGACGAGCACGATCCCGACCATCAGGAGGAACCCTCCAGCGTCCGCGCCGCAGCATCCAGAAGCATATACGTAGAGGTCGCTCCCGGGTCCTGATGCCCAGCGGCCCTGGCCCCCAGATAGCTTGCCCTCCCCCTCCTCGCTGTGAGAGGAACCGTCGACTCGGCACCTTCCTTCGCGGCATCCGCCGCGCTCCTGAACACGGCGGCCACGCTCCCCTCGGAGGCGGCCTCTTTCGCTGCTTCGACGGCGGGCTCGAGGGCGTCGACGATAGTCTTGTCCCCCACCTCGGCCTTGCCGCGCTGCTTAACGCCGCCGAGGGCGGCTTCCAGGGCCTGGGCAGCATCTTCGCCCGAGATCTCTTCCTTGTCCCCGAGCGCCGACGAGGCACGCAGGAAAGCCGTGCCGTAGAGCGGGCCGGCGGCCCCGCCGACCTTGCTGATCAGGGCCATAGATACGGCTTTCAGCACATCGGCAGGTCTCGAAGGGTCGGCGCCTCCCAGACGATCGAGCGCGGCCTGGAAGCCGCGGTTCATGTTGTTGCCATGGTCGCCGTCCCCGATCTCCGAGTCTAGCTTGGTCAGGTACCGCTTGTTCTCCTCCATGGCTGCGGCCATCTCCCTTACTACGTCGCTGGTGGCTTGTGTCGCGTCCAAATCCTACTCCTCCGGTTCGCTCAATTCTTCCCTTATCCTGTGCTTGAGTACCTTCCCGAGGGCGTTGCGCGGAAGGTCATCGACGAACACCACCTCGCGGGGCTTCTTGTAGCCGGCCAGCTCCTCACGGCAGAAGCTCGTCACCTTCTCGGCGGTGAGTCCAGGATCTTCGGGCACAACGACGGCGACCACGCTTTCTCCGAACTCGGTGTCAGGCAGCCCGACGACGGCCACTTCAGACACCCCTGGACAACCTTCGATCACATCCTCGACCTCGCGGGGGTAGACATTGAAACCGCCGCTGATTATGAGTTCTTTGGCCCGCCCGCTTATGGTGAAGTAGCCGTCCTCTCCTACGGAACCGAGATCCCCCGTGGCGAACCAGCCCTCTGCGTCGAAGCTCTCCTCGGTCGCATCGGGCCTGTTCCAGTAGCCGGGGAAGACGTTAGGGCCGCGGACTTCGATCTCTCCGATCTCCCCTTCGGCCAAAGGCTCGCGCGTCTCGACATCGACGACCCGCGCCTCCTGGCCGGGGAAAGGCCGTCCCACGGTACCGGGCCTGCGCTCGCCTTCGTAGGGGTTGGTGAGGTTCATGATCGTCTCGGTCATGCCGTAGCGCTCCAGGATGCGCTCCCCGAAAAGTTGCTCGAACTCGTCGAAGGCCTGGGGACTCAAGGGCGCGCTGCCAGAAACGTAGAGCCGGATGGGAAGCGGACGTTCATCGCGGGCTCTGGCCTCCCTGAGCAGCCGCGTGTACATGGTCGGGACGCCGAAGAACATCGTGACCCTCCCGTCGAGCAGGGCGTCGTAGGCCGCAGTCGCGTCGAACTTCCTGTGAAGCTCGGCGCCGGCCCCGGTCAGAAACGTGCCGTGCGCCCCGACCATGAGGCCGTGCGAGTGGAACAGCGGCAACGTCAGCAACAACGTATCTTCGCCCGTCCAGCGCCACGCCTCGCACACCGCCTCCGCGTTGGCCACGAGGTTGCGGTGCAACAGCATCGCCCCCTTGCTGCGTCCCGTAGTCCCCGAGGTATAGGCGATCACAGCCAGGTCCTCGCCGCGCGGCAGCTTCGGGCTGGGAATCTCGCCGAGAAAATCTTCGAACCCTGGGCCGGCCTCGATCACCGCCTCCAGCCCGGGCAGGTCTTCGCGAGTGCGTTCGAGTTCCGGCTTCCGCTCCTCGTCTGTAAGGCACAGACGCACCCCTGCATCCCCGAAGATGTGCCGCAGCTCGCCTTTGCGGTACTGGGTGTTCACGGGGACGACGACACCTCCGGCAAGGTGCGTCCCCATGTATGCGGCCAACAGATCCGGGTGGTTGCCCAGAAAGAGGGCGACCCGCTCGCCGGGGCGCAGCCCCCAGGCGGCGAGTCCGGCGCCGAAGCCCTCGGCCCGTTCGCGCATGCCCTGGTAGGAGATCTCCTCCCCCTCGAAGCGCAGGCAGAGCTTCTCGGGCGCGCGTTCCGCGTTTCTTACGAACGCCTCCGCTATGGAAGCCGGGCCCCTCTCACTCGCGCCCATGGGTTTCCCTCCAGCATCTTGTGGACGGTACGCTCAAAGTAGGGTACATCCACGCTTGGATCTCGCGCAACGGAAACCAGGAATCGGCAAGCCGCAGAACCTGATCCGTACCTGTCGACACGCGTAGCCCATGCCCGCCAAGCGGTACTTCGACGAGGCGCTTCAGGCCAGCGGCAAGGACCCCGCAAACGTCAAGCCCATGGTGATCCCGGCGCCGTGATGCCGGTAGGGGCGCTTCGCTTGGTACGGGCGGTTAGCGAACCGGTAGGAGTCGTTGCGAACGACCCTACCTCACCATGAGGTGTATCCTCCGTCGATGACGAGGTTGGTGCCTGTGGCGAAGCTCGCGGCCTCGGAGGCCAGGTAGAGGACGGCGGGGGCTATCTCATGCGGCTCGGCGAGGCGTCCAAGCGGCGTCGAAGAGAGCCACACTTCGGACCACTCGCTCTTGGACATACCTAGCTCCGTAAGCGGTGTCCTTATGTAGCCTGGTGAGACGCTGTTGACCCTGATGCCGCGGGAGGCCCATTCACCTGCGAGACTCTTCGTCAGCGTGATCACGCCTGCTTTGGAGGCGTTGTAGGCGGCCTGGGGCTGGGGGTGGTTCGAGATGATGCCCGACATGGAGGCGATGTTGACGATCGAGCCGGAGCCTCGTTCGAGCATGGCCTTCCCGACCTCGCGGCAGCACCAGAAGACGCCGGTGAGGTTCACGGAGATGACGGCCAGCCACTCCTCTTCGGAGGGGATGCTGTGGGCTATTCCGGCGTTGTTTACGAGCACGTCTATACGCCCGTGCTCGTCGAGCACCAACTCTACCATGTCCCGCACGGAGGCGGGGTCCGTTACGTCGGTGTGGACGAAGGTGCCTTCGAGCTCCTCGGCGACGTCCGGGCCTGTCTGGTCGTTGACCTCGGCGATGACCATCTCGGCCCCGGCGCCGCGGAGGGCGCGTGAGATCGCCAGCCCCAGGCTCTGGCCGCCGCCGGTGACGACCGCGACCCTGTCCTGCAAGGAGAACCCATCCATCTCGTCCCTCCGTTTG
>DASSCV010000137.1:0-41697 GCA_035697505.1 Rubrobacter sp.
AAAGGAGAGCGTAGTGGATCACAGGGCTTCCGGCGTAGCGATGTCGTACAGGGACCTCGGGGAGGGTGATCCCCTCGTCCTGCTCCACGCCTTCCCGCTCAACGGCAGGATGTTCGAGTCCCAGATGAGGGCATTCTCGGGGAGCCACCGCGTCGTAGCTCCGGATTACCCTGGATTCGGGCGTTCTCCCCGTACTCCGGCCCAGCCTGATGTCCACTACTATGCGGAAGGAGTACGCGGTCTCCTTGACAGGCTGCATCTGGAACGCGTGATACTCGGCGGCGTCTCCATGGGCGGCTACGTCGCCTTCGAGTGCATGAGGCTCTTCCCCGAGAGGGTGACCACCCTCGTCCTCGCCAACACCCGCGCCGAACCCGACTCCGAGGAGATGAGGGAGACCCGCAACGAGACGGCCCTCAGAGTCGCCGAGGAGGGAGTTGGGGTCCTCGTGGAGCTCCAGATGGAACGCCTCCTCACTCCATACACCCTGCAGAATGACGAGGAGCTTGCGGAGAACGTGCGGGCCATGATCTTCGAAAACTCCCCCGACGGCGTCGTCGCCGCCCTCGGCGCCATGCGGGACCGCCCGGACTCTACCCCGCTCCTCGGGGAGATCGGCGTCCCAACCCTCGTCGTCGGCGGGGAGGAGGATGGCATCATCTCCCCGGAGGTCGTGATCGCCATGGCCGCGAAGATACCAGGCGCCCGCCACGTGATCATTCCCCGGACCGGCCATCTCTCGAACCTCGAAGCCCCAGAGATATTCAACGCTACCCTCACGGAATTCCTGCAGAGCATCCGATAGGCAGAGATCCTACCCCGATCATTTCCCCTACTCAGGTATCTTCGGAGGGTAGTCAGGGCGGAGTTTGGAGCCTGGGTACGTTCGGGTAGAATCGCTGTTCGTGGCCACCATTGCGCATATTTCGGATCTGCACTTCGGGCGTCCTGCGGTCGCCGAACGCCTCGACGCCCTGAAAGAGTATATTGCGGAGATCCGGCCAAGCGCTGTGGCCGTCTCCGGCGACCTGACGCAACGCTGCACGAACAGGGAGTTTTCGAACGCCCGCGCTTACCTGGATTCCCTCGGGGAGATTGCACCTTACACCATTGTCCCCGGCAACCACGACATCCGCTGGCTCGGGGCCGTAGCCCGCAACCTCGGCCTCGCCGGTCTCTTCAGGGAGCAGGCCCACAAGTTCAAGTACTCAAGGTACACAAGGCACATCTCGGAAGACCTGAGTCCTTCCCTGGAGGTACCCGGTGTAGTAATTGCGGGTGTGAACACGGCTCACGGCATCACGCGAGGTTCGATCACCCGCCGCTTGCGTGACCTTGGCGTTATAGGCCAGGTCAGACACGCTGACGTGATGCGAGTGAGGGAGATCTTCGAGCACGCCGCCCCCGACTCGGCCCGCATCGTGATGATGCACCACAACCCCATAAGGGGCGAGCTATCAGGCCGCCACGGCCTCGCCAATACGGAGCAGGCCCTCCACGCATTCGCCGACCTCGGTACTGAGCTGATCCTCTGCGGGCACGACCACCAGGACGCCATCCACACTATCGAGAGGGGCGCACACGGTCTGATCATCTCGACCGCGGGTACCATCTCGAACCGTATCCGTTCTGGACGCGCATCGAGCTTCAACGTCGTCGAGATAGAAGACCACGAGATCCACATAACAGCCCACGCCTGGCGCCAGGGGAAGGGCTTCATACCCTCGGAAGACCGCACTTTTCCACGCCGCACGGCCTCCAGACAGGCCTGAAAGTGCCCCGACGATATAATCTGCCGCGACACCGCCCACCTTCACGGAAGGGACGTTCGATATGTGGAGCAGACTGACCCGCGGCGGCGACGGACTGCCCCGGGAGAAGGTTGACGCCATAGTCCGCCTTATAGACCGGTATCTGGCCGAAGAGGCAAGCCTGCGCAACCTCCAGTCCGACAAACAGACCATCCATCCCCGCGACCTCCCCCCTGACAAACGCGAGGCCCTGATCGAAGAGGTCTTCGAGATCCTAAAAGATGCCCGTAGGTAAGCACGCAGCCGGGCTTCGCCAGGCGGCCTTCAGCGATCAGCTCTCTGTGGCCATCAGTCGAGCAGCGGCGGTCCCTGTCTTATACGGCGGCGGAGGTCGTCTGGCTCGTTGGGAGGCGTCCAGGGAGATTCGATCCACCAGGTGGCCCCTGCCTCCGCGAAGGGACGCACGATGGAGGCCGCCTGCCTCGGGTCTTCACCGGGCGTCTGGCCCTCCCATACGATGTCGAAGGTGCCGTCCTCATCTCTGTTCTCCCCGACGTACTCCCTGATCTCGCGGATGGTCTGGGGCGTAACGCCCGGCGATTCAGGACCTGCGCCAACCGTAGCCGCAAGCACCCCGTCGTAGCGTAGCGCCCGCCCCATCGACTTCCTGCTCGGCCACGCTCCTACCACCCATACAGGGATGCGCGGCTTCTGGACAGGAGGTGGCAAGAAGGTCATCTCCTCGAGCCGGTAGTGCTCGCCCGAATAGGAGAATGGCTCCCCGCTCCACAACCCGGTGAGTATCTCCAGACTCTCGTCGAGAAGCTGTGCCCGAACCTTCCTGTCGGTCGGTTCCCCCACCTTCGAGAAACCACCGTCGTCCAGGGCTCCAAGTCCTACCGGCAAGACCAGGCGCCCGTTGGATAAATGGTCGAGGGCGACCGTCTCGCGGGCGAGCTTCCACGGCCTCCTCCGGGCCGGCGGCGTCAACACGGCCCCGATCCTCACCTTCTCCGTGCGCATTGCCATCGCAGCCATCACGACCCACGGGTCGTAAGTGTCCATGCCTCCGACACAGATGCCGTCCCAGTAAAAAGCGCCATCCCAACCCGCCCCTTCCACCTCGTAGGCGAGCTCCGCGACGGCGCCAGGATCCCCCGTAGGGATCACGAACCCGTAACGCACCCATACCTCCTCGATGCCCGATTCTCACACCACAAACGAGTATACAGACCCCCAGACGCACTCCAACCATCGAACGCAGCGCACGGCAGAGATAAGATGCACTTCTCGTCTCTGTTTACAGATACCCCCTAGGGGTATATAATGCTATCGACTCAGGCGTACAGGAAGGATGTTAATGGCCACCTGGAACAGTGCACTCAACCGGACGGCATTCTCTGCGACGCTGCACTGTCTGACGGGATGTGCCATCGGTGAGGTGCTTGGGATAGTGATCGGGACCGCGCTGGGGTGGAGCAACGTGGCCACCATCGGGCTTGCGATAGTGCTGGCTTTCTTCTTCGGTTACGGGTTGACGATGTTGCCGCTGGTGCGGTCTGGCATGGCGTTCGGTGCGGTACTGCCGCTGGCCTTCGCCTCTGACACGCTTTCGATCACGGTAATGGAGATCGTTGACAACCTCATCATCGTCGTGATCCCGGGCGCGATGGACGCGGGTCTAGGCAGTCTCCTTTTCTGGGGAAGTCTCGCCTTCGCGCTCGCGGTCGCCTTCGTCGCAGCGTTTCCGGTCAACAGGTACCTGATCTCACGCGGCAAAGGCCACGCTGTCGTCCACAAGCACCACGGTCACCATTAGCGCGGTGTGAGGGAGCGTGCTCTCTCACACCGCGCTGTCAGCCCTTGGTTGCAGGCTCAATTCTAGCTGCGGCGGCGGAGAAGCCAGATCAGGACCAAGAGCACGCCAGCGCCGATGAGCAAGGGCTTGGCCCGTTTGAGGATTGCCTCCTGGCTGGCCGCACCGACGTCGAAAGCCTCCGGCTCCTCGCGCTCTTGGCGGGGAGCCTGCTGTGTTTCGGGCCGTTCGGTCCCGGCATCCGACGAGCCGGGGCCTGCGACGACGGCTCCCTCGACCGTGCCCCCTGCCATGACGGTCGGGTCTTCGCTGCTTATGACCCTGCCCGCCGTGCCACCGGTCGCTGCTGCTGGGGGAGCCTCCTCCTGCTGCGAGCCGTTGCGCGAGCCGTTCTCTTCGTCGGTCGGTTCCGCCGATGCGGCTGCTCCGGCTCCTTCTTCGGGGCCGCTTGTGATCTCCTCTTCCAGGCAGGACGAGAACTGGTCGAGCATCTTCGTAGCCACGTCCTGGGCGATGCCTCGTCCGAACTGGGCCGCGCGTCCGGTGAGCTTCATGTCCGTCTCGACGCTGACTTTGGTGCCGTCCCCTTCTTCCTGCAGGGTAGAGACGATGGTCGCCGAGGCCGTGCCCTGGCCGCGCGCGTCGCGGCCGGTGGCCTGTAGGACGGCGCGGTGGTTATCCTCGTCGACCTCTTCGAACTTCACGGTGCCTTTGTAGTTTGCCGTGATCGGGCCGATCTTCACCTTCATCGTGCCGTCGTACTCGCCTTCGTCCTTCTCCTCCTGAATGGCCGCCCCTGGCAGGCACGGCGTGATCCTCTCCAGGTTGAGCATGGTGTCCCAGGCCTGCTGGATCGGGGCTCCCACCGTGAACTCGTTATTGATCTTCATGGTACCTCCTCCAAAGGAATCGCTATCGTACGTCTTTCGGTTACTACTTTCTATCCTCCCGCCATCTTATAGTCGCTCACATGCCCGTGCATCTCCTCCAGACGTCTCAGATCCTCCCTCGTATCGACATCCACGGGGTCTCCCACTCCTTCACAAGGCACCTCGACCACCAGCTCAGGATGCCGCCGCAGGACAGACCGCGCCCCCTCATCCCCGGCCAACTCCGCCTCGAGCAGCGGCCACACCTCCCGCGAGAACAGGACGGGATTGCGCCGCTTCCCTCCGTAGGTGGCGACCGCAACCTTTGCTCCCTCCGCGAAAGCAGCCACGAGCCGCTCAACGGCCTCGGCCCCGACGAACGGCTGGTCCCCGAGCAAGACTACCGCGGCCCTCCCACCAGAAGCCCGAAGTCCGGCAAGGACCGACGTGGCCTGACCCCGCTCCCACTCCTCGTTAGCGACGGTCCTGACGCCGTACCGTTCGCAGACCTCGCGTAGTCTCCCTGCTTCCGCGCCGACGATGACGATTATCTCGTCGACGGGCGCTTCGCGCAGGTTTTCGAGAACCGCTTCTATAATCGGCTGTCCTCCGAGTTTGGCGAGCAGCTTCCCACCACCGAACCGGCTCCCGCCGCCCGCGGCAAGCACGATCGCCGATACGCCAGACGGTCTGAGCACGTCGACTAGGAGGCTTCCTGGTGGAGGATGAGCGCCCGCTCGTAATCCTTCGGGGTATCCACGTCAGGAGGCAACTCAGCATCGAGTTCGATCTCTCGAACCCTGTCGGGGTACGCCTCGATAAGCTTCCAGACGGCTTTGTCCCCGTGCAGACCTCTCAGATCCCCGAACGCTTCCAGGGAGAAGATGAAAGGATGGCCGAGACGGCCCCTGTACGAGCAGACCGCCACCCACGGCCGTTCGTCTCTCCATTCCGCGAGCGCCAGGTCTATGAACCCGGGCAGCACGCCAGGCTGGTCACCGAGGAGCAGAAAGAGGGCTTCGCAATCGTCTCCGGCGGCGTCGAGGCCCGCCAGCAAAGAAGAGGCGCAGCCCGTGCCGTAGGCTGTATTCTCCGCCACCTCCGCACGGCCGAAGTCGATGGCATCCTTCAACTCGCCTGAGGCACGGCCAAGCACCACGACCGTCCTGTCGAGTGATGAGGCGTTGGCATTTCTGACGGACTGGCCGAGAAGGGTGGTATCCCCGAAAGGCAGGAGCTGCTTCGGAGGGCCGAAACGGCTGGATCTCCCCGCGCCAAGCACCACGCCGACCACGCTCATCGTAAGGAGACCCTGGCCGCGTACTTATCCGGCTCCTGCTCGAAGGCCCGCCTGCATCCGGCGCAGCAGAAGTAGTAGAGTGCGCCTTCGTGCTCGACGACGTGCCTGGCAGCAGCTACTTCGACCGCCATCCCGCAGACCGGGTCCACAGCTTCGTCGGGTTCTCCAGTCGATTCTTGCTCCTGTGCCCCTGAGAAGCTCGGACGCGACTCCGCGCGCAGCGACGAGATCTCAGCCATGACGGAGAGGGAGATGCCTTCCTGGCCGTTCGTGCCCAGCTGCAGCCCTGCAGGGGAGCGCACCACCGCGAGCTCCGCCTCCTGGAGCCCGCGCTCCCGCAGTCCTGAGAGTACCTGACCGGCCCTTCGGGCGCTCGCGACGAGCCCGACGTAAGGCAAACCCAGCCTTATCCCCGCTTCTACAGCGTCCTCGTCGAACTCGCCAAAGGTGGCGACGACCATCCACGAATCCTGTGGATACGGGACTTCTCCCGGGGTCAACGTCGTGGTTGCATCCATCGTGAGCAGCCTGAAGCCAAGAGGCGGCGCTATCGCGGCGAGCGTGGCTGCTACCGGGGAGTCTCCAGCGACGATGAGGGTCGGACGGGGGAGGAAAGGCTCCACGTAGAGGTCAGCGGTGCCTTCGCTGGCGCACGTCATGCGGGCCATACGAACCCCGGGCTGGGCGGCCGCGGTGTCTGGGGTGACGCGTACTAGCCGTGGCATGCCTTCCTCGAGGGCAGTAAGGGCTTCCCTGCGGGCTGTCGGCCCGATGCACCCGCCTCCGACCCACCCGTCGAAGCTCCCATCCGCGAAGACGATTGCGCGGTCGCCTGTGCGTGCCGAGGTAGCCGGCTCGGTGCGGACGACCGTGACCAGGGCGAAGGGACGTTCCCCGCCCGCAAGCTCTCCCGCCCGCCTCAGTGACTCGGCGCGACGGGCGAGGGAGTTCGGGTCCTGGCGTGGCATAGGTCTCAGGCCTCCACCCCGTGCTCGCGCATGAGCTGCCAGATCTTGTTCGGCGTCAAGGGCATATCTACGTTGCGCACCCCGAAGGGCGAGAGTGCGTCGACCACAGCGTTGACCACGGCCGGGGGCGAGCCTACCGTCGGGGACTCGGCAACGCCGCGGGCCCCGAGCGGGTGGTGCGTCGACGGGGTCACGAACTCGCCGAGCTCGTAGTTGGGCACCTCCATGGAGGTGGGGATCAGATAATCCATAAAGCTGCTGTTCAGGTGGTTGCCCTCTTCGTCGAAGTCGATGACCTCCATCAGGGCCGTGCCGATACCCTGCGCGAGACCGCCGTGCACCTGGCCGTCCACGACAGTAGGGTTGATCCTGATCCCGCAGTCGTCCACCGCGATAAAGCGCTTTACCTCGACCTGCCCCGTACCCCTGTCAATCTCCACCACGCAGATGTACGCGCCGAACGGGTAGGTCATCTCAGGCGGATCGTAGTAGGTGACGGCCTCGAGGCCGGCCTCTTCTCCTTCGGGAACGTTCGTGTAAGCGGCGAAGGCGACCTCATCCATGGTCTTCGCCTGATCCGGCGAACCCTTGACGAAGAAGCGCCCGTCCTCGTACTCGAGATCTCCCTCGGCGGCTTCGAGGAGATGGGCCGCTATCTTCTTCGCCTTCTCGCGCACCTTGCGGGTGACTACAGCCGTCGCCGCGCCGCAGACAGGTGTGGAGCGGCTGCCGTAGGTGCCGAGCCCGAAGGGCGTATTGTCCGTGTCGCCCTCTCGCACCTCGACGTTCTCCGCGGGGATGCCGAGTTCTCCGGCCACGATCTGGGCGAAGGTCGTCTCGTGGCCCTGTCCCTGCGACTTGACCCCGAGCTTGAGGATGGCTTTGCCCGTGGGGTGGATTCTGAGCTCCGCGGCGTCGAACATCTCGATACCTGCTATGTGGCACTTCTTGCCAGGGCCGGCGCCCACGATCTCCGTGAACGTGGAGAGCCCAATGCCCATGATCCTGCCCTCTTCACGAGCCTGCTTCTGTTCTGCCAGAAGCTCTGAGTAGCCGGCGATGCGCAAAGCCTCTTGCAATGCGCCCTCGTAGTCGCCGCCGTCGTACTCCCAGCCCATGACGGAGACGTAGGGCATCTGCTCCTTCTTGACGAAGTTCTTGCGCCTGAGCTCCACAGGGTCCATCTCGAGCTCGTCGGCGAGCACATCCATCGTGCGCTCCATGAGGTAGATGGCTTCCGTCACCCGGAACGAGCAGCGGTAGGCGATGCCGCCTGGGGCCCTGTTGGTGTATACCCCGGTCGCCTCGGCATAGGCGGCTGGCACGTCGTAGCAGCTCGTGAAGATCGGGAAGAAGCCCGTAGGATACTGCTCCCCCGGCTGGGCGTGGGCGTCGAAAGCCCCGTGGTTCGCGAGGATGGTCGAGCGGGCGCCGAGGATCTTCCCTTCGCTGGTGGCCGCGAGCTCTCCGACCATGTGGTAGTCGCGCGCGAAGCTCGTGCTCATCAGGTTCTCCGAGCGCGTCTCCATCCACTTGACGGGCCGGCCGAGCACGAGGGAGGCGACGGCGGCGCAGACATAGCCAGGGTAGATGGGGACCTTGTTCCCGAAGCCGCCGCCGATGTCGGGGGAGATTATTCGGATCTGGTGTTCTGGCAGTCCCGAGACGATGGCGAAGAGCGTCCTGTGGGCGTGCGGGGCCTGGGAGGTCAAGTGTACAGTCATCTCGCCGGTCGAGACGTCGTAATCGGCGACGGCCCCGCAGGTCTCCATCGGGGCGGGGTGGATGCGCGGATAGTACATCTCCTGGCGCACCTTAACCTCAGCCTCCTGGAACGCCTTGCCTGTCGCCTCCTTGTCCCCCGCATCCCAGAAGAAGATGGAGTTATCGTCCTTGCCATCCTTGTCGTCGCGGATGACGGGAGCACCCTCATCGAGCGCCTTCCGAGAATCTATTACAGGGTCAAGGGGCTCGTAATCCACCTCAATAAGCTCGAGGGCGTCCTGCGCGATGTAGGTGTCATCAGCCACCACGAAGGCGACCTCCTGCCCCTGAAAGCGCACCTTGTCGGTTGCGAGCACGGCCTGGGTATCTCCGGCGAGGGTGGGCATCCAGGCGAGGCCCTGCTCGGCGAGGTCATTACCCGTGATGACCGCGCGCACGCCGGAGAGCTCCAGCGCGGCGCTCGCGTCTACACCCTTGATCCTCGCGTGGGCGAAAGGACTGCGCAGGATGGCCGATTGCAGCATCTGCGGCAGCCTGACGTCGTCGACGTAGTTTCCCTTGCCCCTGATAAAGCGCCCATCCTCCTTGCGAGGCATCCGGTCGCCGAGGGTATGTCCCCGCACCGCAGCCATTACGCGCCGACCTCCTGTGTACTGCCGTTTCTCGCTGCCCACTGGACCGCCTTGACGATGTTCTCATAACCCGTGCAACGGCAAAGGTTGCCCGAGATGGCCTCCCTGATCTCCGCCTCCGTCGGGTCGGGATTGCGCTCCAGGAATTCTGTGGCGGTCATGATCATGCCCGGCGTACAGAAGCCGCACTGCAGCCCGTGCTCTACGTGAAAGCCCTCCTGAACGGGGGTGAGATCTGTCCCGCTCCACAGCCCCTCGATGGTCGTCACCTCGTGGGAGTTGGTCCTGACGGCGAGCACCGTACAGCTCTTGACGGGTTCCCCATCCAGGAGCACCGTGCAGGCCCCGCAGTTGGAGGTGTCGCAACCCCAATGGGTTCCCGTAAGCCCGAGGGTCTCCCTTATAAAGTGGACGAGCAAGAGGCGCGGCTCGACCTCGGCCTCCAGCATTACGTCGTTGACCTTGACCTTCATCCTCACCTCTATACCTCCTGCCCTGAGGCGCGCTCGACCGCCCTGGCCACCGTCCGCCCGAGGAGTACCCTGGCCAGGTCGCGCTTGTACGAAACGGAGCCCTTTGCGTCCTCTATAGGATGGCACTCCTCGGCGGCGATCTCCCCTGCCCTCCTGTACGCCTCGGACCCCGGGCGTTCCCCTGTGAGCGCGTCTTCCGCACCCCTCGCCCGCAGTGTTCGGCTCCCGACGCCGCACAGTCCGATGCGGATGCTCTCTATCTCCTCGCCGGCCATGCTCAGGGCGACCCCGATCGCAGCAGCGGCGTAGTCCCCGGTCTTCCGCTTGACCTTGGAGTAAGCGCTCCCTCCCGGAGTGCGCGGCACTCTGACTTCCGTCAGGACCTCGCCATGTTCCAGGGAGGTCTCGTAGGGGCCGACGTACAGATCGTCGATGTGCACGGTACGCCCGCCGTTGGGACCCCGGACCAGGACCTCGCTGTCGAGGGCGACGAAGGCCGCCGGAAGATCCTCCGCCGGGTCCGCATTGGCGAGGTCTCCCCCGATCGTCCCCATGTTCCTGACGAGGGGATCGGCGATCATCCTCTCCGCGTCGGCCAAAAGCGTGTACCGCTTCCCTACGACTGGAGACTCGAGCACCTCGCGGTGCCTGGTTAGCGCCCCGATCTTCAAAGCCCCGCCCTCGTCCTCGATGTAGCGCAGCTCGCTATCCAGCCCGCTTATGTCTACGAGGACCTCGGGCGCGGCTAGCCGCAACTTCATCATAGGGATGAGGCTGTGGCCCCCGGCGATCAGGCGCGCCCCCTCGCCGTACCGCTCTAGAAGCTCGACTGCTTCCCCTACGCTGTCAGCGACCTCATAGTCAAACCGCGCCGGAACCTGCACGCGTCTCTCCTCTCTCTCCAACGACGTTGGAGTTCCCCTTTCATCCGGCCAGAGAGCCGGAATACATGCCCCTTAGCGGATCATTTTACTCCGTCCCTGGTCCTGGTGTCCGGCGCAGCCGAGTGGATGGGGCCGGATCTTTCGGCGAGGCGTCCGCCAGAATGCCCGGTCCTCAGCGCGACGATCTCGGCCGCGATCGCTATGGCCGTCTCCTCGGGGGTGCGCGCCCCGATGTCCAGGCCGATGGGGCTGCTGACGCGCGCGAGTTGCTCGTCCGTTACGCCCTCCTCCTTGAGGCGGGCCGTCCTGTTGTCGTGCGTCCTGCGGCTCCCCATCGCCCCGATGTAGCCCGCAGGCGTTTTGAGGGCTTCCTTTAGTACAGGCACGTCGAACTTGGGGTCGTGGGTCAGTACGGCGATGACGCTTCGGCCGTCGACCTCGGCGGTCTTCAGAAACTCGTCTGGCCAGGCGACGACGATCTCATCCGCAGAAGGGAACCGCTCGCGCGTGGCGAAGACGGCGCGGGCGTCGCAGACGATCACCCGGTAGCCCATGAACTTACCGGCCCTCGCGACGGCCGAAGCGAAGTCTATAGCGCCGAAGACGTACATCCTTGGGGGCGGGGCGAATGACTGGATGAAGATGGCAACGTCCTCCATCCTACGCTGGCCGCGCGGTCCGAGGTGGACCGTCTCTGTACGCCCACCCTCGAGCAAGCCGCGCGCCGTCTCCACGACGGCCTTGTCCAACTCGGCGTTGCCCGCCGTCCCGGTATGGTCTTCCGGGAAGACCAGGACCTTACCCCCGAGATACCCCTCCGGTCCCTGTATCACCGTCGCCATGGCCACCGGCGACTGCTCGGCGAGTGCCGTGTGCCAGCGGGAGAGTAGATCTGCCATTACCAGTCCACACGCTCGACGAAGATGTGGATGGTCCCTCCGCACGTCAGCCCGACCCCGAAAGCCTCATCGTCAGAGATGCCGTAGGAGAGGAGCCTCGGTTCGCCGCCCTCTATCGCAGCCATCGCCTCCTCGTAGACCGCGGGCTCCACGCAGCCCCCGCTCACGGAACCGACAACCTGCCCGTCCTCGGAGACGGCCATCGAGGTCCCAGGCCCCAGCGGCCCAGAACGCTCGACTTTCACCACCGTGGCGAGGGCGGCCTTCTTTCCTTCCTCGCGCCAGCTTGCGACTCTATCTATGACAGGGTTCAAGGAGTGCCTCCTTTCAGTCGGCAGCATTTCAGGTTTGGCGGTCGGAGACGACTCTCCACGAGTAGGTGCTCCCCAGGTCCTCTGGAGTGTACGAGCACCTCACCACAACACGCCCAGCTGACCAGCTGAAATGCTGACTAGCTTCATTCTATACTCCACGCTCTGTTGCGGCGGCGACAGCGCGGGCGAGTTCCTCCAAAGACTCGAAGTTGTGGCCTGAGAGGAAGACGTCGACGTGCGGGAGCGCTGCTGCCATCCCTGCCGCAAGCGGTTTGTAGCCTGGGGCGGCTTTGAGGGGGTTGACCCAGACGACCCTGTAGGCGAGGCGACTCAGGCGCTGCATCTGCTCGGCCAACACTGACACGTCTCCCCTGTCCCAGCCGTCGGAGAAGATCACGACGACGGCCCCGCGAGCCATGCCCCGCTGCCCCCATCGGTCGACGAAATCCTTGATCGCGTCCCCCAGCCGCGTTCCGCCAGCGATGTCCCGTACCGCGCCGGCCGTCTGCCTGAGCGCCCTGTCCGGGTCGCGGGTAGTGAGTTCGCGTGTGATCCTGGTGAGCCGCGTTCCTATGGAGAATGCTTCGAGACGTCCTCCTGAGACGACGCTCGCGTGCAAGAAGCGCAGGAGCGCGCGGCTGTAAGGGGCCATGGAGCCGGAGACATCGCACAGCAATACGACGCGCCGCGGTTGCACCCTCGCCTTGCGGAAACGGTGCCTCACGGCCTCACCACCGGTCCGCATCGCGCCGCGCAGCGTGCGGCGAGGGTCGTGGCGTCCGCGCGGAGCGGGTTCCAGGCGCCGGCTCTTTCTGAGCGCCCCCGAGAGCCTGAGGTCTGCCAGCAGGCGCTGCAACTCGGCGAACTCCTCCGGCGAGTACAGGGCGAAGTCTTTGTGACGCAGCACCTCGACCGGGCTGTAGCGGAGCCTGACGGCCTCCTGGCCAGTCTCGCTCTTCTCCACGGTCTTCTTGGGCGGCATGACGGAGCGGTCGGGCTGCGGCACGGAGAGACGGACCTTCGGCCGCGGCTTCGGCTTCGCAGCGCCTCCGGTCTCCCAGAACAACTCGAAGGCGCGGTCGTAGACCTCTATGTCCTCAGGACGGGAGGTCAGCGTGATCCTGCCCGACCAGTACACGTCGTCGCGGCGTGAGGGGTCCATCTGCTCTATTGCGCGGGCGAACTCTACGAGGCGGTCGGTCCCGACGCGCAAACCGCCCCCCCTCAGCACGCGCCCGAAGGCGACCGCCGCATCGAGCATCGGCGGGGGCTCTATCTCTCCCTCAGGCATCTCTCCCCAATCCGCTGACGAGCGCGGCGAGGCCGGCGTTGGCGGCCCTCTGCTGGTCCTCGCGGTACTTGAGAACGGAGCCCAGGGTTGCCTCGACGAGTTGCTCGTCGAGCTCCCTCGCGCCGAGGGCGACGAGCGCCTCGGTCCAGTCGAGGGTCTCGGCTACGCCAGGTGGTTTGTAGAGGTCCATCGTGCGCATCTTCTCCGTCGCCGCCGCGACCTGGCGGGCCAGCCTCTCCTCAGCGTCGGGGACCCTGAGGCGTACGATCTCGACCTCCCGCTCGAAGCTGGGATGCTCTATGTAGTGGTAGAGGCAGCGGCGCTTGAGGGCATCGTGGACCTCTCTGGTGCGGTTGGAGGTCAGGATGGCCACAGGCGGGCGCTCCGCCATGACGGTGCCCAGCTCGGGGATCGTGACGGCGAAATCAGAAAGGATCTCCAGAAGGAATGCCTCGAACTCGTCGTCGGAGCGGTCCACCTCGTCTATTAGCAACACGGGCGGCATCGGCCCGCGATGCTCCAGAGCCTGCAACAGCGGACGGCTTACCAGGAACTCGCGGTCGTAGAGGTCACGCTCGACGCGTTCCCTATCTTCGCCGCCGAAGGCCTCGGCAGCGCGGATATGAAGTAGCTGGCGGGCATAGTCCCACTCGTAGACGGCCTGGTAGACGTCTATGCCCTCGTAGCACTGCAGGCGGATGAGAGGGGTTTCGAGGATGCGGGAGAGTACTTTGGCGACTTCGGTTTTGCCGACCCCCGCCTCGCCTTCCAGGAACAGTGGCCTTCCGAGCTTGAGGGAGAGGAAGATCGCGGTGGACAGCCCCTCGTCCGCCAGGTAATCGTGCTCGCGCAGACGCACTCCCAGCTCCCGGAAATGAGAAACGCCGGAGGGCAAGGCCCCCCGGCGTCCGCCGGAAGCTTCTGTCAACGGCCCAGGGCCTCCTCGACGGCCCGCCTGCTGAGGACGCGCGCCAGGTGGCGCCTGTACTCGTCAGAGGCCGCGATGTCCGATGAAGGCCTCGTGCCCTCGTCGGCAGAGCTTGTAGCCTCGGCGACCGAGGACGGGTCCGCGCCGGAGAGAGCGTTCTCTGCGGTAGTCGCCCTCAAGGGCGTCGAGCCCATGTTGGTAAGCCCGATGCGGGCCGAACCGATAGAGCCGTTCGACCGCTCCACGACGGCGGCCACCCCGACAACAGCCCAGTCCTGGGCGCGGCGGTTGAACTTCTTGTAAGACCAGCCTGCGCCGCCAAGCTTGGGCACCCTTATCTCCGTGAGCACCTCGTCGGGGGCCAGGGTGGTCTGCAGATAATCCTCGAAGAAGTCTCCCACGGCCACGGTCCGCTCACCGCCGGATCCCTTCACGACGAAGGTCGCGTCGAGGGCCAGTAGCGCCGACGGTAGGTCCGATGCTGCGTCGCCGTGGCTTATTGAGCCGCCGATGGTGCCGCGGTGCCTGACCTGCGGGTCGCCGACGAGTGAGGCCGTGTAGGCGATGAGGCCGCAGTGCTCCTCGAGGGTGGCGTCGCGTTCCACGTCGCAGTGGCGGGTCATCGCGCCGATGGCGAGGTGATCCCCTTCATCGCGGACGTAGTTCAGGTCGTCTATGCGACCGAGATCGATGAGAACCGTCGGGGCGGCGAGCCTGAGCTTCATAATGGGGAGCAGGCTGTGGCCGCCGGCGAGGAGCTTGGCCTCCTCGCCGTGTTGCCCGAGCAGTTCGATAGCGTGGTCGACGGATTCGGCAACTTCGTAGTCGAAGGCAAGGGGGATCATGAATAGCTGCCTCCTTCTGTGTCGGTGCTGTCAGGAGCCTGGGATGGGCGGCCGGAGCGGTCTGCGTCGCGTGTGCCTGCTTCCTGCCCCTGTGCGTCCTGGATCGCCTGCCACACCTTCCACGGCGAGGCCGGCATGTCTATGTGCGTTATCCCATAGGGCGAGAGCGCGTCCACGATGGAGTTTATGACCGCGGGAGGCGCCCCTATGGTCCCCGCCTCGCCGACGCCCTTCACGCCCATCTCGTTCGAGGTGGACGGCGTGACCGTCCGCTCCAGGGTGTAGTTCGGGAGCTCCGGCGCGCCGGGGATCAGGTAGTCGACCATCGAGCCCGTCGTCAGGTTGCCTTCCTCGTCGTAGACCGCCTCCTCGTAGAGGGCTTGCGCGACGCCCTGCGCTATTCCACCGTGGAGCTGCCCGTCGACGATGGTCGGGTTGATGACGGGCCCGCAGTCGTCGACGCCGAAGTAGTCCCGGATCTTCACGAACCCGGTCTCCGTATCCACCTCGGTGACGCAGATGTGAGCCCCGAACGGGAAGGTGAAGTTGGGCGGATCGAAGAAGAACTCCTCGGAGAGTACTGGCTGCATACCCTCGGGCAGGTCGTGCGCCGTGTATGCTGCCCCCGCCACATTGGTCATGGTGATGTTCTGGTCGGGCGAGCCAGCGACGCTGAACGTACCGCCTTCGAACTCTATATCGTCCTCTGCCGCCTCGAGCATGTGCGCTGCGATCTTCTTGGCTTTCTCGACGACCTTCTGGGCTGCCATGTGAACGGCCACGCCGCCCACAGGGAGGCTCCGCGAACCGTAGGTGTCGCGCCCGTACGGAGCTATCGCCGTGTCGCCGTGCAGCACCTCCACGTCGTCCGGCGAGACGCCAAGGACGTCCGCGGCGATCTGGGACCAGCTCGTCACGTGCCCCTGTCCGTGGGGCGTCGTGCCTGTGATTACCTCGACGTTACCCGAGGCGAGCATCTGGACCTTGGCCGTCTCCCAGCCGGCTCCTCCGGCCCCGAGGGCCGTGAGCACCTGCGAGGGGGCGAGGCCACAGATCTCGGTGTAGGTGGAGAACCCGATGCCGAGCTGTACGGGATCGCCCGACTCGCGCCTCCGGCGCTGTTCCTCTCGCAGCCCCTCATAGTCGGCTAACTCCAGCACCCGATCGAGCGTCATCTGGTAGTTGCCCGAGTCGTACTGGATGCCGCCGGGAGTATCGGTCGGCTCGTCGAAGGGCTCGTAGAAGTTGCGGCGGCGCACCTCTGCTGGGTCGATCCCTATCTCGGCGGCGAGGGCGTCCATGATGCGCTCGACGGCGAAAGCGGCTTCGGGCCTACCCGCGCCGCGGTAGGCATCCGTGGGCGTCTTGTTGGTGTAGACGCCGATACACTCGAAGGAGTAAGCGGGGAAGGTGTAGACCCCAGGGTACATGAACGAGCCGAGCAGCGGTATACCTGCCGTATTCAGGTGCAGATAGGCGCCCATGTCGGCGAGTAGATTGACCTTCATGCCGAGGATCTTGCCCTCCGAGTCGGCGGCAACCTCGATGTCCTGCACCTGCCCACGGCCGTGGATGGTGGCCAGGTAGTTCTCTGAGCGGTCTTCGATCCACTTGATCGGCACGCCCAGCTTGCGCGCCAGAACGAGCGCGATGACCTCTTCGGAGTAGACGTTGAGTTTGGAGCCGAAGCCTCCGCCCACGTCAGGGGCGACTACCCGCAGCCGCTGCTCCGGTACCCCGCAGTAAGAGGAGAGCACGGCCTTGGTGATGTGCGGTATCTGTGTCGAGGTGTAGACCGTGAACCCGCCGCTAATCGGATCGGGATTCGCGACAACGCCCCGCGTCTCGATGGCGTTGGGGATCAGACGCGGCTGCAAGTAGCGGCCCTTCACGGTGATATCGGCTTTGCTGAAGGCGTCGTCGATATCCCCGGTCGCGAGGTCCCAGGTGTAAGCCTCGTTCGTCCCGAAGCCCTCGTGGGCCAGCGGCGAGCCTTCGGTCATGGCCTCTTCGATGTCCGTCACCACATCCATAGGCTCGTACTCGACCTCGATGAACTCGATGGCGTCCTGGGCCTTGTAGCGGTCGGTCGCCAGAACGACGGCCACGGGCTCACCAGCGAAGTTGACCTCGTCATGGGCCATGGGGTCGTGGTGCGGGATCTTGAGCTCGTCGTGGACGATCCAGGAGACGAACGAGCGCTTCGTCTCCTCGGGGGACTCCACGGTCTCGCCCGTAACAGTGTGGCCCTGCCTGCGATCGTGGAGGCTCAAGTCGTAGCCGGTAACGGCGGCGGGGTTTTCCCGCGGATGCTTCTCGTATTCATCGTCGAGGTCCGCGCCCGAAAAGACAGCGACGACGCCAGGCTGCTCCCTGGCGGCCGAGACGTCGACTGACGTGATCTTCGCGTGCGCGTAGGGACTGCGCATGAACACCGCGTGGAGCATCCCCGGCAGCGTGATGTTGTCCGTCCAGTTGGCCCGCCCGGTTACGAGGGCAGGGTCTTCCTTGCGCAGTACGCCGCCTCCGACGAACTTTTCCGGTGCTTGGGTCACTCTCTTTCCTCCTCTAGGACGCCGCGTGCCGGGCCAGCTCGTCCGTGTGCTGCTGAACGAGCTGGACGGCCTTCACGATGTTCTCGTAGCCCGTGCAGCGGCACAGGTTCCCTTCCAGACCTTCCCTTATCTCCTGCTCCGTCGCGTCAGGGTTCTCCTTCAGGAGGCTGATGGAGGCCATGATCATGCCTGGCGTGCAGTAGCCGCACTGGAGACCGTGCGCCTCGTGAAACGCTTGCTGCATCGGATGCCACACACCGTTCTCCGTGATGCCCCTTACGGTGGTGATCTCGTGCCCGTCAGCCTGCACCGCAAGGACCGTGCACGACTTGACCGACTCCCCGTCGATGTGGACCGTGCAGGCCCCGCAACTTGTCGTGTTGCACCCGGGGTGCACGCCCCCGATCCCAAGGTTCTCCCTGAGATGATGGAGCAACAGCAGCCTCGGTTCCACCTCGGCCACGTGGGCGTTACCGTCTACCGTCATCTGGATCCTGCGCAACCCTCTCTCCTTTCCCGAAAATGGACTCAGCGCCTGTACGACTCGTCCGACATTGACGTTCTACCGGCTTTCCCCAGGCCGCTGTCAACGTATTTACAAACGCCGCCTTTACCCCCTGATATTCAGCGGTTTTGCTCCCTTTCCCCTTTCTAGCGGGAAGTGCGCGCAGTCTAGCACGGCGGCCTTTTTCGTGCATTTCGAGGGTGCTTTCCACCCAACTATCTTCCGTCGCCATGATAAAGAAATTGTAGTAACCGCTCGGCTATAGTCTGCTGGACTTCTGGCTGGTGCGCCTGGCTCGGGCTGGTGGCATCATGTTTGTGTGCAAGAGATTGCCAGAGGGTAACCGGAAGAACGGAGGAAAGACATGACCGAGGGACAGAGAGATGCTCCCGACCGGCCTGAGGCCGAGCGCTACTACGCGCAGCACGCATCGCTGGAGGCCGGCGAGTCCGGCTCTTCGGAAGCCTCCTTGCAGGAGGCGATCAACGAGGGAGCGCGCCAGAGCTGGAAGCTGATCAGCGTGACGCAAGACCCCAGGAGCGGCGGCGTCCTCCTGGTGTGGGACACGTCGGGGTTCTTCTCCGGCTAGAGCGGTCTTTTGGAAGTCTGATCTTCCAAAGAACCGTGGCTACAGGCATCAGGCTACAGGTTTTCCTGGAGACAGAGCCGGACCTGAAGAAGATATCCTACCTCGATGGGCCGAGAAGTGCTGTGGTCGGCCTCTCCTGATAGGATCTTCACGGTTTTCTCTCCGGGGTGGAGTTATGATTGGCGGATGACGTTCTATTTGCGGAAGGACTCCATCCATGAGTGAGAAGACCGGACTTCGCGAGGACTTGAGATCCGAGGTGGGGGCGCTCGTGGCCTCGGACGCGCCGGATGAGGCCGTATTGAACGAGGTCGTGCGGCGGGTGCACGAGGCGCATCCTGTGTGGGACTGGAGCGGCATCTATCTGCTTGTGGGGGACACCCTCGTGCTCGGTCCCCGCACGGCGCCGGTGGACCACTCGCGCATCGGTGTCGGGGAGGGCGTCTGCGGCACCGCTGTCTCCGAGGACCGAAACCAGGTCGTCGAGGACGTGCGTCAGGTCGAGAACTACCTGGCGTGTTCGATCCACACCCGCTCCGAGCTGGTAGTCCTGATCCGTGACGCAGGTAGGATAGTCGGCGAGTTCGATATCGACTCGGATACCGTCGGAGGCTTCTCGCGGGAGGACGAGACCCTGCTCGAAGAGATGGGGCTCCTGATCTCGGGCCGCGTCGCTTCGCTGGCCGCCTCGTATGGATCTGGCTAGCGGCTACTCACCGGCTAGTATCTTCTCCAGCGCCGCACGCATCTCGGGCGGTAGTGCAGTCGCCTTGCGAGACTCGCGCTCGACGTAGACGTGGACGAAATGACCCTGGGCAGCAGCAGTCTCGTCGTCGTTTCTGAACAGCCCGATCTCGTACCGCACGCTGCTGCGTCCCACGCGCGCCACCCGCAGGCCCGCATGAACAGTGTCGGGAAAGGTCAGGGGCTCGAAGAACCGACAGTGTGTTTCGACGACCAGCCCGATAATTGGACTCTTCTCGATGTCAAGAACGCCTGAGAGGATCAAATACTCATTCACGACCGTGTCGAAGTACGAGTAGTAGATGACGTTGTTGACATGTCCGTAGACGTCGTTGTCCATCCAGCGCGTCGGTATACGCAGGAAGTGGGGGTAGCGTGCCCTGATCTCCTGACTTTCCACGATCTTCTGTTCGGACTCTTCCATCTGCCCTCGCTCCTTCGCTTTGACGGGGCATGTTAACTCATTATGAGGACTCGTCGGCGGTGTGTCGAAACCGATCTTGTTTGGGTACCGAGAAGTTCGGGCGTGAACTCCGCCTTGGACGATACCAGGAGACTCGATGGGGATCACTTTGCCCGAAACGCTTACGCAACGTGCGGGAGACAGAAATCTTGTAGAGTGGTGCTGTGACAGCAGGAACAGGGCAGCAGAATACAAGTGTACTCCCCTGGTGAGCGCCGCGTGACGGAGGCTAGGAGGAGCACGTGGGCGCGATAGACGGCTGGCTCGAGGGGTTCTTGCACGGGCAGGTCGGCGTGGGGGTCATCCTGCTCGTCAGCCTGCTGCTCGGTCTGCGACACGCGAGCGACCCTGATCACCTCGCCGCCGTCACAACCCTCATAGCCTCAGAGAAGGAGCGAAATCGGGTAAGGAAGGCAGGAGTCATGGGCTTCCTCTGGGGCCTGGGGCACGGGACCACGCTCCTGCTCGTCGGCCTGCCGCTCGTCCTTCTGAACCAGTACCTGCCCGAGGTCATCAGCAAGGTCGCCGAGGTCGCCATAGGTTGCATCATAGTGCTGCTTGCAGTGAGGCTTCTCGTCCGGTGGCGCCGCGGTTTATACCACGTCCACATCCATGCCCACGACGGCGGCGAGGCCCACCGCCACGTCCACTCTCACGCCCACGACGAGTCCCACAGGCACGCCCACCGCGTCCCGCGGCGCACCCCGCTTTCATCCTACGGCGTCGGGCTGGTGCACGGTATCGGCGGTTCTGGCGGGCTCACGCTGCTACTGCTCTCGACTATCTCAGACGAGGGTCAGGCGACCGGTGCACTGCTTCTCTTCGCTGCCGGGACCGCCGTCTCGATGGCGCTCCTCTCTACCGCCTTCGGCCTCGTCATAGCCGACGGTCCCATAGCGCGCAATTTCGAGCGCGTCGCCCCCGTGCTCGGCGTCCTTAGCATGGCTTTCGGAGCATGGTATACGCTCGGTGCTCTGGGAGTGGTCGTCTATCCGTTCTAATATAGGGGGCGTTTCGCGAAACGCTCCTACAAGCAGATCCGCGGCTACAGGTATCGGGCTTCAGGAGATGGCCCGGTCCATGGCCTTCACGTTCGGCTCGCGCCCGGTCCAGAGCTTCTGCGCCAGTACACCCTGGTAGAGCAGCATCCTGTCGCCGGCGACGACGGGGACGCCCCGCTCGCGGGCCAGCCGGACTAGCGGTGTCTCGGTCCCCGGACGGTAGACCGCGTCACAGAACGCCCTGCCCTCCCGCACGTAACCAGATGGCAGTGGCATAGGGTCCCCCTCTTTCATCCCTAGAGGAGTGGCGTTGATGACGATCTCCGCATCAGGGAGCGTATCGAGATGATGAACCGCTAGCCCTTTTATGCCAGTCCCATGCAGCTCGTCTCGCAGGTGTGTGGCGTGCTCGACGTTCCGGTTGGCGATGTGCAGCTCACTGACCCCGGCCTTACCGAAGGCGACCGCGATGGCTGCGGCGGTACCCCCAGCACCGAGGAGCAGGACGCTCTTGCCCGAGAGCTCTATGCTGGCCTCCTGGCAGGCCATCACCATCCCGCCTCCGTCCGTGTTGAAACCACGCGACCCGGAGGCTTCGATCACCACGGTGTTGACGGCACCCGAGATGCGAGCTTCCTCCTCCAGCTCGTCCACGAGCGGGATCATCGCCCGCTTGTGCGGCATCGTCACGTTGAAGCCCCTGAACTTCAGGGCCTCCAGGCCCCTCACCGCCGCCGGCAGTTCGTCAGGATCTACATCCAGGCAGACGTAGACGAAGTCGAGGCCGTCTGCAACGAAGGCTGCGTTGTGCATCGCCGGGCTCAGGCTGTGGCCGACCGGTTGCCCGACGAGGGCCAGCAATCCGGTCTTACCGCTGATCATCCCTCTCGACACGCCGCCCATTATAGAGGGTGGGAGGTGGTTATCTCGTCGCTCAACCCAGGGCAGCGCCGACGTAGTTATCGGCGATGGTCGTGGCAGCGGCCCGCGAGGTCGTGACGTAGTCGAGCTCGGCTGCGTTCGCACCTACTCTTCCTTTTCGCATTCGGAGAGGACGCGCCTAGCCACAGCGTAAGCGGAGTTGGCCGCGGGTACTCCGCAGTAGACGGCGCTCTGGAGAAAGACTTCTCCTATCTCCTCTGGCGTGAGGCCGTTGCGGATGGCGGCGCGCACGTGCAGCCCCAGTTCGTCGAGACGGCCCAGCGCGACCAGGGCGGTGAGGGTGATGCAGCTCCGCGTCCTGCGGTCCAGGCCGGGGCGGGCCCAGATCTCACCCCAGGCGTACCTGGTTATAAAGTCCTGGAAGTCCGCGGTGAACTCCGTCGTGCGCCCGATGGCACGGTCCACGTGCTCGTCACCCAGGACCTCGCGGCGAACCTTCATACCGCGATCGTACGCAGAGTCTTCCGAAGTCATCTTCTGTCCCTCCCGACCGGCTCGAGATGTTCCAGAATCTCTCGCGTTACGGCTTCGGGCTGCTCGATGTTCGCCAGGTGCGCCGCCTCGATCACGATGAGGCGCGCCTCCGGGATCGAGGCGCGGATCTCCTCTGCCTGATCTACGGTGGCCGCAGGGTCTTCTGCGCCAGCGATCACGAGCGTGGGAGCCCGGATCTCTCCTAGCCTACTCCGCATGTCGGAGTCCCTGAGAGCCTCGCAGCAACCCGCATATCCCTCCGCCGGCGTACCGCGTAGCATACGCCCTGCCGACTCGACGGTCTCGGGACGGGCCGCACGGAACTCGGGCGTAAACCAGCGCTCGAGCACCACGTCGGCGATCGAACCGACACCCTCGGCCCTGACCTTGCTGGCGCGGGCGTCGTACATCTCAGGGTCGAACCGGGGCGCGGTGCAGCACAGCACCAGACGCTCGACGCGCCCGGGAGCTTCGCTCGCCAGCCACATCCCGACGAGCCCGCCGATGGAGAGGCCGCAGAACGAAGCGCTTTCGATCTCCAACCGGTCCAGCAGCGCCAGCGCGTCTCGCCCGAGGTCTTCTATCTTATAGGGGCCGGACGGGACGGGTGAATCACCATGCCCACGCTGGTCGTAGCGCAAAAGGCGGAAACGTTCGCGGAGAGAAGGGGCCTGGTCGTCCCACATCCTGAGCGTGGAGCCCAGAGAGTTGGACAAGACGAGGACCGGCGCGTCCTCCGGCCCTTCGAGGACGTGGTTCAGTTCCACTACGGCTTCTTCGGTCACTAGTTCTCCCCCTCACGATATCGCTTCAGAGTCCGGTCTACGAACTCCCTGCAGACCCGAGGTAGCGTACAGGATCCAACGCCGCATCGTCAGGATGAGGTAAGGGGGGTCGTCCTCGCGCCGGTACCCAGCAGCTTCTTCTTCCTTCCGCTGTGCCATGCGACAGTCCCACTTGCTCGCCCCACTCTACACCTCTCAAGATACCAGCATGTCAGCTTGTCAGCACGCCGCCTCCCTGCGGTCGGCAGCTCTCAGCATTTCAGCAAGTCGTCCCGTAGCCCCCAGGAGCGTAGAAAGAGGTCGCCGCGGGCTGTGATTCCTCGTTTGCTGCAGGGCCAGGCCGGGGTGGCAGAAGCTGACAAGCGAAGCCTGAAGAGCGTAGCGTGCTGACTTGCTTGCAAAGAGGTACTAAGCTCTTTGCACTTCGTCGCGGTCTCTCAGGATGTCTTCTATCTCCCTTGTGGCGGCTGAGATCACAGACCTTATGCGGGCCAGCTTTTCCTGGTCCACCCTTCCCTCGCGCATCTGCTGGCCGAAGAGCTTACCTAGGTCCATGAGGTCGTGCCTGATCTCGTGCAGCTCGGATGCGACGCCAGGATCCCAGCTTCCTCCGAATTTACCCCAGATATCCTGGACGGAGCGCCGGTTCTCATCCAGGAACTTCCGCCCCTCTTCCGTGATGGCGTAGACTTTCTTGCCGTCTCGCTGGGTGGCGCTAACGTACTCCATGTCTTCGAGCAGTTGCAGTGTGGGGTAAACGGAGCCGGGACTCGGAGAATAGAACCCGCGGGACCTCTCCTCCAACTTCCGTATAACCTCGTAGCCGTGAGAAGGCTCGTCCTTGAGCAGGTCGAGGATCACGTACTTCAAGTCCCCCTTCTCGAACATCCGCCCCCGCCGCGGACCGTGGCCGAACCCCGGCCTGTGCCACCCCCCGAAGAACCCTTTCATCGCTTTTGGACCGAACATTGTCTCGACCTCCTTTCGCAAACGCACACTAAGCCCCGTCCGTCAACTCACGCCGGTCCCGCTCCCAGAGCGCGTACCCCAACCTTCCCTCGCGCGCCCTTACCTCCACGTGACCGCTGTTGGCAAGATCCGAGAGCTTCCGGTTCGCCTCGGCAACCGATAGCGAAGTCTCCAGCGCCGCCAGCGCGGGCGAGAGCTCCCCATGCCGCGCGAGCGCCTCCAGAAGCTCCCGCTCCTTGCTCTCCTCCGTTACCGTCCCACCCTTCCGCGCACGGACTTCCGAGAGTCCCGACAAACCCCGCGCGACGGCCACGAACGCCGGCGCCACAAGGAAGGGGACGGCCCAGATGAGTAGGAAAAGAAGCGGGAAGAAGTGGAAGGCGGGACCGGCCACGAAGAGCAGAAACAACCCTCCTATCACCAACCCTATCATGAACCTGGGAGGAAAGGGCCTCCCGTAAGGTACTATCGCTCGCCTCCCACCCGCGTAGCCCATCATGCCCCGACCGTACATCTCGCCTCCTTCATCCAGACGACTCGTCGTGGCTTTGCAGTATATCACGATATATCTTGATAGAACTTTGTAAGGTGGAATAGGGATGTTGGGACTGATTGAGGATGGCGGACTTCATGAAGTCTGCCACGCGTGGCTGGAATAACGCTGAGGGAAATCCGGTGCTTCTACGGCGCCGCGATCATACTGCTGAGGCGTATTTCCCGCAGGGTTCGCGATGATTACGGTCAGTCCTGTGTCGATGAATAGTCGAGGATCACGAGTAGGAGGGCTGATGCCACCAGTGCCGAGCAGATAAAGAAGGACCAGGAGAACCCTACTGCCGAGATCACGAACCCGAATGAGAAGGCTCCTATCCCGGTCCCCGTATCGAAAGCCGCGTTCCACAGCGTGCTGCCGAGCCCATACTCAGACTTCGAGACACGCCTCATCATCAGGACGAGAGTGGCATTCTGGAGTAGCCCGAACCCGGTCCCGAAGAGGACGGCGCCGACCAGCAGGACAACACCCCCGAGCGGAAGGCAGGCTATCCCGGCCGCGCAGGCGAGGAGACCGGGGGCGAGCAGTAGGCGGGGGTCT
The DNA here is from genome assembly GCA_035697505.1 of Rubrobacter sp. GTDB lineage: Bacteria > Actinomycetota > Rubrobacteria > Rubrobacterales > Rubrobacteraceae > Rubrobacter_D. The sequence continues at coordinate 24,816 of DASSCV010000137.1, forward strand.
CTGCGGTCGCCGAACCTCCCTGCCCACCAGCGGCTGGCGGTGGAGGTGAGACCGACGACGAGGAGCGCGCTCGCTGCAGAGAAAACCCCCGAGCCGGGCACCGCAAGAGGCAGGAAGGTCAAGACCACCCCACCGGCCATTGTCGTGGCCGCAAAGAGGAGGAAGATGCGCAAAAGTGGAACGCGCCCGAGGCCGGCGAAGAAACCAGCGCCTTCTTCCTCTCCTGTTCCTGACGGCGCGACGGAGCGGATGCCGATCACCATACCTAGCCCGAGCAGCGGAGCGACACCCCCCAGCAAGAAAACGACCTCGTAGCCGAACTGTCCCACCAGCCAGAGTCCCAGCGCGTTGCAGAAGATGTTCGGCAGCGTGATGGCGACGCCCAGGAGCCCCAGAGCCTCTCCCCTGCGTCCGGGAGGGGCCAGCTCGACGACCAGGGCTGCGAACATCACGGTGACGATCCCAAACCCAACACCCCGCACCAGCGTAACGGCCAGTATCGGCACCAATGTCTGGGCGTAAGCGTAGAACAGCGCGGGAACCCCGAGGAACAGGAGTCCGGCCGCGAGCACCCGCCGGTAGCCGTAGCGGGCCAGGATGCGAGGCATCTGGATCTGGGTCAGCACCGTCGAGAGCATGAAGGCGGCCGTCGCGAGACCGGCACCGGAGCTGCCGCCCCCGGCCTCGTTCGCATACAGAGGTACGACGGAGAACAGCAACTGGAAGCCGAAGAGGGCGGCAAAGGCAACGAGGGTAAGCAGGATCACCGGCCGGGTCAGCAAGACTTCCCGTTCCTTAGTCCCGGTCGTTTGTGCCGGCCCGTTCACGCCTCTTACTTTACCCGCGAAGACTGCCAGTTTCCCAGACGAGAAGCGCCTAGATTCTCCCCCTGGGCGGGTGTACGACGTAGACCACGCGTCCCTGTATCGACACGTCCCCGGCTGGTACGACCAGGTCCTCGTGGTCTCCGTTCTCGGGCCTTAGCCGCAGGAGGTCTCCTTCTCTGTAGAGTCGCTTGACGGTGACCTCCTCGCCACCCCCGATGAGGGCCGCCACGACGGCGCCGTCTGGCGGGTCTTCGTCTTCTTCTACGACCAGGAGGTCCCCGTCGGCTATGTGCGCCCCGATCATGGACTGTCCAACAACCCTCAAGAGGTAGCGCCGCCTGCCCGAGCGGGACCCCACGAGCTCCGCCGCCAGCGAGTAGGCCTCATCCCCAACCGTCACGGCCTCGAGCCCTCGTCCAGCGGCGATCCTACCCAACAAAGGCATCTCACCCGCAGCCTCCCAACCCTTCTCGGTCAGCCTGATGCCCCGCGCCCGCCCACCCTCCCGCTCGATATACCCGGCCTCCTCCAGCTTTTTGAGGTGCTTGTACGCGGTCTGGGAACTCTTCAAGCCCACGGCCTCCCCCACCTCGCGCACGCTCGGAGGCCCCTCTCCCCTCACGGTCGCCCGGGCCAGGCGCCGGAGCATCTCCATCCTTACCTTCCAGTTCTCAGGAACCACCCGCGCCTCCTCTGAACGCCTCGCGATAACACTTTATACGATTTTACCGTAGACTGCAAACAATAGTTTGTGGTAGCGTAAAGAGAAGAACGGCAAAGCAGGAGCGCCCCCACCCGGGCCTCGCTGGCCGGCCGGCGTCCAACCAGTACCGGTCTGCGAGGGTTAGAAGGAGGCGAGGACGCCTGCTCTTCGGATTATATCCGGAGGCGCGGGTTTCTCATCCCCCGGCCCTGGCGCTCCCGGGAGGGAGGAAAGAGATGGAGGCGAGCGTCTCGGAGATACACAGCTACCCCTTGCGGCCCGAGGGTTTCGAGGAGCCGCTGTTCTCTACCCGTGAGTCCAGGCTGACGGTTCTCGACCACCTGCTGCGGTCACCCTGGCTCTCGCGGGCCTCGGAGATGGAAGGGAGGGGAGGACAGGCCGCACACGCCCGACGGGAGCCGGTCGAGTTGGAAAACCGCCACGGGCGTGTGCGGATCGTGTGGGCTTCGGGCCGGAGGCGGTGCCGCAAGAGGCGCCACGTCGTCGAGGTGCTTGGACGCTGGCGGGAGGTCCGGGCGTGGTGGGACGAGGAGCGGGCGAAGGATAGGAGCCTCGCGAGGCTCCTCCTCTCCGACGACTCGGTCGTCGACCTGGCGCGGGAGAACGACGGGGAGTGGTTCCTTGTGGGAGTAACGGATTGAACGGAGAGTCCCCGGACGACTTCGTCCATCTGCACGTCAGGAGCGGGTTCTCTTTCGGTTTCGGGGTCGCCAGGCCAGAAGAGCTCGTGGAGGCCGCGGCGAGGATGGGGATGTCCTCTCTGGCGCTCACAGACCGCGACGGGCTCTACGGCATCCCTCGCTTCCTCGAGGCCGCCTGTAAAGCGGACATTCTTCCCATCGTCGGGGCCCAGGTCTCGACGGCGGGCGGGCACGTCGTGTTGCTAGCTGAATCCATGCAAGGGTACCGCTCCCTGTGCCGGCTCATCACGGATTACAGGACCTCTTCGGAGGACCGGCGACGCCCCATCTGCCCTTTGGGGAAGATCCTGGAGCATAAAGAAGGTTTGATCTGCCTGACCGGAGCCGTCCCGTTCGGACTCTTGCCGCGCCTGATCCTTACCGGGCAAAGGGAAGAAGCGACCAGGGTGCTGATCTCTCTGCTGGAGGTCTTCCAGGACCGGCTCTACGTCGAACTGACCGACGACGAGACGGCGACGGGGCGGCGAAGCATGGGAAAAGTGGCGGCCTTTGCGCGGGATGCTAGCGTACCGGTCGTTGCTGCTGGCGATGTGGCTTACCTCTTTCCCTCTGACCACAGGCTGCACGACGTGCTCGTGGCTGCTGCGAACCTCACGGCGCTCCCCGGCCCGGAGTACAGGCCGACCGACCGGTTGCATCTCAGGTCCGGTAAGGAGATAAGGCGGCTCTTCGAGGGCTATCCCGACGCCCTGGAGAACGTTGCGGATATCGCGCGGCGGTGCGCGGGGGCGGTAAAGCTATCGGGCAAGGTCCACATGCCGGCGGCGATCCTACCTTCGGGCAAGACGGCTGGGAAGATGTTACTGGAGCTGACGCTCGCGGGCGCCAGAAGACGCTACGGGAGAAGAGCGGGGGACGATCCTACGGCGGAGGAGTTGAAGTCGCGGCTCGGGCGAGAGCTGCGCTGTATCCATGCTCTGGGGTTCGCGCCGTACTTCCTGATCGCGCACGAGGCCAAAGAGATCGCGAAGTCGAAGGGCATCCCCGTAACGGGCCGGGGTAGCGCCGCGAACAGCCTGGTCTCGTACTGCCTGGGGCTTAGCGAGCCCGAGCCTTTCTCGAACCGGCTGCTCTTCGAGCGCTTTCTGCACGAGGGGCGCAAGGACCCGCCCGACGTGGACCTGGACTTCTGTTCTGTGAGGCGTGACGAGGTGCGCTTCGAGATGATCCATCGCTACGAGCGTCGAGGCGTCGCCGAAGCTGCGACGGTCCAGACGATGTCGCTGCGGGGAGCCGTGAGGGTGGCTGCGCGGGCGCTCGGGCACCCTCCGCAGGAGATAGATACCCTCAGCCGCCAGGTCCCTACCCGTTTCCATGACCGCGACAGGATCTACGCCGGCCTCTCCGGCTGGGAGGAGTCGCTCGCCGAGCCTGCCATGTACGGTCATCCCTTGCAGGACACGGAGAGGTACAGGCTCCTCCTGGAGCTCTCGGCGGGGCTCGCCGGCCGCATCAAGGAGGGAGGCACCCATAGCGGGGGTATGGTGTTCGGGACGGCGAAACACCATCTTTCGGAGCTCGTGCCGCTGGAGCCTTCCGGGACGGAGGGACTCCTGCGCTGCCAGTACGACAAGGACGACCTGGAGCGCGTGGGGTTGCCGAAGCTGGACCTGCTGGGCCTGAGGATGCACACGGCGCTGCACAAGGCCGGAGAGTTGGCTTCGAGGCGGCTGGGACGCAGGGTGGACCCCTACGATCTGCCGCCCGACGATAAGAAGACCTACGCCCTCATAAGGACCGGGCGCAACGCCGGGATGTTCCAGCTGGAATCGCCCGGACAGATGCACCTGAGCCAGCGGCTCGGGCCAAGGAGGCTCGCTGACCTGGTGGCCCAGATCTCTCTCTTCAGGCCAGGTCCTGTGAGAGGAGATCTCGTCACCCCCTACGTGAAGCGCCGGAACGGCAGGGAGTCGTATGAGGTGATCCTACCCGAGCTCGAAGAGATACTACGTCCCACCTACGGCGTCCTCATCTTCCAGGAACAGGCCCTGGCCGTGGCTAACGCCGTCGCCGGCTTCACCCTGGCCGAGGGCGACCTCCTGCGGCGCGCTATGACCAAGGACCGGGGACCCGGCGCGATGCGGGAGTTGCGCCTGGAGTTCATGCGGCGGGCAAGGGAAAACGGGGTCCCCGCCGCGAAAGCGGAGGAGGTCTTCTCGTGGATGGAGGGGTTTTCGGTCTACGGTTTCTCCGCCGCGCACGCCGCCAGCTTCGCGGAGCTAGCCTACGCGAGCGCTTACATGAGGCGCCACTACCCGGCGGAGTTCTTCGCTGCCGTTCTCGACTCCCAGCCGATGGGTTTCTACAGCCCGAGGCTGCTCTTGAACGAGGCGCGTAGGATCGGGCTCAGCGTGCTCCCGCCCGACGTCCACCTCTCCGGAGAAGGCTTCACCGTAGAAGAAGACGGCTCCGCCCTCCGGGTGGGCCTCAGGTACTGCAAGGGGCTATCCGAGAGGGCCATCTCCTCCATCGTAGCCGGGCGGCGCAAAAAGCCGTTCGTCTCCGTCGCTGACCTCTACGGGAGGACGGGCGTCGAGAAAGACGCGTTGGAGAACCTGATCAGGGGAGGCTTCCTCGACTCTCTAGCTGGAGGGTCGGAGAGGTCCCGGCTGCTCGACGAGAGTGCGGCTCTTCCGAAGAAGCGCAGGCGTAGGAGGCAAGAAGAGATCCCGATCGAACACCCAGCGAGCTGGTGGGCGATGCGGGAGAGAAGGAGCGTCGGGCATCTCCCTCTTACGGACACGGCGAGAGAGAGGATGGAGTGGGAGGTGCTCGGCCTCAACGTCTACAGGCACCCGCTCGTGCCTTACCGCGATGCTCTCCGAGAGCTCGGGGTGGTTCCCAGCGTGAGGATAAGGGAGTTGCCGCCCGGCACCTACGCCCGCGCGGCGGGTTTGATCGAATGTCTCCAGAGCCCACCGACCAAGAGCGGGTACCGCGTGTACTTTCTGCTGATCGAAGACGAGTGGGGACTCTTGCAGACGACGATCTTCCGCTCCGTCTACGAGAGGTGCGGCGACATCCTGCACCACGAAGGAGCATTCCTCGTAGAAGGCAGAGTAGAGCAAACCATCGAGAAGGGTTTCGCCTTCCTCGTCCACAATATAGAGAGCTTGCGAGACATTCTATTCGAGACCAGGGTGCCTGTACCGAGGGTGACGTCTTCTCCAGGAGCGTTCTTGCGTGCCGGGCGGAGAAGTCGGAAGGCTGGGTAGGGTTACTGAGTTCGAAGTACTTGGCGAACAGCTCCGCAAGGTCATCCGAGATCTCGACGAGGTTCGAGGAGATCTCGCCGGAATCGAAGAGGTCCAGGACGCATAAAAGCAGAATCGGCTTGTATGGAGCCTGATAAGCCGTGACCTCGGACCATACCTTGCGGTTCCTGTTGGTCCTGAGTCGGGCGAAACGTCTCGCGTAATCGTCTATCCTGTTACCCATCAACGTACAGGTATGTTAGCCGCTACGCTTCTTTTCGTGCTAGTCCCAGACCACATCGGGTGCGCACGCAGGCACCGCTTCCCGCAGTACGTGCTCGCGAATACGCGTTTTGAGTCCGCGTGCAGTCAAGATGTCCACCCAGCGGCCGCGAAGGAATTCGAGTTACATCTGCAACCCACCGAGATACCAATGATCATGTTGATGTCGAGCGATCTCAATGTCATCCCACCAGATACTTACCGTATTGTGCCGTTACCATAAGGCAGACGCCGAGAACCTCGAACCAAACCGTTGGGAGGATCAGATGGATGAGCGGACTCAGGAACCCAAGGTACGAGAATATCTCTTCGAAGACGATGGCCGCATCCCGAACAACCCGACGTTGCCGCTGCTCGTGTACTCGCAAGTGCTCGACAGTTCCGAGCAGGACTCCTCGCGCTGCAAGCAATTGCTCGCTGATAACGGCTGGGGCGGCGCGTGGGTGGACGGTGTCTTCTCCTATCATCACTACCACTCGAATGCCCACGAGGTGCTGTGTGTGGTAAGTGGATCTGCGAGCATCGCGTTCGGCGGGCCTGAGGGTGAGACGATCGACGTCGAAGCGGGCGACGTGGCAGTGATACCGGCCGGTGTCGGACACTGTAACAAAGGGTCGAACGGTAGATTCTCGGTCGTCGGGGCCTACCCGCGCGGACAGGAATCTTACGACCTGCGTACCGGCGAAGAAAGCGATCGCCCGGAGGTACTGGAGAACATACGCAACGTTTCCTTACCTGAGTCGGACCCTCTGTTCGGTGAGAGAGGTCCGCTAACTCAGCGCTGGTCGAGGTAGCGAGGATCTCTCGGCACTCTTACTCAGAAGCGTCGAACGGGTTGAGCAGCCGCACGCCGGTTCGCGCGACGTCGGCCGTATTGCGGGTGACGAAGGTCATATTCCTGACCTTGGCCGTGGCCGCCACGGCTTTGTGGAGGTGAGATCGTCCACGACGATGGCGGCACGCCCGTAACGCGCAATGTCGCGGTACTTCTTGGTGTTCGTCAGGTCGTGCCCGCGGATGTCCATGGTGTCGAGATGGGGGTTGTAGGAGATCATTCCGACCGGCGCGATGTGCGGCGTTCCGTCCGGGCCTACGGTCGCGCGGCGCCCCAGGAAGCCGCTCCCGAGGTACTCGATCTCATCCGGGGTGAAGATGCTCATTGGTCTCTCCGGGACCACCACTCGATGAGGTTCGCGTCGGGATCGAAGAAGTAGTAGGAGATGGCGTCCATCCAATCGAGGTTTACCGGCCCATACACTTCCACACCCTTGCGCCGCACGTGCTCTACGGCATCATCGAGCCTATCCTGGGCAACTTCGAAGGCGTAATGCACGGCTCCCCAACGCTCGCCCTCGGGTCGTGGTGAGTGTTGCTCGAAGAGTAGAGGCCCCTTTCGCAAGGCTATGCGCTGCGCCTCTCCCGGCGTCCCGGCCCAGAACCAGGCCCACTCGTCGTCGACCTCCTTCTCCGGCATCAGACCGACTACCTCTTCATAGAAGCGGGCCGAGGACAGGACATCCTTCACTACCAGCACAAGTTCCGAAATGCCGCTGCTGTACATTGCATACCTCCCTGCGAATCTCATTCGGCGCGAGGAGCCCCGGACTCGACATCGTAGAGCTTGAGCTCTATGAGGTAGCCGTCGGGATCTCGCACGTACAGGGCTTTTCCCGCCCCTCGGGCGCCTACGACGTTCTCCGAGGTGCGTTCGATCTCCACGCCCGCGTCCGTGAGGTGTTCGGCCAGTGCATCCGGGTTCGTACCTTCGACCACCAGGGCGAGGTGATCGTAACCCCCGGTGGAGACCGTCTCGAAGGTGGGATCCGGCCTCAGATGCAGGATGAACCCGGGCGTTATCCGCAGCGAGACGAGCGGATGCTCCCCGCGTTCATACTCGTCGAGGCCGAACGGCTCGAGCCCCAGGACGTCTCGGTAAAATCCCAGAGACCTCTCGACGTCCCTTACCCTCCAGTTGGTGTGATCAGCATCGGTTATCTTCATCGTCTTCCTGAGTCCTTTCGTAGTGCGTCTTACCAGTCGTGGCACCGTATCTCCACTGGTCAGGGGCGTCGGCCGCGACGAGAACCTCAAGTTCGCCGAACTCCTCCAACTACGCTGCCTTCATCACCGTTCACTACCTTTCGATACGTTCTACGTGGCCCCAGACACGTCCTTCACCAGGGCAGGCTCCGGGTGATCCAGCGGGTGGGCGAGCTCGTCGCGATCTAGCCTGGGGACCACGATGGCCGCGACGGCGAGAAACACGGGCACGATCCCGGCGACGACGAAGACCGCGGTGATCCCGAAAGCGGCGCCTGCCGGGCCGGCGATCGCCATGGAGACCGGCATCAGGGCCAGTGAGACGAAGAAGTCGAGGCTAGAGACGCGACCGCGCAGGCCTTCGGGCACCCGGCGTTGGAGCAGGGTGCCCCAGATCACCATCGCGGCGGAGTAGGTCGTGCCTACTACGAACAGGGCGGCGCACATCACCCACAGCGCGCCAGCCACCCCGATAACGGCGAACGGCAGGGAGCCGAGTCCCCACATGAGGATCATGACCGTGAGATAGCGGCGCGGCAGCCGTCCCGAGGAGATCGCGAGTGCTCCTGCAGCGCCACCGATCCCGAAGGCGGCAAGGGCCAGACCGTAGTCCTCGGCCCCACCCCCCAGGTTGTCGCGGATGGCGAAAGGCAGCAGCACCTCCAAGGGTCCGATAATGAACAGGACGAGAGCCAGCGCGAACAAGAGCGTCGCCCACAGCCAGCTCGTCCTTCGCACGTAGCGGAAGCCCTCGCGCAGGTCGGACAAGACCGCCGCAACGCTTGGGGCATCGTTTGCAGGCGGAACTTTCCTCGGCCGCACTTTCATTACCAGCAGGCATCCGGCGGAGACCAAATAGGCCAGGCCGCCGGTGAGGATCGCGACGCCGGGCGAGAGCGCCGCCACCGCGATGCCTCCCAGCGCTGGCCCTGCCGCTTGCTGGGCCAGCGGTCTCAGCGTCCCCTCCAGGCCGTTCGCAGCGAGCAGCTCGTCCTCGGGGAGCAGGTGTGGCAGCAGCGCGGTGTAGGATGGGATGAAGAATGCTTCGCCGGCCCCGATCAGCAACCCGCCCGCGGCCAGGTGCCAGATCCTAAGGTCCCCGGACAGCGAGAGCAGCCCGAGGACGAGCAGGACAGCGGCACGGATCAGGTCGGCGGCGAGCATGACGAGCCGTTGGGGCAACCGGTCGGCGGCGACCCCGCCGATCAGCACGAACGCGAGCAGGCCGACGCTGAACAGGGCGGTGACCAGCGAAAGCTCCGTGGGGCCGCCGCCCAGCTCGATCACCTGCCATGCCAGCGCGACCAGCCACAGCCCGCTTCCAACCAGCGAGATCGCCAGTCCCGTCCACAGCAGGCGGAAGTCGCAGTGGCGCAGGGGACGAAATGCCGTGGGCACCCCTCCCAGCACGGTTACGATCCCACCATCCCGAACCGCGTCGCCCGTACTATTGGCATGCCCACCGCTCTACTCTATCCGGCCTTCTCGACCGGACCCTTTCGTTGCTTCCTTCGCTCGTAGTTCATGCGGAACAGTTCCAGGGCTCCTGCCACGTCTTCCGCGCTCTGGATCCTGTAGCTCGCTGTCGTCCGGCTATTCGGAAAGGCGGGATGGGGGATCGCCCGCCCGGTGCGGATCAACTCGTCCCTGACCTCTCTGGGAAACCGGAAGTCGGCGTGGCCGTCGTCGTGGACGTGCCCGATCTGAGGTCCTCCTGTCTCGGGATCTCCGTACCTGTAGCCGGTCACGCCGATCCCTCCAGGACCGTCCTCATCCCTCTTCTTGAAGACTCCATCCCATCGCAAGAGCTCGCGCTCTATCTGCGCCAACGGTTCATCGTTCATCCTACTCTTCCCTTTCGTGGCCAGCTTTGTACGCCCACATCTTGCGACGGGATGGAGGCTCGCACATCGGGCGCGGGGACGGTTTTTGGCCTGAACCTTCGTACAGGTTTGACTGCAGTCGATCAGAAGCGTGCCGGGCGCTCGGTCGATAAGTCACCTTCGGAATGTTGTCCTGTTACAGTGCTTTTCCTGCTTGCCGACCATCACGAACCGTGTACTACGCGCGGTGAGTAGGAAGCGGTGGCTATTGACCTTCAAGAGGGTCCCGCCCTCCATCACGGCGTGCAAGGCGCGGGACGCTTCGTCTTAGCCGGCGAGGTCGACCGCCGGGCGGTAGTTAGATGAGGTCCGGTCATAATTCATCAAGCGGCTCTGAGGAACGGTTTGAGTCCACGATTGACTCCCGATCTTCGCTCATGACGGTACAGGAGAGCCAACTGGTAGACCAACACTGCCCCAAGAGCGAAGCGGGCGGTGTTGACCCTGCCCTTGGTGGGAACCTGCTCGTGTAGCTCGAAGATGGCCTTGAATTGCTCGTTGAAGTTCTCGTTGGCCAGGCTACGCAGTTTGTGGAAGATCCGCCTAACCTCCACCCCTGAGTCGGTGTGCGGGTAGGCACCGCGTTTGGAGGTGACCAAAAACCGCTCGGTCCTCTCGCATTTGTGGCGCACGTTCTGGGCGTTGTAATGAGTATCTCCCAAAACGAAGCGCGCCTCTTCAGGCAACTCCTCGATCAGCGACGGAGCTATCTGGTTGTCCGCTACATCGGCCGGGGTGAGGCGGGCTGAGAGCGGGATCCACATCCCGCCCACCGTAATGGCCAGGTGCAGCTTCCATCCATAAACCCACCCGTGCCAGCCCGATTTGGTCCAGCCAGCCTCGGTGTCTATGGAGGTGTGGGGTACAACGCCAGCTTCCTTGTCTTTCTTGTGCCACACTCCGCCTTTGGCCTGCAAAGTGGTGCTGTCTATGGCCACCGCCCTACCGCTACTCTCCCAGGGCTTGAGCACTTCAACCAGGTAGCGTCCCAGGCAGCCGATCTGATCCGGCAGCGAGTTGGGCAGAGTCTTCAGGCGCCTCTGGAAGGTACGCAAAAGGAAGGGAAACGCCCTCCTTCAAAGAGCAACTGGCGCACTTCTCGTATCTGAGCGCTTTCCTCCTCGAGCACGGCGAGCAGTTCGCCCACCTTGTGCAAGCGTCTGACGATCATGATCACAAGCGCCTTCATAAAGAGCTTCTCGGAGTAGAAGATGGGTCGTCCGCGAGGGCGGCGTGGGGGCGGTTGAGGAGTTGGGATTTGGTCGACCAAACGAATGAGTTGGACAAGAACACTGTCCTGATAGATCATGGATGCGCCTCCGGGAGTAGCGTGCTTGGACACACGCTATCCTCGGAGGCTTCCCACGTTCGGTCAAGTTTCGAGGTCGTGCCTATTTATGACCGACCCTCAACTAAGTAGAAACTAAGTATCTTTGGAGGAAATTTCTACGAGCACGCCTATTTTCTGGATCAAGGGTGGGGACGTGGAGATCAAGAGCCTCGGAGAGCGATGACCGACCGAAGGTCCTCTTTTATGGTCCTCCTTAGATCGGGTGAGACCGCTGCTTGGCCATCTTGGCGCCGATCTGCTCGCGAGAATGAAGATTGAGCTTCCTGAGAATATGTGCGACGTGTTTGTCTATGGTGTGCGCTGAGAGGTGTAGCTCTGACGCGATCTGGCGACTGGTTAACCTTCGCCCAATGAGGTTCGCCACTTCCTGCTCACGGCGAGTGAGGGCAGCCGGCTGCGTACCGATCGCTTGCTCCTCCGGGGCGGAAGGCTCAGGCTGGGTGGGCTCTTCTCCAAAGAGGGCGTACTCGATGGCCTCTTCGAACGAAATCGCCCTCCCCTGCTCCCATGCCGCCTCCCATGCCGCTCCGTCCAGGTGGGTGCGCGCGGCGGCCACGTTGTGGTCGTAGTCCGCCTGGTCGGTGGGCTGGAGGGGACTACCGATCTCCTCACGCAAGGCTTCCGCAGCCCCCACAGCTTCGCAGCTCGCACCCCTTGCGTCTTCGCCCCAGCCAGGGCAGCGAAGTTCTCCAGAGAGTAAGCTACCCACTCCCAGTTCCCTACATCCCGATTTAGCGTCAAGCCCTCCCTGAGGAACCCCGCCGCCGCCTCGCCGTTGTCGCCCTTGTACACTGTCACTCTTCCCAGCCAGCCCAAAGTGCGGGCGACACTCCATTCGTCGTCCATCTCCCGAAACACGGCGAGAGCCTCCATACCCCGCGTCTTCGCCCGCTCGTACTCACCCCTAAGTCGCGCTACCTCTCCGAGGTTATGGAGAGCATACCCACCGGTTCGCTCATCCCCGGTTTTCCGGGAAAGCGCCAGTGCATCCTCGAAGAGTGGCTTCGCACGCTCATAGTCGCCCTTCTCGACCTCCTGAACCCCCAAGCACATGAGCGACCAGCCAACACCACGCTCATCCCCCAGCTCCTTATAGAGCGTAAGCGCTTCCCCGTGGAAGAAGGTCGCCCCGATGAAAGGCGAATGTGCCCACCTCAGTTGAGGCCTTAGCCCGCGTGGCCGGGTTCGTGTGGTTGCTATTGCGCAGTGATGCCTCAAGCCATCTGCTTCCCTCCAAGAAGTGGGAGCGTATCTCCCAGAAACGCGCCAGCTTCTCAGCCAACTGGAGGGCTCTCTGGGGCTCATTCTCCAGCGACCACGAGAGTGCCGCCCTCAGGTTGTCATGCTCGGCCTCCAGCCGATCCGCCCAGGCTTGCTGTTGTGCCCCCGTCAACCTCGGTTCGGCCTCTTTAGCCAGGGCGAGGAAAAACGAAGCGTGGCGCCGCCGAATCGCCTGGGCCTCCTCGCTCTCCTCCAACTGCTCCCGGGCGTACTGCCTAACCGACTCCAGCATCCTGTAGCGCACTACATCTGTCGCTTCCGCATCGCTCAGTACCAAAGATTTATCCGCCAAGTTCGATAGCAGGTCCAGGATGTCTTCTTCCTCGATGCCACCTCCTGCACCCACCGCCTCGGCTGCCTCCAAGATCCACCCACCCACGAACGCCGAGAGCCTACGAAACAACGTCCGTTCCTCTCCCGAGAGCAGCTCGTGGCTCCAGTCCAGCGCCCCCCTAAGTGTTTGCTGGCGCGGTGTGGCGGTCCGGCTCCCGCCCGTCAAGAGTTTGAGGGAGTCCTCGAGCCTCTCTGAGATCTGCTCTAAGGAGAGGGCTCCGACCCTCGCCGCAGCAAGCTCTATGGCGAGCGGCATCCCCTCAAGCCTCCAGCAGATCTGCACCAGTGCCCCCGCGTTCTGGGGCGTGGGCTCGAAGTCAGGCAAGCGCAGCCTAGCCCGCTCCACGAAAAGGCGCACCGCATCATAGCGCGTAAGCTCTCCGAGGATGGCCGGTCGACCGGGGTCCGGAACGGCAAGGGTAGGCACCCGCCAAACAACCTCCCCCTCCACGTTTAGGGCTTCGCGGCTTGTGGCAAGGACCCGCAAGCGTGGGCACAAACCGAGTAGGATATCGACCAGGCGCGCTGCTTCTTCTATGAGGTGCTCGCAGTTGTCCAAGACCACGAGCACCCTCTTCTCGCGCAGGGCTTCGACCAGAGCGTCGTTGAGCGATCGTCCGGCCTGCTCCGGCACTCCGAGGACCTCGGCTACCGCATGAGCAACCAGCTTTTCCTCCCAGAGCGGCGCAAGCTCAACCAGCCACACCCCGTCAGGGTAGGCGCCCACAAAATCCCTTGCGACCTCGAGCGCTAGGCGCGTCTTGCCCGAGCCCCCTGCCCCAGTAAGGGTAAGGACGCGTGTCGTGGCCAGCGCCCTCTTCACCTCTTTAAGGTCGCGTTCCCTACCGACGAAGCGGCTCCTCGGGGCGGGCAGGTTGTGCGTAACTACGTCCGCATGTTCCTCTGCCGCAGGAGCAGTGGGTAGGCCACGGGGTGGTGGGAAGCTCCCGGCTGCGATCTCTTCCTTGAGGGCGTAGGTGGGGGCGCTCGGCTCCGCACCCAGCTCTGAAGAGAGCGCTTCTGAGAGCCGCTCGTACTGCCTCAAGGCTTCCCCCGACTGCCCCGATAAGGCGTAAAGACGCATCAACCCCACGTGTGCTTCCTCGTTGGTTGGCTCCTCCGCTAACACCTCACGTAGCGTCGCGACGGCCGAGTGGTGATCACCGTGCTCCTGATACACTCCAGCGAGCTCAACAAGCAAGGCAAGGTAGAGCCTCAGCAGCTCTCCTCGGCGGCCTTCCGCCCACTCCTCGTAGCGGTCCTCGGGCAAGAGTTCCCCACCGTAGAGCTCCAGAGGCACCCGGTAGGCACCCGGGTCGCCCGAGCGGCGGGCTGCGTTCGCGGCCCCCTCGAAGGCCTCCACGTCCACCCAAAGCTCCACTTCCGGGCACAGCGTTACTCGCTCCTCCTTAGAAGCTAAGTAATGGGAGGCCATGATCGAGTCTGGGGCGAGGGCGCTGCGGGCGCCGTGAAGCGAGCCTCTAAGGTTGTTGGAGGCAGCCCTCTTGCCCAACTCGGGCCACAGCAGATCCATAATTTGTTCGCGGTGCAGGGCGTGCCCACGAGCGAGGGCCAGCAGCTTCACCAGGCTCTTGGCCTTCCTCAGGTGCCACGCTCCCTCGGAGACGGCGCGCTGCCCAACCCAGACGCCAAAACCTCCCAGAAGGCGTATACGTACGGGGAAAGGACCCTCGGAGGAGGAGCGGCGCTTGCGTGAGGGATCACTAGCTGCTTCGGCGTTCATTACCCTGCCTGTTCTCGCAGCCCAGCAGTCTCCCTTCTTCAGGAGACCCCCGGCTTTAGTAACAGTCACAGCATACGCTCCGAAGGGGAGGCTAAGCATCACTCAAATGCAGTATTTTCCTGGTTATTGCGAACTTCGCATGTACAGAGTTCCCCGAAGTTCGCAGAATTCCACTTCTGAGGCTGTATGAAAAGTCCTCATACTCGGACGAGCCGCCTCGTCATGATGCGAATCATGGCAGCGTACACGAACGCTTCTCCGCTCGCACATAGGAACCTCTCGTAATCTTTGATCATCCTCCTGTTGTGGTCGATCCACGCGATCGTCCTCTCCACCACCAACCTACGAGGTAGCACTTGGAAGCCCTTAATAGGGGGCAACAGTGTCTGCCAATCTACGCCAACGCCCACTCCCCGGCCCGCCAAAGAGACCTCAGTAGGGGTGCCCTCCTCCTAGGGGAAGTTGACTATGGACTTCTCGGTGGTATCGGTAACTTTCGTGTCGGTGCCGCCTCCACCGTCTAAAGCGTCGTTACCTTTCACCCCGTCCTTGGAATTGACCGCGTCGTCGCCGTCCTCGCCCTTTAGGGTGTCCGCCCCGCCGCTGCCTATCACCTGGTCGTTGCCCAACCCACCTTGCTCGGTGTCGGCGCCGCCCCCTCCGGTAAGCTTGTTGCCCGTGTCCGACCCAGTGAGCGTGTCAGCCTTGGAAGAGCCGAGCAGGTCCTCAACATCCAAGAAGGAGTCTGAGCCTTCCCCAGTTGAGGAGTTGGTGGCAAGCGAGGCCGTAACCGCGGTGAGGGAGGCGGAGTAGGAGGCGGTGTCGGTGCCGGCTCCGCCGTCGAGCGTGTCTGAGCCCACCCCTCCGAGGAGTGTGTCGTTGCCGTCTTGACCCTTTAGGGTGTCGTTGCCCCCGAGTCCTTGGAGGGTGTCGTTGCCTCCCCCGGCGCAGATGACGTCTGCTCCTGAGGTGCCCGAGATGGTCTCCGCGTTGGCCGTACCGGTAATGGTGCAACTTGGGGATTGTGGGGTGGCGGTGGTGAAGGACCACCAGTAGTCCCCTGATGCCTGATTGCCGCCACCCAACTGGTTGCCCTCCAAGTCTTTCACACCGTTGGTGCCTCCCTTTATCTTGACTGTGTACTTGGTATTGGCATCCAGTTCAACCGGTCCAGCCTCAGGCCAGGGCGCGATCCAAAGCTTTTCTGGGTACGAGTCCATTAAGCCCGTCTTGATGCTTATCGGTGTCGTCGTGCCGTCCTTGACTAGCGTAACGGTCGAAGTTGTAACGGTTGCTGGGTCTATCGGCTCTGAGAACAGCGCCGCGATATCGGTGCTGCGCAGCACTCCAGTCGCGCCGTCGGCCGGATACACTTCGCTGACCATGGGTCCGATCTTGGGTGCTGGAATGTCGCTGCTTATGGCAAGGCTATAGTAAGCGCCAAGGTAACTGCTGCCCACTGCGTACGTGATGCCGCTTAGGCCGCCGACCTGCATCGGGATCGTGCGATCGGGGGTGCAGCAATCAGGTCTCCCCCAGGTCCATACCGTCCCGTCGTCCTTGACGACCAGGTTGTGGACAGCTCCGCTCGACACACCCACGACGTTGTTGAGGCCGCTGACCTTTCCAGGGGTCGTGCGGACGTATTCACTATGGCTCCCGCTGCCCAACTGTCCGTAGCCGTTACCTCCCCAGGCCCACACCGTCCCGTCTTCCTTCAGCGCCAGGCT
The DNA here is from genome assembly GCA_035697505.1 of Rubrobacter sp. Classification (GTDB taxonomy): domain Bacteria; phylum Actinomycetota; class Rubrobacteria; order Rubrobacterales; family Rubrobacteraceae; genus Rubrobacter_D. The sequence continues at coordinate 40,906 of DASSCV010000137.1, forward strand.
GTGCTGGAAGCCACCCGCTATGTCCTTGACGCCGCTCAGGTCGCTGACCTTTACAGGGGTCGTGCGATCGGTGGTGGTTCCGTCGCCCAGCTCTCCGCTGTAGTTGTATCCCCAGGCCCACGCCGTCCCGTCTTCCTTCACGGCCAGGCTGTGCCTCCAGCCACCTGCTACGTCCTTGACGCCGCTCAGGCCGCTGACCTTTACAGGGGTCGCACGATGGATGTTGGTGCCGTCGCCCAGAGTTCCAGCGCCGTTACTTCCCCAGGCCCACACCGTCCCGTCTTCCTTCAGCGCCAGGCTGTGGTAAGCGCCGCTCGACACGTTCTTGACACTGCTTAGGCCACTGACCTGCACAGGAGTAGTGCGATCGGTGGTAGTACCGTCGCCCAGTTGTCTGTATAGGTTATCGCCCCAGGCCCACACCGTCCCGTCTTCCTTCAGCGCCAGGCTGTGATCACAGCCACCCGCTACATCCGTGATGCTGCTCAGGCCGCTGACCTTTACAGGGGTGTAGCGATCGGTGGTGGTTCCGTCGCCCAGTTGTCCGTAGTAGTTAGATCCCCAGGCCCACACCGTCCCGTCTTCCTTCACAGCCAGGCTGTGAGCACAGCCGACCGCCACGTTCTTGACGCCACTCAGGTCGCTGACCTGCACCGGGCTCGTGCGATCGGTGGTGGAGCAGTCGCCCAGCACCCCGCTGTAGTTAGCTCCCCAGGCCCAGACATTGGGCGTGGGCAAGCTCGTACCGGGTGGGGGCGCTGCTGTTGTGAACGACCAACTCTTGGGCTGGTC
>DASSCV010000138.1:0-8315 GCA_035697505.1 Rubrobacter sp.
GTACGAGAGGACCGGAGTGGACGTACCTCTGGTGTACCGGTTGTCCTGCCAAGGGCACCGCCGGGTAGCTATGTACGGAAGGGATAACCGCTGAAAGCATCTAAGCGGGAAGCTCGCCTCGAGATGAGATCTCCCATCCCCTTCGAGGGAGTAAGACTCCTGGTAGACCACCAGGTTGATAGGCCACAGGTGTAAGTGCAGCGATGTATGTAGCCGAGTGGTACTAATAAGTCGAGGGCTTGATGTACTCTTTACGGTTCGCGCTGTGCGGTTTTCAAAGGGCAGGTGCCCTTTACAATCGAATACATGCCGCTTTTCAGAAAGGGTGACGACGGCGGCGGGGATACACCTCTTCCCATTCCGAACAGAGAAGTTAAGCCCGCCAGCGCCGATGGTACTGCGGGGGAGACCCCGTGGGAGAGTAGGTCGTCGCCCATTTCTCATTCTATAGCGCACTTCTCTGAGCAATCGATATACCGCCTCCAGGCGCCGCCAAAATGCTACCTTGGCTGCATCAAGCAAGCGTTCGATACGCTTCGAGTCCCGCGAGGTTGCCAACCAACGGCAATATATGGGTGCTGTAAGATACCCGCCAAGCGTCGCCATACACAAAGGCTGGTTTTGGGTGAACGACCCTGTGGAAGGTGGGACATACAGAAGCATGGATCTCGATCGCATTGCGTTCTTCAGCGACGGGGTGTTCGCGATCGCCATAACCTTGCTGGTGCTCGAAATCCGGTTGCCCGAGCCGATACCCGGCTCACACTCGAGCCTTTCGAACGAATTGCTCGCTGAGCTCTGGCCTGACTTATACAGCTTCCTGATCAGCTTCTGGTTCGTGGGGACCTTGTGGATTGCTCATCATCGGGTCTTTCACTACATAAGGGATTACGACCGCGGCCTGCTCCTGATCAACCTGTTCTTCCTGATGTGGATCGTGCTGCTGCCGTTCTCGGCTACCCTTCTCAGCCGCTATGAGGACCAACAGGCGGCGGTGATCATCTACGCCGCACACGTTGCCGTCGCCGAGTTGGCTTTGGCGTGGGTGTGGAGACATGCCTCTCGCACCCCGCACTTGATGGATACGCGGCTCATGGACGCTCGCCAACGCAAATATAACGAGCTTCTGGTAGTGGCCATGCCGCTCGTTTTCGCGCTCTCGATCGGAGTGTCCTTTATCAGTGTGTTGGCTGCCGAGTTGTCCTGGTTGCTTGTGTTTTTGGTGCGGCCGGTTCTGCTCAGGATCACACACTTCAGTGGGGTCTACGACCAGTGATGAGTCGAGGAGGTGCCGGAGTAGAGGAACGTGGAGATGGTTAGAGATACCCTGGATCTTGGGGCCATTCCCTGCTCCTGGGTGCTTATCGAGCAGGGTCTCGTGTAGATGGTCGAGCTGCCCGATAACGCGCTGGTCGTCTTTGTGTCGGATTCGCATATCGGGGGGGACCCGGGGTGCGACGGGTTCGAGTCGCCTAAAGAGCTCGAGGCTCTTTTCGTGGAACTTGCTGGCAGGGAGGGACCGGTCGAGTTGATCCTGGCGGGGGACTTCTTCGATTTCCTGCAGATAGGCGAGGTTGCTGATGGGGAGAATCGGGCATCGCTGACGATCGAGCGCCCCGAGTACAGAGACCTCTTCGCCGCGCTGAAGCGGTTTCGAGAGGCGGCGGGGAAGCGCGTTATCTACCTGCCTGGGAACCACGACGCGGAGTCGTTCTGGAACAAGGAGATCCAGGAGACGTTGCGCGAGCGGGGTCTCGTCGACGAGTTCGCCTACTATTACCTGGCCTCCGTCGAGACGGGTGGGCGGCGGGTGGTCTACTGCGAGCACGGCAACCAGTTCGACCCCGAGAACAGCGTCGGGGATTACCACGATCCCCTGGACACGCCGCTGGGGCACCACGTCGTGATGGACGGCACCAGGCGCATCGCGCCGTTCGGTGAGATCTCGCGCGGGTTGGATCTTTCGGAGATAAAGATGGTCTACCCGCTGGTGGCGATTCCGGCCTGGATCGCGAGCCGCTACTTCTACAATCTGGCTGGCAAGGTCGCTTCATACCTGCTAATGCCGCTGCTCGTGGCGTACGCGATCTACAAGGTGGCCGCGTACTTGATCTCCCGCGCGACCGACGGTAACGTGAGCCTGCTGTTCGGCAGCTACCGCGAGCTGCCCCAGGTACACCAGGCTTTTCTCGACACCGTCCTTTTCCTGCTTCTTGTGCTTGGGATCTTCGGGGTCTTCTTCCTGGTCGTTCGCCATGCCGTCCATAAGACGTTGAGGGCGGTCAGCCCGGGCGGAACGCCGCATTACTCGCCCGCGGAAGCCTCCCAGAGAAGGGTCCGGGAGGTCCTCGCGGGCGAGGCAAGGCCGCCGATGGACCCCTCGTTCGATCCCACAACAGCCGACGTCTTTGTCTCGGGACACACCCATCTACCTTCTCTCGCCGAGACCGAGAGGCCCGATGGTAGCAAGGCGGTGCTGGTGAACTCCGGATGCTTTTTGCGGCAGCTGCAGCCCATAACGCCCCGGCTAAAGGGGCCGCCGATCTTCGTTTCGAAGTTCGTTCTGACCCATGTCCGGGTGTTTGCGCGGGGGGGAAAGTTGCGCGTCGAGCTCTGGGAGCAGCCGAAGCCGGCCGGACAGACCCTGACACGCATCGAGCGCCTCCTCTCGATCGGGCGCCGGGCGCCGCAGCCGCCCAAAGGAGCCAAGCCTCGCCTCGTGGCCTCCGCTACGGTGTAGTTGGGGCCGTGCAGCGTGTCTCGGACAGAGAGTTAGGGTAAACATAGACAACGTCGCTTTCTAGTAGATTGAAAGAGATCCGGAGGGAAAACCTGTGCAGAATGATGAGATAGACCAGCAGTTCGTAGAGAGCCAGCGAGAGAGGCTGCTTGGTTTGCGCGAAGAACTGGTGCGCATAAGGGAAGGCGTGGCCGATGACGAAAGGGACCTCGGCGAGGCCGAGGGGGACACCACACTCGACTCTGGCGACCTGAGCCAGGATATGTTCACCCGCGAGATGGACGCCTCCATAGGAGAACAGGTCGAGCGCCGCCTCGGAGAAGTCGACCGGGCGCTGCGGAAGATAGAAGAGAGTACCTACGGGCTCTCCGACGAAAGCGGGGAGCCCATACCCCGAGGCAGGCTCGAGGCCATACCAGAGGCGACACGGACCGTCGAGGAGCAACAACGCTTCGAGCAGGGACGGCGCCCCCCGGTCTAGGGCTCACCTGGCGGTATAATCTGTCTATGGATCATCGTTCGTCGGGCGACGAGACAAGAGAGCCCATCTTCCGCAGCGACCTCGAAGGGCCGAGGCCAGAACCCAGGTATGAGCCCCTGAGGCCAGAAGGTGGCCTGTGGAGCGTCATCAAGCGCTGGGTTGCGCCGCTCGCCGCGGTAGGGCTCTTGCTCGCAAAGTTCAAGGGCCTGGCGCTGCTCCTTCTGAAGGTAAAGTTTCTGGGCACTGCGCTGACCATGCTCGTCAGCATTGGGGCATATGCCCTGCTGTTTCCCGTCTGGTTCGCGGTCGGGATAGTCGTCCTGATCTGGGTGCACGAGATGGGCCACGTCTTACAGCTAAGACGCGAAGGCATCCCGGCTTCGGCCCCCATGTTCATACCTTTTCTCGGGGCCTTTGTGGCGATGAAACAGATGCCCAAGGACGCCCTGGCCGAAGCGCGGGTTGGTCTTGCCGGACCCGTGCTCGGCACGCTGGGAGGACTCGCTACCCTCGGTCTCTACGCTGCCACGCGGGAGCCGCTATTCTTGGGGCTCGCGTACTTCAACTTCATCATCAACCTGTTCAACCTCGCGCCGCTGCTCCCGCTCGACGGCGGCAGGGCCGTCGGAGCCATGTCTCCTGTCTTCCAGTTGCTAGGTCTCGTCGTGATGGTCGCGTTGTTTTTCCTGGCCCCCATCATGGCCTTTATCGCGCTGCTCGGACTTCCTGAGCTCTGGCACCGCTGGAAGTCGCGCAACACGCCGGAGGGCAAGGCGTACTACGATCTTCCACTGCGCCAGCGCATCGGGGTTGGCATGGTTTACCTGGGTTTGATCGTGGTGCTTGGACTGCTGACGGGGGCTACATTCGTGCCGGATCCAGCGGTTCTACAGTAGCTTGCGTACGATCCTCTACACAGGCAAGGGTGGTGTCGGCAAGACGAGCGTCGCCGCGGCGACGGCCCTGAAAGCTTCTCTTGCGGGCAAGAATGTGCTCGTGATGAGCACCGACCCTGCGCACTCTCTCGCCGACGTCTTCGACACGGAGATAGGGTCTGACCCGAAGGAGATGGCACCTGGCCTGTGGGCGCAGGAGATGGATCACACCTCCATGATCGAGGAGAACTGGTCAGAGATACAGGGCTATATGACCACGCTGTTCGAGTGGCAGGGTGCGGATACTCTCGCGGCCGAGGAGTTGGCGATGTTGCCAGGGATGGACGAGCTCTTCGGGCTCCTGATGGTCAGGCGCCACAACCAGGAGGGCCGCTACGACGCCCTGATCCTCGACGCCGCGCCGACGGGCGAGACGCTCAAGCTCCTCAGCCTTCCCGACCACATGAGCTGGTATGTGGAGAAGATCTTCCCCATACAACGCCGCGCGGCGAAGCTGGTCAGGCCTTTTGCGAGCAGGGCGAGATCCCTGCCGCCGCTGCCCGAAGACAGCGTCTTCGCCGCGGGGCAGAGGTTCTACGAGGCCATCGCGAGCGTCGAGGAGATCCTGACCAACCGCGAAAGCGCGTCTGTGCGCCTGGTGCTCAACGCAGAGAAGATGGTCATAGCGGAGGCCCGCCGCGCCTACACCTACCTCAACCTCTACGACTACGGTGTGGATGCCCTGGTGGTCAACCGGCTATTGCCCGAGACCGTGAGCGACCCTTACTTCGCGCGCTGGCACGACGCCCAGACGCGGCACATGAAGACGATAAGAGAGTCTTTCGACCCCATCCCCATCCTGACCGCGCGGCTCTACGACCGCGAGATGTTCGGCCTGGAGGCGCTCGGCGCGCTCGCCGAGGACATCTTCGAGGCCGTGGAGCCTCTGGGGGTACTATTCAGGGGCGCAACCCACGACATAGTAAAGAACGGCGACGGGTACGACGTCGTCTTCCACCTCCCACTCGCCCAGAAGCGGAATGTGGACCTGTCGAAGAAGGGGGCCGAGTTGCTCGTAAAGGTCGGCAACTACCGAAGGAACATCCTTCTGCCGGACGCCCTCGCGCGTCTTCCTGCGGCTGGGGCGAGCTTCGAGGATGGGTCGCTGAAAGTGAGGTTGAAGGATGAGTGAAGAGAAACGACGCAAGGGCAATCTGCTCGGCGTGATCGCCTACGTCCTCGTGCCCGGAGAGCGACGCGTGCGGGCGGCAAGACATTTCAGGAAGGCCGGTCTGGAGACACTCAAGGGCATCGGGGAGCTGGTGATGCCCGAGAGGCAGCATGACTCCTCTCAAACCGCGAACCGAGAGCGCATAGAGATAGAGTAATGGGACGCCTGAGACGCCTGGCAAGACCAAGGGAGGACGGGGCGGGAGCAAGAGTAGTCCAGAAAGTGGGCGAGTTCGCCCGCAAGGAATTCACCGTGGCCCTCCCCGCGGCCAAGCGGGCCGCAAGACACGCCGCCCAGGCGTTCTTCAAGAAGTTTTCGGAGGAATACGCCAAGGAACGCGGGAAGCGATGAGGGGCCCCTGATCTCACCTCCCGAAGCCTAAAAACCGTTTGGCGCTCAGGGGCGCCAGTAGTAAGATATCCTTTACAAATTCTAGTAGATACCAGCGGGAGAATTACATGGCCGAGAACGGACAGTTAACAGGGACCTTCAGGGTCAAGAGCGGGATGGCCCAGATGCTCAAGGGCGGGGTCATAATGGACGTGGTCGACGCCGAACAGGCCAGGATCGCCGAGGAGGCGGGGGCCGTGGCCGTCATGGCCCTGGAGCGCGTACCCGCGGACATAAGGGCCGACGGCGGGGTCGCGAGGATGAGCGACCCCGAGAAGATCGTCGAGATCCAGGAAGCCGTCACCATCCCCGTGATGGCCAAGGCGCGCATCGGGCACTTTGTGGAGGCCCAGATCCTGGAGGCCCTCGAAGTCGACTACATAGACGAGTCCGAGGTGCTAACCCCCGCCGACGAGAAGCATCACATAGACAAGGCCGTCTTCGAGGTGCCATTCGTGTGCGGCGCCACGAACCTCGGGGAGGCGCTGCGGCGCATCGGCGAGGGGGCTGCCATGATCCGGTCCAAGGGCGAGGCCGGAACAGGCAACGTGGTCGAGGCCGTGAGGCACATGCGCGCGATAGTGGGCGGTATCCGCCGCCTGGGAGTGCTCGAGCCGGAGGAGATGATGACTGAGGCGAAGAACCTCGGGGCTCCGTTCGAGCTCGTTCGGTGGGTCGCCGAGAACGGGCGCCTTCCTGTGGTGCTGTTCACGGCCGGTGGCATAGCCACTCCTGCCGATGCGGCCCTGATGATGCAGCTGGGGGCCGACGGCGTGTTCGTAGGGAGCGGCATATTCAAGAGCGAGGACCCTGCCCTCAGGGCACGGGCCATCGTGAAGGCTACGACACACTTCAAGGACGCGAAGGCCGTGGCCGAGGCGAGCAGGGGTCTGGGCGTGGCGATGGTCGGCAGGGAGATGGGAGAGCTTTCGGAAGGAGAGCGGCTCGCGGCCCGTGGCTGGTAACGGCGAGACGAACGGGGTGGCGCGCGGCGAAGAAGGCCCGAAGAAGGTCGGGGTGCTCGCGTTGCAGGGAGATTTCAGGGAGCACGCCGAAATCCTGCGTGGGCTTGGGGTCGAACCGGTCGAGGTGCGTGCCGTGGAGGACCTCGAAGGGCTGGCCGGGATCATCGTCCCAGGCGGAGAGTCGACGACGATAGGGAAGATGATGGTCTCCTCGGGCCTTCTCGACGGCATAAGGAGCTACTTTTACAAGGGTGGTCCTGTGTGGGGCACTTGCGCCGGGATGGTTCTTGCGGCCTCGGCGACTACGGGGCCGCGCCAACCACTGCTCGGCCTGATGAACGCCCTCGTCGAGCGCAATGGATTCGGGCGGCAGGTCCATTCCTTCGAGAGGGACCTCGACGTAGAGGGCTTCGACGAACCGTTCACCGGAATATTTATCCGGGCGCCGTTTTTCGAGGACGTGGGGCCAGGGGTCGAGGTGCTCTCCAGGATTGGAGATCGAGTCGTGGCGGCCAGGGGCGAGAACATACTGGTAACGGCGTTCCATCCCGAGCTTACGGACGACGTCAGGTTTCACGAGTACTTTTTGCGGGAGGTTTGTTCCATATGAGCGGTCACAGTAAATGGTCGACGATCAAGCGCAAGAAAGGCGCCGCCGACGCCAAGCGCGGGGCGCTCTTCGGCAAGTTGTCCAAAGCTATAAGCGTCGCAGCACGCGACGGTGGTGGGGACATCGAGATGAACGCTGCGCTCGGCCTCGCGGTGCAGAAGGCGAAGGACGCCAACATGCCCAACGACAACATCCAGCGCGCCATCGACAAGGGTACGGGCGCGGGCTCCGATGCCGACACCTTTGAGCGGATCACTTACGAGGGCTACGCGCCGGGCGGCGTCGCCGTCCTGGTCGACGTGCTAACGGACAACCGCAACAGGGCAGCCTCCGACGTGCGCTACCTCTTCTCCAAGAACGGCGGCAAGCTGGGCACGAGCGGCTCGGTCGCCTACCTGTTCGAGCGGAAGGGCATTGTTCTCGTTCCCAAGGGCGCTACAGATGAGGACGAGTTGATGGAGGTGGCCCTGGAGGCCGGGGCCGAAGACGTAGAGGAGCAGGAGAACGACTACAGGGTCGTCACGACCCCGGAGGACTTCACGGCGGTAAGAGGGGCCCTCGGTGAGGCGGACATCGCGTACGAGAACGCGGAGATCACCATGGAGCCCCAGAACAGCATAGACCTCGACGCGGGGACGGCGAGGCAGACCTTGCGCCTGATCGACGCCCTCGAAGAGAACGACGACGTGCAGGAGGTCTACGCGAACTTCGATATCTCCGAGGAGGTCATGGCGGAGGTGGTTTCGTAGGGCGTCCTGCTTGCGCCGGCACCCTCTCTGGCAGGGTTGGACCGGGGCCTTGCATCGGTAAGATTCTGACTCTCGCGGCTGTGCTTGCAGCCTTGCTGGTGGGTTCGGCTTGCTCCTCTGGAGACGAGGGGAAGGGCAGAGAGGGGGATGTGATTGCCGGTGCATCCAAACAGCGCACCATGGATCTTGCACCGAGACAAACGGAAACCGACGGAGGGATCGGCGACGGTGTGGAGGCCGGGGACCTGCGTTTCCGGATCTTCGAGGTGCGGGC
>DASSCV010000139.1:0-10593 GCA_035697505.1 Rubrobacter sp.
GTTCTCCACATCTCTCGATGAGGGCTCGAGCGATCCTGGAGCCGCTTCATTCGGCGGGAGTAGCGCCTTCCACGGCTCTGTTCTACCCGCCAAGCCACAATCCAGCGGACGATGGTCGCTTTTTAGGCACCTCGGCCCACCGAAAGGGTGTTAGCAATGGTTGCGAAAAGGTGTCGACCGGCTCAGATCTTTGCCGGCTGTGGCGCGAAGAGACCGGCCACGAGATCCACCAGGCGGCGCGCGTACCTTCCGTCAGGGTCTTTGTCAGGGACGAAGTCGGCGACCGAGAGGCCAACGAGACTGCGAGACTCTACCAGCGGTCGAAGCAGCGCCTCCGCGTGCTCCCAACCGAGCCCGTCGGGTATCGGGTAGGTTACGGCCGGCATCTCCTCTTGATCGAAGACGTCCACGTCGAAGTGTACCCAGAAGTGTCCCGCTTGCGCCTCGAGCCTCTGGGCGACATAGCGCCCCAGCCGCTCGGGATCCCTGCGTTTGATCGCCGGCGCCTCGATCAACTGGATCCTCTCGTCCACCAGCTCAGTTTCGCGAGGGCCTCCTTGAGAACCTCCTTCCTCAGGATCGGTGCGGTAGCCCATAACCACGACGTCTCCCGGCTCCGCTATCGGGGGCGGACCGGCAAGATCCACCAGCCCTTCCGGACCGTACCCGGTCACGAACGCCAGATCCATATCGGCCGCCTCTCCCGAGGGGGACGTCTCGCCGCCAAAGTAGTCGAGATGGCCGTCCACGAAGGCCAGCCCGACGCGCCCGAGCCGTTCCTTGGCAGCGGCGAGCGCTCCCACGAGGACCGTGCAGTCGCCGCCGACCACCAGTGGTTTCCCTCCATCGTCCAGGAGCTTCGCGACTGAGGAGTCGACCTCCGAAGAAGCCCTGCGGATCTGCTCGAAACCGACCACGCCAGTGCGCACGTCGCGGTTCGGGTCATCGACCGTGGCGTCGACGTCGCCGGCGTCACGTGCGCCAGTCCTCTCTGCGAGCCCTGCGTCCCTGAGCGCCCTGGGGGCGCGTGCTTCCCCCCTGTCGGTGCCCGAGCAGTCGAGCGGCGCGCCCACCAAGACCCATCTCGTCGCAGCGTCGCCCTTGGTCTGTCCCGCCATGGTGACCTCCCAACGCTCCTTCTCCGCCGACGTCGCGGCCGAACGGAAGATCTTGCCTCTCGAGGCACTATCATATTATGAGGTTGCGGCTCGACAATCGACCACTGGCGACCCTGCGATAGTTAAAACGCAAGTAGAAGGGGATTCTCAGATGTCCATATGCAGAATCGTGCATAAGGCCCCGCTACTCCGACAGAGTCGGCCACTTCTAACACTCAGGATCCAGAAGGTCGACCACTACATGCTGCACGTCCGTACAGAGATGCGCTCGGGCCAAGTTTGGCAGCTCTTTCGAGCTATATATTACTCCCGCGGTCGATGCGGTCGGTCTTTCCCATGAACATTACCCAATGGCTTATCGTCGCTCTCCGTGTATCCTCCTTCTGCCGGGGCAATACCGCTATGCACGTGACCAGCGATTACATCCACCCTTATAGGAGTGAGCGCGTAGGCCGGTGCTTGTCCACCGGCGGGCAGCGGCGACACAGACGGAAGCCAAACTACGAGAAGATGCTCTTGGCGTCGCGGTCCCGGCAACTTTCGCAAAAACCCGAATCGATTCCCTTCTCACAGTGGGGTTCTCAAACTCTTACTGCAGATGTAAGAAGTTCGCCATCGTAACGGTCACAAAAACGCAACCTGACACAAGGAGACGAGATGAAGGAGCTGGTGAGGAGAACACTATGAGGGAGACCGGTACTGTGGGACAAACCCCGTCTACTAGGGCGATCCGAAGACGCGTCCCGAACATCGCCCTGTGGGCGCTCCAGACCCTGCTGGCAATCATGGTCGCGATGGCCGGGTTGGCCAAGGTGTTCGGCGATCCGGCGATGGTGGAGATGTTCGCCACCATCGGCGTGGGACAATGGTTCAGGTACGTGGTCGGAGCGCTGGAGATCGCCGGCGCCGTCGGAGTCCTGGTCCCACGCCTCTCCGGGCTGGCCGCCCTCGGACTTGTCTGCCTGATGGCGGGCGCGACCCTGACCAACATTTTCGTCCTTGGCGCGAGCCCGTTACTCCCGCTCGTCCTGCTGGCGGTGAGCGCCCTGGTCGCCTTGGGCCGCTGGCCGCGGACCAGAACGCTGTTTACGAATAGAGAGGCCGGGAGGCCCCAATGACCAAGCTGATCTTCGACATCAGTATGTCCCTGGGACGGGATCGTAACCTCCTCCAACGTCCGGCCCGAGGAACCCATGGGCGACGGCGGCCAACGGCTCCACCGATGGGCGTGCCTCCGGGAGTTCTCTACGACGTGCCCCACGTCGTGTCCTTCGAGGCCGTGGACGGCGGAAGGACGAAGATGACAGTCACCGAGTACGGCCACACGACCGAACGGGCGCGCGACGTCTCCAAAGCCTTAGAAGACCGCCGCGGTCGCAGGCCGTACTCGGGTCGAGCGCAAAGGGAGCGTGACATGTCGACGACACCCATGGCACAGCGATTTGTCGAAGGGCTGGAAGCGTACCGTTCGCCGGAGCAGCGAGAGAAGTACCAACGTTACTTCAAGACCGGCGAGGGCCAGTACGGAGAGGGCGACCAGTTTATTGGCGTCCGCATGGGGCAGGTCTTCGCGCTCGCCAAGGAGTTCATCGAGATGTTGCCCAGCGAGATCGAGGAGCTGCTCGAGAGCCCCGTCCACGAGGTACGGGCAGGGGCGCTTAGCATCATGGACAAGCAGGGCCGCAGCAACAAGACGCCCGAAAGCCGCAGGAAGGTGCTGTTCGACCTGTACCTGCGGAGCACCGACAGGGTCAACAATTGGGACCTGGTCGACCTCGGCGCGCCGTACGTGGTCGGCCGCTACCTGTTCGACAAGCCGCGCGACGTTTTGTGGGAGCTGGCGCGCTCCGAAAGCGTGTGGGAACGCCGCACCGCCATCGTCAGTACCTCCTATTTCATCAGGCAAGGCGACGTGAACGACACGTTCGAGATCGCCGAGATCTTGCTCGGCGACGACCACGACCTGATCCACAAGGCCACGGGAGGGTGGTTGCGCGAAGCGGGAAAGAAGGATCGTCAACGACTACTGCGCTTCCTGGACGGGTACGCCGCCACCATGCCACGCACGATGCTGCGCTACGCAATCGAACACCTCGATGGGGAGCAGCGGGCCCATTACCTGAGCCTGAAACAAGCCACTGAGGCAGGCCAAGACCGAGGAGAAAACCGATCATGACCGATACCCAGAACCAAGTCCAGCAAGCCATCGACCGGATCGTCGAGTCCGGAGTCGAGCAGGGCCTGCAGGTCGCCGTCTACCGCCACGGCGAACCGGTGGTCGACGCGGTCGCAGGTGTCGCCGATCCAACCACCGGGCTCCCGGTCACCTCGGACACGCTCTTCTTCAGCTACTCGATTGGTAAGGGAGTGGCCTCGACCGTGGTGCACGTGCTCGCCGAGCGTGGCGTCCTCGATTATGACACGAGGATCGCCGAGCTGTGGCCGGAGTTCGGTGCCCACGGCAAGGAGGGCGCGACTGTGCGGCACGCGCTGAGCCAGTCGGTCGGCGTGCCGGGGTTGCCGTCAGGTCTCACGGCGGAGGACTTGACTAACTGGGAGAAGATGTGCGCCATCATCGCCGACTCGGAGCCGTGGTGGGAGCCTGGCACGAAGATCGGTTACCACGCCATTACGTGGGGTTACGTCGTCGGCGAGATCATCCGCCGAGCCACTGGCAAACCGATCCCCCAGGCACTTCGGGAGGAAGTGACCGAGCGGCTGGGCGTGACCAACGAGCTGTTCTTCGCGGTTCCCGCCGCCGAACTGCGCCGGGTCGCCCGGTTGGAGGACGCTCCGGGCAGCGAGGAGATGTTCGGCGAACTGCCCGAGGACTCTCCGATCTTAAAGCTGGGGCCGGATCTCTCGGCGGCGGATGCCAACCGCTCCGAGGTGCTCGGTGCCAACATCCTGGCGGGTGGCACGGTCACCGCCCGCGCAGTGGCACGCATGTACGCCGCGCTCTTGGGCGAGGTGGACGGCGTGCGCCTGATCTCGCCGGAACGGCTGCGCGAAGTATCGGCGGTAGCGATGAGCGGCACCGACCAGATCTTCGGCTTCCCCACGTCGTGGGGGCTGGGCTACGCCATTGGTCAGTTCATGTCCAACGCACATGAGACGCAGCACGTCTTCGGGGTGGGGGGCGTGGGCGGGAGCCACGCCTACGCCGACACTAGGACCGGGACCACGTTCGCGCTGACCAAGAACCGGCTTGCTCCCAGCTTCGACACCGCCGAGCACGTCGCCGAGATCGTCACGAAGGCTGTAGCCGACAGCTAACATGCCGCACAGAGAATATCGATCCATAGAGGAGAGCTGACGCAGATGGCACCCACAGGGACGCCTATCGAGGCCAACGGACTTCGGATCTATTACGAGATCCACGGCGAGGGCGAACCATTGTTGCTCGTTCACGGCGGTACCGCTACCTCCCAGTCCTGGGCGTCGCACCTTCCGGCCTTCACCGAGCACTTCCAGGTCTTCGCCCCCGACAGCCGCGGTCACGGCAGGACCGACAACCCGACGGGCGAACTCAGCTACCGCGTGATGGCTGACGACGTGGCCGCCCTGGTCGGTGCGTTGGGTTTGCAGAGGCCGCTCGTGCTTGGCTACAGTGACGGGGGGCAGATCGCCCTCGAGCTCGGCATACGTTATCCCGGGTTGGTCAGAGCCCTGGTCCTGGGCGGAACGCAGTTCAGGTTCTCAGAAGCGTACCTCGACGACGCCCGGGCACTCTTGGGCATCGCCGAGGGCGAGGAGGTGGACCCCGAGAGGTTGGAGCGGGAGCAGCCCGACTTTGTTGGTTACCTGCGCGAGGCGCACGGGCACGCCTACGGTCCGGAGTACTGGAAGGCGTACGTAAGGCAGATCGCATCGCTGTGGCTAACGCCCCTTCACTACACATACGAGGACCTTGCCGCGGTAACCGATCCAGTGCTCATCCTCGTTGGCGACCGCGATGGTGCATGCACCGCAGAGGCCCCCGAGCTGTTCCGGTTGCTCTACGACGCGGAGCTGGCCGTCGCCCCGGGCTCCGATCACAGCTTCATCGAAGCGAAAGCTGGCCTCTTCGACGCGCTCGCCCTGGATTTCCTCCTGCGGCATCAGAGCGATTGATCAACCGGAGGAGAAGACCCTGACCCTTCCGAAAACCGCCTCGCGAGAGGAGTCCTCGGTGCTTGCAGCGAACTCCAGGACCGGTCGCTTCGTTCGCTGTCTTGGAGGGCGGCGTGATGACGCCTAGAGGGTTCGAGGAACGACAGCGGGTCCGCGAAGAACGCCAGCGGCGGGCCGTGGAGGCCGTGGTGGCCCATGCCCGCGAGAATGGGCTCCGCGTCGAGGAGCCAACAGTGCTCAACGACCTGTTCTCGCTTATGGTGCACCTGAAGCCTGCGCCGGTGGTGGCGCGGGTGGCGACCTGCATGCCCAAGCTGCGGACGCCGATCGAGGGCTGGCTGGAGCGCGAGATCGCAGTGACGACGTATCTGGCGGAGCAGGGAGCGCCGGTTGTCGTGCCTAGCCGGGAGCTGCCGCTCGGCCCCCACGAGCGAGACGGTTTCCCTATCAGCTTCTGGACGTACGTCGAGTCCGACCCGGACCGGACCCCGACCACCGACGACTGCTCGGCTATGCTCGTAGACCTTCACACCACCATAGATGCATACCCGGGCGAGCTGCCAATGCTCTGCGCCGACGACGTCCCGCGCGGCCTGGAAGTGAGCGATCGTTCCGCCAACTTCCTGGACAAGTCGGACGCGGACCTTCCGCGCGCCTCGGCCGAACGGTTGCGACCCATCTGGGAGGCTCCAGGTGGCGAGGTACGGCCGCTTCACGGTGACGTCCACCCCGGGAACCTGATTGCCGCACGCGGAGGCGAAATGATGTGGATAGATTTTGAGGACGTGTGCCTGGGACCGCCCGAGTGGGATCTTGCCACGATGATGGACGAAGAAGCCGTCGCAAAATACCACGATCCCGACCCCGAGATGCTGACCCTATGTACTGATCTGCGCACGCTGCAGGTGCCCTGGCCTTGATCGTGTTCCGCGAGGACTTCGGTGACATGAAGGGCTGGGACGAAGGCATCAGGAGCATGCTGGATATGCTCACCTCTGCGTCTTGATTTGGAGACCAATACGAACGACTAAGAGAGGAGGACCGAGATGTTGCTTGAGCACAAGTACGCCATAGTCTACGAAGGGGAAGGCTCGGTCGGCGCGGTGGCCTGCGCATTCGCCTGCGCATTTGCCCGCGAGGGGGCTAAAGTGTTTCTCGCCGGTCGAACCCGTGAGTCGCTCGAAGGGGTGGCCGAGGAGATTGCTGCGGCGGGCGGAGTGGCCGAGACGGCGCAAGTCGACACTTCCTGGCGCTTCACGTTACCTTCATGAACCGTGTTCATGCGTGCTCCTCTCCTTCTTCACGCGCACCCGCCAGAGGCCGAGGCCGAAGATACGGGCGGGCACGCTGCGCACCAGCGGCACGCGGGACAAAAGACGCAGCCAGCGCGGCGGAGCGAGAGGCTGCTCCGAACGGAGCACGCTCGCCAGCACCCGACGCTGGATCTGGGTCTGAACCACCTGGATGAAACGGGTTGGCAGCTCGCGCCGGCGCTGCACCGCAGCCAGATACCTTGTGTCCAGCTCTTTGAGCTGCGCCTGGCTCTCCTTCAGTGGTTCGGCAAGCATGTTCGCCGCGACGACAGCGTCCTGGATGGCGTAGTTGATCCCAACCCCTCCGACCGGACTCATCACGTGGGCGGCGTCCCCGATAAGGAGCAGCCCCGGCTTGTACCACCGCGGACAACGGCTCGACTCAACCGAGAGCAGTGATACCTGCTTCCAGTCCTTCAGATGCTCGACGCGATCCGCAAACTCCGGTATCAGCTGCGCGAAGTTCCGCCGGAGCGCCCCGATCCCTCCTCGACGCAGCTCGGGGAAGGTCCCTTTGGTTATGACGTAGCCGGCCTGCCAATACTCATAGCGGTCGAGCAGGATCGCAATGTGTCCCCGCCCAACGCGCCCCATCGCGCCCTCTGGGTCATCCTCCTCCCGCGGCAGCTTGAACCAGAGGACGTCCATCGGCGGCGAGGTCTTTACGGGTTCGAAGCCAGCCAGACGCCTCAGCCGGCTCCCGCGCCCATCGGCGCCCACAGAGAGCACTGCACGCACCTCGCGCCACCCATCCTCACCTTCGTAGCGGACACCCCGGACCACGCCGTCCTCCTCGACGAGCTCCCGAACCCGCGCTCCCATCGAGAGACGGAAGTTCGGGTACCGTTCCGCTTCTCCGGTGATGAACTCGAGGAAGCTTGTCTGCGGCATCATCGTGATGTACGGATACTTCGTCTTCAGATGAGAGAAATCCAAGGGCGTGAAGGGACCCGCCACGGTCTGGACCGTCGCGCTGCGGACCTTCGTATGGCGCAGCTCCAGCAACCTCTCGGCGAGACCCAGCTGATCCATGATCTCCATGACCGAAGGATGGATGGTGTCGCCACGGAACTCGCGGTCGAAGTCCAGGTGCGCCTCTAGCAGCGAGACGTTGACGCCTCTTCGCGCCAGCAGCAGCGCTAGAACACTCCCTGCTGGCCCTCCGCCCACGATGCAGCAGGTCGTCCGCTTTACGTTATGACCGTCATGCGTCGCCTCACGTTTCAATATTGGTCTCTCGGCATGCATGCACTCTCCTATCTTCCGGCCCGAAGACTACTCAAGAAGATATCTGTCGCCGTCTCTACGTGCTCATTGTCGGTATGCCCGTCCTCTCTAATAGCGGGGCAACGGGTCGACACCTTGACCATGATGCCACCTGGCCGGCGAGTCGAACCGGGGAAGCACAGCCAGTCAACGGAGCCGTCGACCCCGACGAGGGCGGCCGTCTGCAGATCAGCGTCTATCCTCCATTTCGGTCGGGATGGCGATCGCAAGTTATTTATCTCGTTGGATCATCTGGGGTTGCCTTACCTGCCGCGCTCCCTCTCGAAGGTCCCCGAAAGACGTCGAGAGCGATCAGGGTGCTCCCCAGGATGAAAAGCAAAGCCCCCAGGACCACGACTGGGCTCGGTTGCAGCCGGACGAAGCTGGAGACGAGAGGGGCGTGGAGGCCCAGGGAGATCGCCGCCCCCTTGCGCAGAACCCCCGAGCGCCAGATGGCTACACAAAAGAGGATGAATCCCGCTCCGTAAGAGAAGAAGGCCAGGACGAATATTACTCTTAACGGGTTGTGGAATATGGTGTGGACTATGACCAGGGCGTCTGATTGGCCGCCCAGGTAGGCACGCCCGAGCACAGGGAGGGCGTACGTGGTGACGTCCAGGGCTGACATAGGAGGAGCAGACCCCTTGGTACTCGCCCAGACCAGACCGCGCGGGGCCTTCCACCACCCCGACGGTGATGCTGAGCCTCGTGGGATCTACCAGGGGGGAAGAGGAGATCGAGTAGTAGCGGGGCTTGAGCTGCGGCAGTAGCTCGAGGTAGACGTTGAGCGGCAGCTCGCAGGAACGGTGTTCTTCGAGGAGGTCGATCAGGGAGACGTTCTTCGAGAGTACCTCCTCCCGGTAGCGGGCGACGCCGTCCGGGTCGTCGCAGCCGAGGGCCAGCAGCTTCTCCTTTTCCGGGGGGCACTCAGTGTATTCGGCGAGCACTTGTATCTCCGAGCGTCGGGCGACGCCCTGCAGGTCCACGTAGGCCGAGAGCAGGGACGATGCCGAGACCGGCGTGTCGACCGGCAAGAACGTCTTGGTCGCGGTGTTTTTCCTGATGCGTATCAGGGCGTCTTCGGGGAGCTCGAAGCGCTCCGTGACGCGGCGTACCAGCGCGGCGCTGTTGCGCGGGAGGATCCCGAGGTGGTCTCCCGCCTCGTAGGTCACCCCTTCTGGCACCGCGAGCACGATGTGGCGGGTCGAGCGCTCCGAGGGGTGCGGGCCGCTCTTGTTCTGCAGCTCCCGGTTCGCCAGGATCTCCATCTGCCTGGCGCCGTATTCGGCGACGAGGGGACTGGCCTCCACGGGTTCCGTGACAAGCTCCACCTCGTAGCGATGCCCCTTGACGATGGCATCGGGCGGCTCCACCGAGGTACCAAGCGCGCCGGCCAGCGAGTTTCACAGGTGCTCGTACCAGCCGCGGAACTCACCGTCGAAGTCGTCGCTCGCATCGCCCTCGCCGCGCTGGTAGACGCGCCTGGCCCCGTACGCCTCCATCTCGCTGTCGATCATCTTGGGCACCCGCTGGTAGGTCGCCGCCCAGTCGCGATCGCCGCACCCGAAGACAGTGTAGCTAACGCCCTCGAGGGCATCCGTACCAAGGGAATCGTTGCACAGCCAATCGAAAAAGCGGGCTGCGTCGTCCGGCGGGGTGCCGTTGTAGGAGGACGAGACGATCACCACGGCCCCGTCCCTCGGCAACTTCTCCACGTAGTCGTCGAGCGGGGCCACGGTGGTCGTGAAGCCCTGGGTCCTGCCGTCTTCGGCGATCTGGTGCGCTATACCCTCGCACGTGCCCAGGTTGGAGCCGAAGAGGACCAGGAGCGGCGTGCTGCCCTGCACCGCCGGAGCCGGCTCGGTTTCGGGTTCTTCTTCCTGGACGGGTGGTGGGGGGGCGGGCGGCGACGCAACCGCTGCCGGGCGGTCGGTGCGCGCCCGAATCTTGATGCGGAAATCGGCCGGCTTGATAGTGAGGGTCTGCCTTATCTTCAGCTCGTAATTCGTGTGGTCGATGAGCTCGAAGCGTTGCAGGATCATCCCCAGGACCAGCGTCGCCTCCAGCATGGCGAACTGGCGTCCGATGCAGGCGCGCTGGCCGGTCCCGAACGGTTTGTAGGAGTTCGGCGGCCTGTTCTGCTCGGCCTCGGGGACGAAGTTGGCAGGGTCGAACGCCTCCGGGTTATCGCCCCAGATCTTCGGGTCGCGGTGCAGCATCGGCGTCAGCACCATCAGCGAGTCCTGTTTGCCGACCTGGTACTTCCCGCACAGCGCCGTCTCCTCGTAGGCGTGCCGCGTGAAGGCGGGGGCGGTGGGCCAGAGGCGCAGCGACTCCTTGAGCACTTGCGAGACGTACCTAAGGTGGTTCACCTGGGTGTTGGTCGGCGGGGAAGACAGGTCGTCGCCGAGGACCCGGTCGACCTCTTCGTAGGCCGTGGCGAGGGCGTCGGGATTGTTGAGCAGGAAGTAGAGGGCGAAGGAGAGCAGACCGCTCGTGGTCTCGTGGCCGGCTATGAGGAAGGTAATGATCTGGTAGCGGATGTTGATGTCATCGAGCCTTTCGCCGCTCTCCCTATCCACCCCGGTGAGCATGGAGTTCAACAGGTCTTTGGTCTCCGGTTGGTCTCCGCCGGCCTTGCGCTCCGCGATGATCTTGTCGACCAGGGAATTCATGTACGTGGTGTCTTCCTGGAACTGCCGGTGCTCGCGCACCCTCAACCTGTCCCCGACCGGCAGGCGTGTCTGCTTGTGCATGGACAGATCCAGGCAGCGAACCATGGC
>DASSCV010000140.1:0-5954 GCA_035697505.1 Rubrobacter sp.
GCCGATGGCACTCGGCTGCTCCGTGATCCCATCCCGCACGACTATCCCCTCCCTTCCTCGCCTTACCGGAAGGATAGCCGACGCATGGCCTAACTGATGCTGTAGGGCAAGCTTAGAGCGTAGGTGGTTCCACCTATTTTCCTGATTCAAGTGTTGGCTGGATTAGTCGTCAGCGACGCCGCTTGGGAGTTAGTATCTACAGCCTTGTCGGGGTTTGGGCTAGCAGTCTTCGTTCTGTTGCCCAAGCAGCGATCTCCGTCCTTAAGGCAAGATCTAGCTTGCGCAGGGTCTTTGAGACGTGGTTCTCGATTGTGCGCTCTGAGAGGTGCTGTTCGGAGGCTAACTGGCGGTTGGAATGCCTTGAGCTACCATAGCCGCCACCTCACGTTCCCGGGCGTTAAGGGTGGACGATGGTTTGACAGCCGAGGGTTGATCTGGCGCGGGGATGCGGGAGTGACGGGTATCTGCCCAGAAATGGCGTATTCGACGGCCTCCTCAAACGACATCGCCTGTTCCTCTTTGCGACGAGCCGGTCTTGGGCGAGTTGCCCTGGCGAGTTATCCAGCACGCTCACCTTGGCGCCCGCTGCCGCGAGGAGAGATCCCTGCTGGCCGCCTCCTGAGGCCAGACAGAGGACCTCAGCGCCCTCCAGGTCGGGGAACCACCCCGCTGCCACCACCCTCGAATCCGTCAACAGCACCTCCAAACGTCTTCGCCGCGCAGCCTCGATGGCTTGGTGGTCGACCGGCAATGTCCAACGATTCCCGCGCTCGACCTGGGCGTCCCATGCCTCCCTGTTGTGTCACCTGACGGGATCAGGTTGATCCATGGTGTCCTCCTCGGTCCGCCTAAGTTGATCGCCCGTGGGCGACGGAGAGCACTACCTCCTGCTCGTGGCTGGCGGCGGTGGTCGGCTTCATCGGCGTGTTATCTGCCGCTCTCGGAGCCATGAAAGGGGAGAGGTGGCAGTCTTTGAAACGCCTGATCCTAAGGCGCTCCGACTCGATCCGGGTGAAGGCCACCTCACTCATTGACGCCACTCCTCGTCCTCGATGGTTCTGCTACCTGTAAAATCTCGATCCCCGCCGAGCATCCACACCCGCATCGCCTCGGGCCGCCAGCGCCTCTACGCGGTCGCCGGTCCTGATCCCACCGCTAGAGAGCACGTCGGCTCGCAGCCCGCCCCGGTGTACGAGGCCACGCAGCACTCCAGCACGTGTTAGCCGTTCGAGGTGGGCGCACGGCTCGCACCGCCTCTGGCCGAAGCACTCGACCGCCCCGACCCGGAAGCGCCGTCCGATGAGATCGTCTAGCGCGATGCCCCTAACGACCAGGTTACGCCGGGCCTCCATCGGCGCCAGCTCGACGCCTTTGGCGGACAACTCCTCCAGTGCTTCGGCCTCCACCAGGGTAAGATCGTAACCACGTCCACTCGGGTTCGAGAAGGTCCCGGCCCCGCGCTCGTAACGGTCGCCTAGCAGCCCACGTCCCTCGACCGCCTCCGCTGCGGACACCGCCTGCATGGGACCTTCGGCCTCGGCAGACAGGGCTATCAGTTCGACCGTGCCAACACTCTCGGTCCCTGAACTGGGTTCGGTTCCTCGTTTCGGGTCGTGCTCCGCGAGCACGAATGCGGCATCCACAGCTACGTCCTCGTTCACGTCAGGCTCGGCCACAGGATCGTATATGACGCCTGGAGGTACTCCGAAGAAGACCGCCCAACTCGAGGAGGTGCGCTTGAGGCCAAGAAACCGTCCCGGCCACTCGAAGCTTTCGGGAGATGCAACGGGTACGAGGCCGAGATTTCTCGAGGAGAGCCACTGACCTATGTTGGCTTCTCGCTTTGTCGGCACCTCAGAGAAATCGATGTCGAGCATGTGCGCTATGCAAGCTCTCAGTGAGATTTCCTTGCGATCATTTACCGATGCCAACTTGCCACTTCCTTTCGCAAGCCATCCGCTGCGGGGACTCTAACCATGGGCAAAGATGATACACGGCGCGGCGAAAGTATCGGAGCATCCGCCGCAGAGACCATCGCTACGAGACCTTGCCTGCGTACCAGACAGCAACGAACTCCCCGTCAGCCATAAGGCGAGTACAGTAGTGCTTCGCACGCTCATTTGCGCATCTCGACCTGCTGGTGAACGAACCGGACGAGGCGCGAGGCCCCATCGAGTAGATCCTCCCTCGAGGAGGCGAGGGACAAGCGCACGTAACCTTCACCGAGTTCGCCGAACGCGCTGCCCGGCGCGACGGCCACCTGCTCGCGCTCGATGAGGGACCGGGCGAGATCCATCGAGGGCATGCCGGCCTCGGAGATGTCGGTCCACACATAGAAGGCGCCGGAGGGTCGGCTGGATGACAGGTCACCGCGATCGAGGATCTCGAGCAGCTCGTCGCGGCGTTCCCTGTAAGCATCGCGCATCTCTCCTACGATCTGTTGGGGACCGGTTACGGCGGCCAGGGCGGCCATCTGGGCCGGTGTGTTGACGCACGAGACGATCGGCTCCTGCATCCCGGTAAGGAGTTCGGACAGGTCGGACGGGGCTACCAGGTAGCCTACGCGCCAGCCGGTCATGGCGTAGACCTTGGAGAAGGAGTAGACAGATACCAGCCGGTCGCCAGGGTCGGCCACCGACCCGACACTGACAAAGGCATCGTCGAAAGTGAGCTCGTCATAGACCTCGTCGGCGATGAACCATAGACCGTGTCTACGGGCGAAGTCCAGCAACGTCTGTGCGAGTTCGCGGGGCAAAACCGTCCCGAGCGGGTTCGAGGGGCTATTGACCAGGATTGCCCTCGTCCGCGGCGTCACCAGGCGCTCGAGGTCTTCGGGGCGAGGCAGGAAATCTCCCTCCGCGACCAGGGGGTACGGGAGCACACGCGCCCCGAGAAGGTGTGAGATCATGCGGAAGTTCGGCCAGGCGGGGTCGGGCAACAACACCTCGTCGCCCGGTTCGAGCAGGGCTCGAAGCACCAGGTAGAGTGCCTGAATGCCCCCCTGTGTCACCACCACCTGCTCCGGGCGCGTCTCGTAGCCGTTGCGCCGGATGACCTTCTCCGCCAGGGCTTCACGCAACTCAGGAAGGCCTGCGTTGGGAGCGTAGCGGGTATGGCCCGCCCGCGCGGCCTCGTGGGCGGCGTCGACGATGTGCGCAGGTGTGGGAAAGTCAGGCTCCCCCACCTCGAGGTGGATGACCTCGGGACCTTCCCAGGCCAGCTCCATGATCTCGCGTATGCGCGAGACGGGCATGGAACTGGCGATCGTCGAGGGAAGCGCAACCTCGTTACCGATTCTAGTCTCCTGGGGGCGCAATGGCCTTCCTCCTTTGTCTGTCGACGCGACACCAGGCCAGTGGTGTCCGGCGGTCCGCTACGGTGCCTGCGAGGTTCCGAAGCCCACTGAGGCGAAGCTACCGTCTTCTCGAGGCGGGCAGCCTCCGGCTTCGTTCCGGAGCACCTTTCAGGCTCGAGCACGATCTGAACTCTGGTCGCCGGTCTCTGACCGCCTCTGCTTCAAGCCAATGTTAACAAGGGCGGCGAACTGCCGAAAGATCACCAATATCCGACGGCGGATCGCCGTCTCGGCTGGTGCCGGCGGCGCGAGCAAAGTGACGGTAGACCTCCCTCTGGATAGCACCCGAAGTCGGTCAGGCCCGGGAAGCGTCAGATCAAGAGCGGGGCATCAGACAGGACCGAACATGGCGGCGAGGCATTCCCCCTAGTGTGCTCACCAGTCACTGAAGCCTGATCAGGCTACCGACCAAGCCTTCGATAGCCGCCCCGCGAAGTGCTACGGTCACAGCAACATCTGCGCCGCCGAGTAGCGCACAAACGCGACCGATACCGCGAGCACCCGTTCCTCCCAACTCCTCCTTTCAGAGGTTGGCGCTGCTATTTAGTGCCGACTTGGGTGTTGCTAATACACGTAACCGGCCCACCGCAATTGATGATGCGATCGCC
Organism: Rubrobacter sp.; assembly: GCA_035697505.1. Taxonomy (GTDB): domain Bacteria; phylum Actinomycetota; class Rubrobacteria; order Rubrobacterales; family Rubrobacteraceae; genus Rubrobacter_D. The sequence goes on from DASSCV010000140.1 coordinate 3,964, forward strand.
GCCCAAGTTGTTGCCTTGCACCAGAATGTTATCCAGGTCTACACGGTCAGAGCGGCCCGAGTCGGTGGCGCGCACGCCGATCCCATTGTTGTTACTCAAGATGTTGTTGAGCACCTGGGCGTCTTTCGAGTCCCGAATGTCGATACCCCCACGATGTTCGGTAATACCGTTGCCGCGAATCACGTTGTTCTGGAACAGGGCTTCGCTATCGCTGTTCTCGTAGCGGATGCCAGCGCGATCACTGTTGTCCACCACGCTGTGGTGTACCCAGAAGCACCCGGTCGGGCACCCTGGAGTAGGCCTGGCGGAATTCTTGCACCCAACGTCACACCAGAGGCCGTTACCCTGCTCTTCGTGTACGTACACTCCATCTGCTTCATACTCGGTTATCCCCTTGACGGCCGAAGCGTTGAAGCCGAGCGCAGAGGAAGCGTTGCTGTTCTTGAAGAACTCGGAGTAGCGGACAGTGCCATTCATGTTGCTGATGCCTAGAGAGGCATTGTCATGAATTCGCGAGTACTCCACCAGAAAGTCCGAACCCGCAGACCCAGCAGCGATAGCACCAGTGCCGTTACCAGTGCCGCTGGCACCAGTAATGTCAACCCAACTTATGGAGATATCATTGCCATCCGCGCGCAGCAGGTTGTCCGTGCCACGGCCCTCCAGGTTGACTACAGGATCCGGCACTCTAGCTGGTCCTTCAGAAGTCCACGTTCCGGGCTCGGCGTCGAGCTTGTCGCCAGTCTTGAGCAAGGCTTGCGTTGAGACCGTATACGTGCCACGGTGGACACAGAAACGACCAGATTTGTCGTTGATGATGCCGGCGATATTATCACCCGGAAATATGTGGGTGCCAATGCAGTTGGGCCAAGTCGTCGTCCCGCCGCCGGGCGTCCCGCCGGGATCAGCCGGGCATCCTGTAGGAGCAGGTCCGGGGTCATTGTCGCATTGGTCCGTAGAGTCTGGCACACCGTCACGGTCGGTATCGGTCGGAGTCGTAGAACCGTTTTCGCACTTGTTGCCCACGCCGTCGTTATCGTCGTCTGCCTGCCCCTTGTTGTAAACGTTTGGGCAGTTGTCTACCGTGTCGGGTATTGTGTCTCCGTCACTATCAAGGTTAGGATCAGCCGGACATCCTGTAGGAGCAGGTCCGGGGTCATTGTCGCATTGGTCCGTAGAGTCTGGCACGCCGTCACCGTCGGTATCGGTCGGAGTCGTAGAACCTCCGCTGGAGGGGAAAGACAGTACGTCTACGAACGCGTTTCTACCCGTAGCTGTGTTGTCGGCCTGCACGCCTATCTTGACGCCGCTCCCCGAAGGAGCGTTCACGACAAACGTGTAGGGCTCGGGAGCACCGCTGTTGGTTATGTCCCGTGTTGTCTTGGGGGTGCCGTTGACGCTCACCGTAAGCCTGGGCGAGCCACCCGACTGTCCAGCACGCGCCAGTAGCACCACGTCGTGTAAACCTGAATTGGCGGGGAAGGTCACTGTCTCGATGGCGGTTACGCCGCTACTCGAGAATTTGAGCGCCTGGCCGTTTTGGTACATGGGGTCGTTGACTACGGAGGTACCGGTAGGCCGGGTCTCCATCAGCTCACCCTGAACGGGGCCTCCGAATGACACCGCCTCTGCTTGCTGTTCTGTCGTCGCGACAAACGCAAACAGCGCCAGCAACGGCGCCAACAGAATCAAACGCATTTTCAACGCTGCCCCCCCCTTGCTCTATAGGATGCATAAGTATGACCTATATTCCGCAAAGCTGTCAAGGTAAGGCGATGTTTTTCTACTTGCTCTTCGAGTAGGGGCCTTTAGAAGATGGGCCGAGACTACTAGAGTCCCCGACCCTCTCTCCGTGGCTTATTGATACTGCACCTGAGCAGGAGTGGGGGGCTGCTCCTGAGGAGGAGGCGGAAGCTCAGGAAGTGAACCGGAAGGTGACTGAGGCGGCCCAGACGACTGCTGCTGAGTCGGCGGAGACTCAGGAGGTGAGC
>DASSCV010000141.1:0-12084 GCA_035697505.1 Rubrobacter sp.
CGCCGCGGCCGAAGCAGGCGCGACGACGCTGGTCCTCTGTGACACGAACGGCGGGACCTTGCCGACGGAGCTCAAAGCGGTCGTGGTGCGCACGGTGAGGGAGTTCCCCGACGTGGAGGTAGGCATCCACACCCACAACGACTCGGGGTGTGGGGTGGCGAATGCTCTGGTGGCCGTAGAGGCCGGAGCGACGCATGTACAGGGGACCGTCAACGGTATCGGGGAGCGGTGCGGCAACTGCGACCTCGTCACGACCATCGCCAACTTGCAGCTCAAGATGGGGCTGAAAATCATGGATGACGAAAGGTTGCGGCGGCTCACCGAGGTCTCCAACTACGTCTCGGAGCTCATGAACTTGACGCCCGATACCCACCGTCCCTACGTGGGGCGCAGCGCCTTCGCCCACAAGGGTGGGCTGCACGTCGACGGCATCTCCAAGGATCCCGCGACATACGAGCACATCGCGCCCGAGGCCGTAGGGAACGTAAGGCGCACTCCGGTCGGGGAGCTCTCGGGGAAAAACTCCATCAAGACCAAGGCAAGGGAACTAGGGCTCGAGGCCAAGGATGCGACCCAGATCCTCGGCGCCATAAAGCAGCGCGAGTACGAGGGCTACCACTACGAGGCCGCCGACGCCTCCCTCGCGCTGCTGATAGGAAGGACCACCGGGGAGGACAGGCCGCTCTTCGAACTGGAGACGTTCAGGATCATCTCCGAGAAGCGGGCCGGCGGGGAGACGACGACAGAAGCGACCATAAAGCTCTCCGTGGGCGGACAGAGGGTCATCTCTACCGCAGAGGGCAACGGTCCCGTAAACGCCCTAGATCAAGCCCTGAGAAAGGCCATAGGGCCGCACTATCCGGAGCTGAAAGAGATCCACCTCTCCAATTACAAGGTCCGCATCCTCGATGAGCACCGCGCCACTGCCGCGACGACCCGCGTCCTCATAGACTCGACAGACGGCAAGCGGATGTGGGGCGCCGTCGGCGTCTCCGAGAACATCATCGAAGCCTCCTGGCAAGCATTGGTAGACGGCCTCGAGTACGGCGTGAACAGGCCGAGCAAGGCGTGATCCAACACTCGTCCTACGCTGCTTTCTGGCGCTCACACTCGGGGATACTCGATAACGCCGCCAAGTTTGCCCGGAGCGACCGCCGTCGTGGATTCCCGCTCCTCGCTTTCGAGGGGACAGGCTTCGCGGGGACAGGCTCCGCGGGGGAATGACGGTTATGCTGTTAGATTACCCTTCGTTGCCAAGGTCGCGCAGTGTCTCGCTGGCCTTCTCCACTGTCGAGCCGTCCTCGGTCAATTGCGGGAGGAGCCGGGCGAGGATCAGGGTGGAGAGGGCTGACTGCTCGCCTCCTTCGCCGCGGATGAGGACGGGGCGCGGGGCGCGCTGCATGAGCTTCTCGCCGACCTCTACCCTGCGGCGGGCCAGCTCGTAGCGGACCACGGCGCGGTTGTCCCTGTGGGCCTGGCCGAGATGGCGGAGGGCCGTGGCCTCGTTCTCCGCCTCGGTCAGGGCGGCGCGGCCTCGCGTCTCTATCTCCAGGCGCACGCGCTGGGCCTCGGTCTCCTGTTCTTCGAGCATCCTGGCCACGTCCTGGCGTGCGCGGTTGCGGGCTTCCTTCACTTCTATCAGGCGGGCGTCGCGGTCTTTCTTGGAGCGTTCGATATCCATGAGGAGCGTGTCGATGCGCTGCTTGCGGGTCAGCTCCCATTCGCGCTCGTAGGCGGCGAGCTCTTTGGCAACGCGCTCGCGGGTGGCTAGATGCTGCTGGTACTGGTCGGGGAGTTGCACGTCTGGGATGTTGGCGCCGAGGATGCGGACCCCGTAGTGGGCAAGCTGGCGGTTCAGGTACTCTTGCATATCTCCGACGTCGCTGCCGCGCAGGTCGTAGGCCTTCTCCGTGCTCACCTGTCGGCTGCGTTGCCGGATCGCATCCTGCACCGCGCTGGAGAGGACGAGGTCGAAGTTCGAGGCGCCGATGACGCGCACGAAGGCGAGCGGGTCCACTATCCTGAACTTCAGGAAGAACTCTATCGCCTTGAGCGGTACGTTCTCCTGCGTCGGGCAGACGGCTACAGGCGCGAGGTAAGGGATCTCCGTCGCCGTGTCGACGACGAACTCGACCCTGTCCCACGGCCGCCAGAGGTAGTGCCTTCCTGGCGGGAGGGTGCCTTCGATCCTCCCGTAGCGCGAGCGCACGCCCGTCGTCCCCTGCTCTATCTCCACGATGGCGCCCCGCCAAAGCCAAAGCAGCGCGAGGCCGAGGAAGAAGATGGCGACCAGCACGGCCAGTATGGCCAGCGCCGCGCTCCCCGAGAAGAGCGCGAAGCCCAGCATGTAGACCGCCACACCGAGCAAGAACAGCCAGCCGTAGCGCCTGCGGTCCTTCGGTATGACGACGGGTACGATCTGGCCCTCGTCTCCGCCCCTCAGGTACTGCCTTACCCCAGACCAGCCCGAGACGACCTCTTTGATCCTGGAAAACTCCTGCATTCTGGGGACGGTTTGCGTCTGAAACCGCGTCTCCAGTGTCTCGGTCATCATCGCTCCTCCCCGTCTCCCTCATGGCCGATCCGCTCTACGCGCTGGCGTACGGCCTCGTCCGTTACGGACTGCCGGATCTCCTCGACCCTCTCTGCGTTCTCGTCTTCGATTTGCTGCGGTTCCGGGCTTGCCCCCTGGCCGTCCGAGAGGCTTTCGAGCTCACGTGAGCGCTCGCGGATGCGGGCCTGAATCTCCTCCATCCTGTCCCTAATGGCCTGCATGTCTTCGGGCGTGAACAGAGGCTCGCCTCCGGTCCCGATCATACGACGCGAGATCTGCAGGAAGTCCACCGCATCATCCCCGTCTATGGCCCCGATCTGGACTACCTGCGGCAACCTGTCGGCGACAGCGGCGAGCCTCTCGAGGACGTCCTGCTGGAAACGGTACTCCAGGATCTCCGGCGCCGCGGCGCTACTGACGGCCCTGATATCCAGCGCCTGGGCCTCCAGCAGCGCTGCGTTCGCGTTCGCCTCGCTCTCGGCCTCCACCATCCGCTCCCGGGCGCTGGCGTTGGCGCGGTTCGTCTCGCGCTCGCGGGCGGTGTCGATCTGGGCCTGGTAAGTCGCTATCTCGGCGCTGATCGCGGAGAGCGTCTCCCTGAGCGACGCCAGCTCGCCCCTGAGTTCGCCCTCGTCCTGCTCCTTTCGGAGCCTGAGCTCGTACTCGTAGGTGTAGGCCCCCTTCGCCACCCTGACCATCTCGGGGGCCGCGAGGTCCATCCTGTACTCCTGGCTCGAGGGCTCGGCGTGCGTTATGTTCGCGTTCGTAAAGCGCACGGCGGGGAGGAACTGCTCGTTCAGTGAGTCAAGGAACTTCTGGGTGCTCTCCCCGACGAGGTCGTAGATGTCCTCGGCCCGCTGCTCGTAGATAAGGGCCCGCGAAACCTCGCTGATCGCGTTCTCCAGCTTGTCAGAGAACCCCTTGACGCCGCCTACCGTGAAGATGAACTCGGCGGGGTCTTCGATCCTGAACTGCAGAAACAGGTCGACGCTCGCGTTCACCCGGCTCGCCGTCGGAGCCTCCCTTATGGGGGCGTTGTAAGGGTACTCCCTCGTGGTGTTGACGATGTAGCTGACTTGCTTCCACGGGTTGAAGAGCAGCTTCCGCCCGGCCTCCACGACCTCCTCCAGCTTCCCGAATCGGGTGACGACGGCCCTGCAGCCGTCGGGTACCATCACCACGCTCTGGCGCCACCAGAAGAAGAAGGCCAGCAGGACCAGGAGCAGCCAGAGGTGCGGCCCGAAGAGGGCCAGCGCCAACCCGCCGCCGGCGAAGCTTGCTATCCCGAACGTCACGAGCGTGCCGACGAACAGGAAAACGGCCATCATCCCTATAGGCATGATGCGCCAGAATAGCGACTGGCGGTTCGGGATGACGACGGGTGAGATGGCGTTTATGAACCTGCCCGAGGGCTCCAGCGTAGGGAAGCTGCGGTTGACGATCTCGGCGGCGTCGGAGAGGGCCGCAGTCTGCTGGTCTATGCGCGTCCCCGTGGTCCCGCCCCGCTCCCGCGCCGAGAGAAAATCTCTGGCGTCGATCCTGAACTGCTCGGACTCTTCCCGAGCGATTCCCACCGTAAGTTCCCGCGCCTGCTCGCCGAGCGCCTCCACCAGAAAACCCTCCTGAATATTAGGGCGACACTTACCTCCATACTACACGGTGCGGCCAACCGCACAACCCGGGCCGGCCCTTCGGAACAGAGGGTGGAAGCGCTGGGCATTGTTCGCGTGTAGCCGGCGCCAAAAGCGGTAGGATACAGAGCCTGAGTTCGGGAACGAGGAAGGGTCTGGCGACGAGTAAGGGTCTAGAGAAAGCAGCCTACAAGGTCGGGCGGACGCGCCGGGTCGTGCTCTTTGCCGCTACCGCGCTCTTGCTCCTTGCCCAGGGTCTTGCCGTGCTGCTCTTTTTGAGGCACGGATGGGACGCGCTCGCTTTCCCCTACCCGCTCAACTACGGTGAAGGGCCGCTCCTCGACCAGTCCGTAAGGCTCGCGCAGTTCCAGACCATCTACAGGACCGACCTCACCGTCTCACCCTACGTTGTATCCAACTATCCTCCGCTCTTCATGCTAGCCCAGGTGCCCTTTGTGTGGCTGTTCGGTCCTGCGCTCTGGTACGGGCGTCTGATCTCGCTCCTCAGCGTCGCGGCTGTGGCGCTCTTTGTGGGGCTGACCCTGCACACGTTGACCAAAGACAGGATCGCGGCGATAGCGGGGGGCCTGATCTTCCCTGCCATGCCCTACGTCGTGCGCTGGTCATCGCTCTCCAGGGTCGACTTGCTGGGGCTGGCGCTCTCCTGGGCCGGTTTGTTCGTCGTCGCGCGCTGGCCCGAGAAGCGCTGGAGTGTCTTCGTCTCGGCCCTGCTTCTCATTGCTGCCGTCTATACCCGCCAGACTTACATCCTGGCCGCGCCGCTCGCGGCCTTCGTGTGGCTCGTAGCCCAGGGCCAGCGCCGCCGGGCGCTGGAGACGGTCGCGATCGCCGGCGGTGCAGGCCTGATCGTGTTTGCGCTACTGAACATCTTTACCGGAGGCGGGTTCTTCCTCAACACCATAACCGCCAACCTAAACGATTTCCGGTGGGAGCGGGTCAGCCTCAACGCCCTAGGTGCCCTCCTTGCCTGCCCCCTGCTACTGCTCGGCTCGCTCGCGTTCCTACTGCTTACGCCACGCAAGGGAAATCGTTCGTGGTGGCTCGTGGCACCCTATCTGCTCGCCAGCATCCCGTCTGCGGTACTCGTCGGCAAGGTGGGTTCTGACGTGAACTATCTTTTGGAGTTATCGGCGGCGCTCGGCCTGGCAACAGGGGCATTTATCGCCTGGCAGCGCAGGCGGCCGCGGTTGCGGATCGTCCTCATAGCCCTTCTCGCGGTCCAGGTACTGGCGCTCGCACAATCGTCGCGGGTCCCTTCGGGTTTGCAGAACTACGTTATCGAGCAGCGGGTCGAGGTCGCGCAACTATCCCGTATGGTGGCGCGGGCGGATGGACCCGTGCTCACAGACGACTACATGGGACTCCTGCCCCAGAGAGGGCGGAGAATCTACTTCCAGCCTTTCGAGATGACCCAACTCACCCTTGACGGTGACTGGGATCAGAGGCCGATCCTGAAGGACATCGAGGAGGATAGGTTTCCCATGATCATGATCTGGAGCCCACCCTTCGCGAGGGAGATAAAGAGCGATAGATGGACCCCAAAGATGCTCGAGGAGATACACGACAACTACGAGAAAACAGATCGTGTCGCCGATATGGTGATCTACCGCCCGAGGGAATAGAGGAAGTGTAGGGCGCTTCGCGCCCCTATACGTCCTCCTCGCGCGTGACGACGACAGGCCTGTGGTCACGCGGAGAAGAACCTTCCAGGACACTCCTCCCTCACGCCCCGTCGAAGAAACGTCAGCGGGCGCGTCGCCCGTACGCCTCGAACTCGGGTCCCAGGGATGCGGCGAAGATCTTGCGCAACGCCCTATCCCCGCCCGCCCCTGGCATGAGGAAGTTGGGCTGGGCGAAGTCGAGCATGATGAAAGGGACGGGGCGGACCTGGACCACATCGTCACCGTACAATGTGATCTCCGCGAAGATCCCCGTCGAGGTCTCTTCCGACCAGGATTGGTCGAGGAGGAAGTTGCCGACGCCGTAGAAGATCGGCTTGCCCTCGTACACTTCTATCCCCTTGGGCCAGTGGGCGTGGCCGCCGATTACGAGGTCGGCCCCGGCGTCCAGGGCGGCGTGTGCGAGATCCACCTGTTGCGGTTCTGGGGTCGCGATGTACTCCTTGCCCCAATGTGGCATCACGAGGATCAGGTCGACTCTCGGACGCAAGCGCTTTATGTCCTCTTCCAAGACGTTCTGAAGGAGTGGCGCCGTGCCAGGGGCCGTCTGGGTAGCCCAGGCCCAGCCGTAGGAGGGCACGTCAAGGTATGAGAGGACACCGACCTTCGTCCCGCCGAGGTCGAATACCATGGGCTTGCGGGCCTCCGCAAGGTCCATACCTGCCCCAGCGTGGGCTATTCCGGCGGCATCCAGGTGCCGCATCGTCTCGTTCAACCCTGTAGTCCCTGCATCCAGGACGTGGTTGTTGCCCAGGGTAACGCCGTCCAGTCCGGCCTGATCCAGCACAGGCATCAACCGCAGGTCGCCAGTGAAGGTCGTCGCGTCGGGATGATAGACGGCGTTTCTTATGACCGGGTTCTCGAAGTTAGCAAGCGTAAGGTCGGCGCCCGACAGGTACTCCCTGACCGCGCCCGCTCTCCCGGTACGTTGGGCCGTGAACTGGTGGATGATCCCCGTCTCCGAGTAGGCGCTCTGTTCTGGCACGCGACTCGTCACGGCGGCGTAGCCCCCGTCGAGCGGGAAGTCGATCCCCATCCCCTTCTGGATGACCGTGTAGTACTGCCCGCGGTCGAGCACGATGTCGCCCCCGACCACTACACGCCGCAGCTCTTCGGGATCAGGGACCGTCGCACCCTCCGGCCTCAGGGAATAGTCATCGCCACCCTCCGAGTCCAGTAGCGACCTACCGTCTACCGACAGTGCCTTGACCCTTGGGCCAACCTCGTCCCAGGGTACGAGCCCGAGCGCCTCGGGAGTCTTGCTAACGTGGTCGACCACGGCGGCCTCAGAATCGAAGCTTTCGAACCTCGGGCTGTCTACAAGCTCTTCGGCCTCGTCACGGTACCCTCGGCCGACGGCCAAATTCCGTGTCCCCGAAAGCTCTTGCGTGCTGATGTTTTCCGCGGTCGAGCTCAGGTGGACGATCGGGACGAGGGCCGCCTGTGTTTCGGTGCGGCGGGCGCCTTTCGGGCCATCGCCAGCGTTGCCGGCCCGCTGGCCCTCGTCGGTTCGCCGGCTCCCTTCGGAATGGTCTTTGGATCCTTCAGAGGAACAGGCGAAAAGTAGCGGAAACAGGGAGATCATGACGGCGATCACAGCCATCATCACCGGTGTGCGGAGCGTCCCCTGCGAGTGTTGCGCGTTCTCGGGTAGCTCTATCATCAACGCCGGATATAAATCTGGGTCCTACCCGCCGCCCACCGTACTCTCACCCGTGAGTCAGGCTCCACGGGGGGCGAGGGGAAGTCAGGCAGAGGTTTCTCTGGCACCCGCCGAAGTCCTCCTTCTGGCGGGATCGAGCCAAGCATATCCCGACAGGGCAGCGAAGCAAATCCCCAGCAGCACGAGCGGCTCGTCCCATCCGGCGGGTGCCAACGCGGCCAGGAATCCATACAGCGCAAGCAACGCGAAAATGCCCGGCCACATCCCCCACTTCGGTGGCCTCGGTCGACGTCGATACGCCAGGTAGGAGAGGACGACAGCGGCCATGATCGCGAGGACATAGGGCACGCGGGTCATAGTGATAACAACGACGTCGTACACAATCCTATACGCCGCCTCGTGCGCGAGCCCTACCCCCGAACACACGCCGCCACCGGGAGCCGTCAATAGCGACGTTCGCCGTAGGCCGGGCCAAATCTGCATCCGCTTCTATGACCGTGTACCGACGCTTCAATGACTTACCCCTGCTCGCAACCCCACGCGTGGCACCTTATCGGATTCCTTCTAGTAAGGATCATACTCTCTCCACTGAAGGCTTGCGATAGGCCACGAGATGGGGTATGCGCCGTTTGCCACTGGCACGAGATATCGTGATCTCCAACCTTTAACCAGAAGTAGATCTCAGATCGAGCTTCGATAAGCCTACCGCGACTACCCTACCAATCGAGACCTCTCGCCCTACCCGGAGAGATCGACGGACAACACGGCGCTCCAGGGATAGAACCGCTCCCGCTCCTCGGTCTCCAATTGGGCATCGGTGCTCAGCGAGGCGACTATACCCAGGTCTGTGACGGCATTCAGCGTGCCCTGGTAGGTAGCCCCCATCAAAGTCGGCCCGGGACGCACCAGATCGACCTCCACCCGCTTGCCTACCCACTCTTGTGGAACCATCGGTTCTCCTTTCTCCCGCGTCAGCTGAACCGCTCGACATTCTACGCCAACAGTTACGCTTGCGACACAGTACATCCTCCTGCGGTCCCGCTCATGAAGCCGAACTGGTGAGGGCGTTTGTAGCTAAGGAGTGGCGCGGATGCCAACCTCGATCAATCCACGCTCGAAGTGGGAGATTAGGCATCATCAAGCGGTGGAGAGCTAGAAGTCTCCCCCACCGAAGTCCCCGCCGCCCCAGTCACCACCGCCCCAGTCACCACCGCCCCAATCGCTGTCCGAACCTCCGGCATCGAAGGATGAAGGGTCACCCAAGGACATGTAATCGTTGTCCAGGGCCTCGAAGAGCAGTATCGCGGTGAGCCAATCTCCTCCGAAGAAACCATAGCGGGCGTTCCCCAGTTGGTACTCGTATTCCCTGAGCTTCTGCCGCTGGTAGGGATCCATGAGGTGCTCGTTCGCTTTCGCCTGCGCCAGACGGGCTTCGAGCTCCTGGAGCTTCTCCTCGCCCTCACGTTTCTTACGGTCGGCTTCCGCCGCGGCCGCCTTCAGCCGGCCCGGGGATCCCATGGTATTCCGGGCGAGGTCGGCGACTTCATGTAGCAGGGAGCGAGCTTCACTGAAGCGGCCAGACGACACGGCGCGATCTGCTCGATCCATATACCCTTCGGCTTCGAGCAGGCTCGAGGAAAGCTCCCCGGGGTTCGGAACCTCTCCGAGCGCGGCCTGGCCGAACTCGTCGAGCGCTCCCTCATGGGCTCCACGATACTCTTCGAGAGTCTCTCGCGCCCGCACTAGCGCACCTTCCGTCGCGTAGCGTTCGTCAGGGAGTGCGTCTCGCGCGGAGATCTCGTTCTGTAGCGCCTTCCTGTGCGCGCGGGCCCGCTCCGCGAGCGCCTCGATCGCCGCGAGGCTATGCCGGGGATCGAACTCGTCCCGGCGGGAGGCGCGATCCGCAGCCTCTCGGGCCACCAGGTCGTATTCCGGGCGCAGCTTCAGAGGTTCGACGGCGACGCCCTCGGCCCGCGCGGTCTCCTCGGCTTCTTCGGCGGCCTGTATCTCCTCCATTGCCACACGAAGCCTGCCGTCCAGAGCTTCGTCGGCGGCCCTGTAGTCGTCCATGGTTCTCTCGGCTTCGTGGAGCTTCTGCATGGACTCTGCGAGGAGGTTGCGCCCGTGCTCCATACGCTCGCGCGCCCGGATAGGGTCGGAGATGAGCCGGGATGCTGCCTCATCGAATTCCTGGGCGAAACCAGTTGTCTTGGCGTCCGAGATCCTCGCCTCTACCCACTCCTCCGTTCGCTGATCCAACAGCGGACGCTGGGCCTCCAGGTAGCCTGCGACGAGCCGCTCCTTCTCGTCGAACTCATTCAGGTGGACGGTGAGGTTGGCGAACTCTTCCTCAGCGCTCCGACGTTCTTCTTCGATGCGCCGTTTCTTGGCGCGCCGGTTCCTGAACAATAGGAGAGCTCCTGCCACCGCCGCCAAAAGTAGGAGTAGACCGCCTACCCCCAGACCACCCGTACCACCATCAGGATCGTTTTGCGCGCCCTGTGCCGCAGGCTCACCCCGAATCTCTCGTGCTCCGGCCACGAGCCCGGCGGCGAAGTCTCCCTCCCGAAAGTCCGGGACCATTGTATTGTATGCGTCCTGCGGGAAGTTATAAGTCGTGCCCCAGCCATCGTTCGTGGCAACCACGACTACCCCGGCATCCTGCGGGACTTGCGCCTCGGTGGCCTCTCTGGTCAGTAGGTCATGCCTGGCCTCCTGGCCTTCCACGCCCTTGTTCGGTACCAGGAAGGCGTGGAGCGGCTGCCCCGTCTCCTCTTGCGCCGAGTCGAAGGCTTGCTGTACACGCTGCTCCTCCGGACCGCTAAGTGCCCCGGCCTCGTCGTGCACCGTATCCGAGCCTTGGGCCGCCGCGAGCGCGGGAAAGATCGCTAACGCGACAACGCCCGCTAGTCCATACACAAGCGTCTCTGTTTTTCTCAGCACACCTATCAACTCACGAAAGATTATACCCAGGCGGGTAGGCGCCGAGGTCTTAGCGTCGGCTATCGCGAGAAAGCCGTCCTGGCCAGTGCCGCTCATTAGCAACGACACGCTCGGAGCGGTGGCTCGAACCCTTTCCGAAGGTCGATACTGGGAAGGTTGCAGGAATCTAATCTCGCTCTCACCGTGCGCTCAACCTATCCTCACGTTCGCTTGCAATGCTGCTTTCAGGCTTCATGTACACGAAAGTCGGTGAAAGGGGCTGATAGAAGGGCCGACGAACGAGGAAGGGTTGGAAGAGGCGCCGCGCGCGGAAGACTGCGAACGGCAGCGATCGAAGAGGAGGAACGATGGATGGGCAGCGTGCGAGACCCCTGATGCGTGGTGTGGCGGCACTCGCGCTGGCGATGAGTCTGGCAGTGGCTGGCGCGTGTGGGGCCGGTACGACGGCAGAGAAGGCTTCGGCAGCGAAGGACCAGAGCCCCGGGAGGTCGGCCAGGGCAGCAAGCTCGACCGCCGCGGCCTCGGGATCTGGCAGCCGGGGAGGCATGCCGCAGGGAAGCGAGCCCGTAAAGCTCGACCCGGCCGACTTCTCCGTCAACATCGACAATCCCTACTGGCCGATGAGCCAGGGAAGCAAGTGGGTCTACAGCGAGACGGACACGAAGGGCACGAACCAGAAGGTCGTCGTCGAGGTCACCGACGAGACGAAGATGATAGCCAACGGGATCGAGGCCCGCGTGGTACGCGACACGGTCACCGAGAACGGCGCGCCGGTCGAGATCACCGACGACTGGTACGCCCAGGACAAGGCCGGGAACGTCTGGTACCTCGGCGAGTACGTAACCAACTACAAGAACGGCAAGGTCCTCGACCACGGCGGTTCTTTCGAGGCGGGTGTCGACGGGGCGCAACCGGGGATCGCCATGCCGGCCAACCCCGACCCCGGCCTCTCCTACCGCCAGGAGTATTTCGAGGGCGAAGCCGAGGACAAGGCCGCGGTCATCACCATCGGTGAGGAACGGGTCCAGGTGCCACTCGGCTACTTCGAGAAGGGCGTCCTGATGACGCGCGACCTGGTGCCGACGGAGCCGAAGGTCCAGGAGCTGAAGTTCTACGCCCCGAACATAGGCCCACTGTTGAGCGTGCACACGGATGGCGACGGCAGCCGTGCGGAACTGATCAGCTACTCCCGCAACGGTTAGCCAGCGTTGGGCATGTGTGAGTAGAGGGCCGCATTCTCCTCGACCCTCTACTCCCGATCCGTCCTCCTAGCTTTGGAAGCCTTTTTCTGCCTTCTCCGATGCCACCGTCGGGGGCAATTCATGCAACAGCGTCTCGTGGGGGTCGGTGGAAGCAAAGTTGGGAGGTTTATTGGTCATCGTGGCGGAGTCTATTTGTATCTTGGCGGGCCTGGCACACTCATGGGAACTTGCTGGTTGGTGGGGCGCCGATCGGTGTGATCACCCGCCGAATCGTAGGGCTGAGCGCGCTTTCGCCTTGGCTGCCTCTTCCTCCCGGTCCTTAGGCGGTGCAGTGGTTTCGAGGGAGGCGAGCAAATGCTCCGAGATCCTCGCGATCTCTTCGACTGCGGAG